>CAZXKN010000180.1:0-43487 GCA_964641815.1 uncultured Gemmatimonadaceae bacterium | reverse complement strand
AAGACCGGCGACACCGGCAATTACCGCACCGCACGCACGGCCCTTGACTACCTTCGCACCCACTTCCCCCGCACTTCCACGCGCAGCGACGCCGATGCGCTCTACGCGCAGATCCAGGCCGCCCTGGCCAAACTGGGCGATCCGGACGCGGCCAAGTGGATCCGTGAACACGCGCAAAACGCAGCAAACCCACGGGACACGACCTCCCGGATTTGCACCACATCCGACGATGACGACGATCCCCGGATCGCCGCTCTCAATGCCCTGCTGCAGATGGACGCCGAATCCGCCATGCCGATCCTGAAACAGGTGCTGGCGCGCCGCGACAGCTGCAGCGTGCAGCTGCGACGCAAGGCGGTGTTCATTATCTCGCAGAAGCGCACGGCGGAAACCGAAGACATCCTGCTCAGTGCCGCGCGCGGCGATCCCGACCAGGAGGTGCGCGAGCAGGCGGTGTTCTGGCTCTCGCAGGTCGGGAGCGAGAAGGCCGTGACTGCGCTCGACTCGATCCTCCAGTCATCGACCGATGAGGAGATCCAGAAAAAGGCGCTGTTCGCCCTGTCCCAGATCCGCGGCGACCGCGCCGGCCAGATCCTGCGCGACTTCGCCGAGAAATCCAGTGCCTCGGACGACGCGCGCGAGCAGGCGATCTTCTGGCTCGGCCAGGGACACTCCGCCCAGAACGCGGCGTTCCTGCGCGGACTCTACGCCCGGCTGAGCTCCGACGACCTCAAGGAGAAGGTGATCTTCTCGCTCAGCCAGATGCGTGACCCCGACAACGGGCGCTGGCTGCTCGATCTGGCGCAGAACGAGCGGGAGCCGGTCGAGATGCGCAAGAAAGCCCTGTTCTGGGCCGGCCAGACGGGAGCGTCCCTCCCCGACCTGGCGGGCATCTACGACCGCACGACGAACGAGGAGATGAAGGAGCAGCTGATCTTCGTCTACTCGCAGCGTCACGAGTCCGAGGCGGTCGACAAGCTGATCGATATCGCCAAGCACGATCCCAACGCCGAGCTGCGCAAGAAGGCGGTGTTCTGGCTCGGGCAGTCACACGACCCGCGCGCCCGCCAAGCGCTGCTGGACATCATCAACCAATGAAGACGATCCTGGTGGTCACCGCAGCGGTGTTCGGGGTCGCCTCACCCGCCGCGGCACAGACGCTGGCAGCGCGCATCGCCCAGGCACCCGACGGCGACGTCCGCGTGGCCTTCACCGCCCGCGAGGGCGTATACGGAAACGGCCACAACGTGATTCAATGGGGCTGCGACCATGGCCACTGCCGCCAGCAATCGGAGGGCAGCTGGTCCGACGATGTCGACTGGCGCACCCCCTGCGACTCGGGCCCCGTGCGCGTGGCGTTCTGGGTGCGCGGCGGCAAAATCGTGTCGCTCCACGCGTACGTCGGCGGGCAATGGATTGCGCGCCAGGGTGTCACCGACCTCGGGCGCGTCCCCGCCCCTGAAGCGGGTCGCTATCTGTTGAGTCTCGCCCGCCAGGCCGGCGGCCAGGTCGGGGAGCGCGCGGTGTTCGTCGCGACGCTGGCGGACAGCGTGACCGCCTGGCCCGAGCTGCTGCGCCTGGCACGCGACGAGACGGTGCCCGAGGCGACGCGGCGCTCGTCGGTCTTCTGGGTGTCGCAGGCGGCGGAGGAAGCGGCGACGCGGGGACTCGACTCGCTCGTGGGGGAGGACACCGTCGACCGCGAAGTGCGCGAGCAGGCGGTTTTCGCCCTGTCACAGCGCCCGCAGGAAGAAGGAGTCCCGGCGCTGATCCGCATCGCGAAGACGCACGGCGATCCCGAGATTCGTCGCAAAGCGATCTTCTGGCTCGGCCAATCGCACGACTCCCGTGCGCTCGCGCTGTTCGAGGATCTCCTCACCAAACCGTGACCACACCCGGGGGGGAGCCCTATATTGCGGCTCCTCCACCGGGTGTTGGCGATGCAGCAGGCCACTCGACGCGTTCACACGGGGCGCGTGCTCAACCTCGATGTCGACACCGTACGCTTCCCCGACGGCTCGACCGGGGAGCTCGAGATCATCCGCCATCCCGGTGCCGCCGCAGTCGTTCCGCTGGTCTCGCCCGTGGACTCGGCCGACCCCGTTGTGCTGTTACTGCGGCAATTTCGGTATGCGGCGGGTGGACCGGTGTGGGAGATCCCCGCGGGACGGCTGGAGCCGGGCGAAGCGCCCGATGCGTGCGCGCAGCGTGAGTTGCGGGAGGAGGCCGGTGCCCGTGCGGGACGGCTGGAGCGGCTCACCACCATCTGGACCACCCCCGGTTTCACCGATGAGACGATTCACCTGTTTTTGGCGACCGAGCTCACCATGGTCGAGGCCAATCGCGAGCCCGACGAGTTCATCGAGGTGGTCGCGCGGCCCCTCTCCGAAGTCCTCACCGCCATCAAGCGCGGCGAGATCAGTGACGCAAAGACCGTCGTCGCAATCCTCTATATGGCCGGGTTCGTACTCGGGTTGTAATGACGCACTGTCCGGTCGGGAGGACGGTCGCGACGTGTCCTGGATCACCTGCGTTTCCGTAAGCGCTTTGTATACATAGGGCGTTGACATGTGTAACGCACGGTATAGATCGTGCGTAGGAGGAGGAGCCCAAACGGGGCAGCCTTCGACGGGAGAGGCATATATGACCATGACAGCGATCAATTCGTCGCCTCGAGCGCTGGAACGCGAGGCGCTGCATGAGTTAGATGATGCCCATGTCGTGCAGCGGCATTTGGCGGGTGATCCGCAAGCCTTCAGTATGCTGGTGGATCGCTATCAGGGCCGGCTGCTGAGTTTCGTCAATCGCACCATCGGGGACCGGGAGCGCGCCGAAGACCTCGTGCAAGAGGTGTTCATCCGCGTCTTCCGGCACCTGCATCGCTTCGACCAGACGAAGAAGTTCTCGACCTGGATCTATACGATCGCCTCGAACCTGGCGAAAAACGAGCTGCGCAACCGCAGCCGGAACCCGCTGGTCTTCTTTCAGACGATCAAGCGCAACTGGGAGGCCGATCACCGTCCGTTGCAGTTTGAAGACACGACGGCGCGGCCCGACGATCTGTACCGGAAGCGCTTCCTCAAGGACGCCGTTGAGAAGTGCGTCAGCCAGCTCCCCGAGCATCACCGCGTGGTGTTCGTGCTGCGCGAGCTCGAGGGCAAGAGCTACGAGGAAATCGCCGAGATCACCGGCTGTAATCTGGGAACCGTGAAGAGCCGCTTGAATCGGGCCCGGAACAGCTTCGCCCAGCTGATCGAACCGCTGGTCGAGTAGCTCTGGGCGGAACCCGGTCTGTGTGTCCGGGTACTGCCAGCCGTCATGACCTGTCGAGAATTCGTCGCGCGGTATAGTGATTACCGCGATGGGTTGATCACGGCGCCAAGGGAAGCGCGGCGGTTCGCGCGTCACTTGGCGTCGTGTACTGCCTGTCAGCGGTACGACGCGGCATTACGTCGCGGTATCGGGAGTCTCCAGACATCAGGACCGGAGCCCGATACCGCGTTTCGTTCCCGGCTCGAGCGGCGGCTCGACTCGGAACGGGCGAAGGCCGGCCGCCCGTCCTTGCCGGCGCGCCCGGCGTTCGCCGCCGCGCTGCTCGTGGCGGTCGCGATCGGCATGATCGCCTGGGAAACGGCCCAGCGTCGCCCCAACGTCGACATCGCCCCGACACTCCCCCCGGTCCCGTTCCCGAAGCCCGTGGCGCAGGCCGGAGTGCCCTTTGTGTCGTTCCAGGATCCCCGCACCAGCGTCGTCTCCGGAAATCCCTATCCGTACGGGACCGCGTACGTCGAGCCGGCCTTCGTGGAGCCTGTCAGCGCGTCGAGCTCCACCCGGTAAGCACCGGCCTCACACTTTCATCCCCTCCCCACCGGCGGTAGCTTCGACGGTATGGCGGCGCTTTCCTTTGACGCGCTCCTGCGCGCGCTCAAGCACGGCGACCCCGACCCCGTCTACTACCTGCACGGTGAAGAGGACGTCCTGAAGGACGAAGCGATCCGCGCCCTCGTGGATCGCGCCGTGGGTCCCTCGGGCCGGGACTTCAACCTCGACAGTCGCAGCGCCGCCGGGCTCGATCCCGAGGCACTGCACGCCCTGCTCAACACGCTGCCGCTGCTCGCCGAGCGCCGCGCGGTGGTGCTGCGCGGGGTGGAACAGCTCCGCAAGAAGTCCAAGGTGCGGGACACCCTCCTGGCCTACCTCGAGCACCCCAGCCCGACGACCCTCCTGGTGCTGGTGCAGACGGACGACGAGGCGCCGGAGTCCGATCTCGCCGCCCGGGCGACGTCGGTCGCCACGCAACGGCTCCCTCCCGAGCGGGCGCTGCGCTGGGTCGCGCACGCGGCGCCGTCGATCAGGGTGGCGATCGAGCCCGCGGCCGCCGAGCTGCTCGTCGCCACGGTCGGGGCGGACTTGAGCGCGCTGCGCCAGGAGCTGACGAAGCTTGCCGCGCTCGTCGTGGGACGGAGCGCCACGACGGCCGACGTCACCACGCTCGTCGGGGTGCGCCAGGGGGAGACGCTCCAGGACTTGATCGACGCCACCCTCGAGCCCGCGCCGGCGCGCGCCGCGCGCCTGGTCGAGCCGGTCTTGCAGCAATCGGGGATGACGGGCGTCCGCATGGTGGGCGCCCTCGGCACCGCCCTCGTGGGTGCGGCGCTGGCGCGGGGGGAGTTGGATCGCGGCACGCCCAGGGGGAAGCTCGTCGATGCGCTGTTCCGCCATCTCCTTGCCGCGCGGCCCTTCGGGCTGCGCAGTTACAAGGTCGAGGCCGCCCAATGGGCCGCCTGGGGTGAGCGGTGGAGCGCCTCCGCGCTCGACCGGGCGCTGCGGCTCGCGCTCGCCGCCGATCTCGCGTTGAAGACCACGGGCGTCTCCGACGAAGCCGGCGTGATGCGGCAGCTCATCCTCTCCCTCGCCGTTCCTGCACGGGAGGCTGCGTGAACCATCGTTGCGCGGTCCTGGCTGCGGCCGTTGCCCTCGCCGCGCTTCATCGGGTCGCGGCGGCGCAGGCCGCACTCGACCCGCGGCTCCAGACCGCGGTGACGCTCGCGCAAGCGGGGCGCACCGACTCGGCGCGCGCCGTGGTGCGGCGGCTGCTGATCAGCCTCTCACCGCAAGACAGCGTCTATCCCGAAGCGCTGTACGTACAGGGCGGCATGCTCTCGTCGGATCCGCAATCGGCCGCCACCAGCCTGCAGCGCGTGGTCGTCGAGTACAGCCGCTCGTCGTGGGCCGACGACGCCCTGCTGCGGCTGTCGCAGCTGTACGAAGCGCAGAACGACCCCGCCTCGGCGATCCAGTCCGTCGAGCGGCTGCGGCGCGACTACCCCGATTCTCCGCTGCTCCCCCGTGCGGCATTCGTAGGGGCCCGGTCGGCGTTCGACCTGCGCGACGAGGGCCGCGGCTGCTCGTACATTCGCGACGCGCTGGCGGGTGCGGGTGACGACGTCGAGTTCAAGAATCAGGTGGGCTTCTATTCGGAGCGCTGCCAGACGTCGAGCGCCGCGGTGGCCGCGACGAGCACGGGCGTCGACACGCAGTCCCGCCGCGCCGCCGGCCGCTTCGACGTCCAGGTGCTGATGGGGAAAAGCGCGCCGCAGATCGACGACATGCTGAGCCGCCTCAAGACGCTGGGGTATGCCGCGCACGTGGTGCGCGATTCGTCGGGATACATGAAGGTCCGCGTCGGCCCCTACCCGACCCGGGACGCCGCGCAGCGCGCCCAGGGCCAGCTCAAGACCCGGTTCGGCGGCCAGCCGTTCCTGGTGGAGGAGCCGTGAGCCAGGGGGACGCGGGGCCCGTCCGGCCCTATCCCCCGCTTATCGCGGTCGATACGCCCCTGATGCAGCAATACCGCGAAATCAAATCGCGACACCCCCAGACGATCCTGTTTTTCCGGATGGGCGATTTCTACGAGATGTTCGAAGACGACGCCAAGCTCGCCGCGCGCGAGCTCGGCCTGACGCTCACGTCGCGCAACAATGGCGGCGCCGTAGAGGTCCCGCTCGCGGGGGTCCCGGTGAAGGCGGCCACGGAATACCTGCGCCGCCTGATCGCCGCCGGCCACCGCGTCGCAATCTGCGAGCAAGTGGAGGATCCGCGGTTCGCGAAGGGGCTGGTGCGCCGCGAGGTGGTCGAGACGCTGTCGCCGGGCGCGATTCTCGCCGACGACTGGCTGGAGCGCAATCGCAACAACTTTCTCGTAGCGCTGGCTCCCCACACGAGCGGGGTCGGTCTGGCGGCGCTCGATCTCTCCACGGGCGAGTTCGCGCTCGAAGTCGTCGCAGCGGCGGAGGTGCCCGCGGCGCTGGCGCGCTACGAGGCGCCGGAGCTCGTGCTCCCAGCCGGGGTCGACGCGCTCGCACTCACCGCTCTCCCAGCCGACGCGCTCCGGGCGCTGAGCGTCGCCGAACGGGAAGCCTGGGAATTCGATCCCGAGCTGGCGCGCGAAGACCTGGTGCGCAGCTTCGGGCTCGCTACGCTCGATGGCCTCGGCGTGGAGGCCGGCGACGCACCTGCCCTCGGGGCGGCAGGCGCCTTGCTGCGCTACGCGCGCGAGCTCAAGCCGGGCGGATTGCCGCATCTCGGGCACCCGCGCTTGCTGCGCCGCGGCGACGTCCTGCCGCTCGACGAGATGACGCGCCGCAATCTGGAGCTGGTGGAGCCGCTGCGGGCGGGGGCGCCGGGCACGACGCTGCTGGAAACGATCGATCGCACGCTGACGCCGATGGGCGCGCGGTTGCTGCGCCGCTGGCTGCTGGCTCCGCTCGTGGATCCCGCCGCGATCAACGTCCGGCTCGATGCCGTGAGCGTGCTGGCCGGTGACGCGCGCGGCCGCGACCGGCTGCGCGAAGCCCTGGATGGCGTGCGTGACCTCGAGCGGTTGGCCTCGCGCGCCGCCATGGGACGCGCGACGCCGCGCGAGCTCGGGCACCTGCGCGACTCGCTGCTCAAGCTCCCCGACGTCGGGACCGCGCTCGACGGCCTCGCGGGACGCGACCGGGCCGCGGCGCTCGAGACCGCGGCGGAGGATCTCGATCCGCTCGCCGACATCGCGGCTGAGCTGTCCCGCGCCCTGGTGGACAGCCCGCCGGCGCAGGCCGCGGATGGTGACGCGATCCGGCCCGGGTATGACGCAGAGCTGGATCTCGTGCGCCAAGCGCGCGACGGCGGCAAGCAGTACATCGCCTCGCTGCAGGCACGCGAGCGCGAGCGCACCGGCATCGCCTCGCTGAAGGTCGGGTACAACCGCGTGTTCGGGTATTACATCGAGGTCACGCGCTCGAACCTGGCCCAGGTGCCGGCGGATTACGAGCGCCGCCAGACGCTCACCGGGGCGGAGCGATTCATCACCCCTGAGCTGAAGGACTACGAATCGAAGGTGCTGACGGCGGAAGAGCGTATGGTCACGCGCGAGACGGAGCTGGTCGAGTCGCTGCGGCGGCGGGTCGGCGAGGCGGTGGCGCGCGTGCAGCGCACCGCTGCCGCGCTGGCGCGGCTCGATGTCTGGGCGGGACTGGCCGACCTTGCGGAGCGCGAGCGGTATTGCCGCCCCGAGGTGAGCGCGGGCTTCGCGCTGGCGCTCGACGACTGCCGGCATCCGGTTGTGGAGCGGATGATGCCGCGGGAGGCATTCATCCCCAACGACGTACGCCTCGACGAAGCCGGGCGGGTGATGCTCTTGACCGGGCCGAACATGGCCGGCAAGTCGACGGTGCTGCGGCAGGTGGGGCTGGCGGTGATACTGGCGCAGATCGGATCGTTCGTCCCGGCGCGCACGGCGTCAATTGGCGTCGTCGACCGGCTGTTCACGCGCGTCGGGGCATCGGACAATCTGGTGCGCGGCCAGTCCACTTTCATGGTGGAGATGAGCGAAACGAGCGCCATCCTGCACGGCGCCACCGCCAGGAGTCTCGTGCTGCTCGACGAGATCGGGCGCGGGACGTCCACCTACGATGGGGTCGCCATCGCCTGGGCGGTCAGCGAGTGCCTGCACAACCAGATCGGCTGCAAGACGATCTTCGCGACGCACTACCACGAGCTCACCCAGCTCACCGAATCGCTGGCGCACGCCCGCAACTTCAACGTCGCGGTGCGCGAGGCGGGCGAGGAAATCGTGTTTCTGCACCGGCTCGAGCCCGGCGGCGCGGACCGTTCCTACGGCATCCACGTCGGCCAGCTCGCGGGACTGCCCGCGCCGGTCGTGGCGCGCGCCTGGCAGGTCCTGCAGCTGCTCGAGGAGGAGCATCACGTGGCCGGGCGGCCGGTTCCGCCGCTGCAGGACGCGTCGCAGCTGGGGCTGTTCGCCGGAGAGCGGGGACCGCATCCCCTGCTCGACGAGCTGTCGAAAATCGACGTCAACACGTTGTCGCCGCTCGAGGCGTTATCGCGCCTGGCGGCGATGCAGCGCCGGCTGACGGAGGGTCGATGAGACGTGTGTTGATCGCGGCGACCCTCGCCGCACTCGCGTGCCGCCATTCCGATGAACCGGGCAGCACCAGCGCCGCCCCGGCCGAGGAGCCACCGGTCGCGCTCAACGCCGAGCCCGCCGTCCAGTATCCGCCTGATCTGTTCGATCGACACGTCGAAGGGGATGTGGTGCTGCGGCTCTACGCCGATTCGAGCGGCAAGCTCGTTGCGGAATCGACGCGCGTCGCGGAATCGAGCGGCAACGTGAGCCTCGATACCGCGGCGGTGCGCGGCGTGGTCCGGTTGCGCTACGCTCCGGCCTTTCGACACGGAGTGGCGGTCTCCACCGCGTTCCTCCAGACCGTCGAATTCCGCCATCCCCAGTCGGGAATCGGTCCCGTGACGCCGGCTCCGCAGCCCACGGTCCTGGCACCCCGCCCTGTCCGGACCGATACCACGGCCCGCGTCCGCCGCGATACGACCCGTGCTGCGGCGCCGCGGCCTGCCGTGATTCCGACGACAATTCCGACCTTCGATACGACGCGCACACGTCGCGACAGCGCCCGTGTGCGGCACGACTCGACGCCCGCCCCCAAGGACACCACCACCGCGCCGGACAGCACCAAGGTGCGTCGCGACTCCACGTGAACCCGCACACCAAGCCGTACGACAACGTCCTGGAGACGATCGGATGGACGCCGCTGATCCGGCTCCACCGCGTGACCCAGGGAATCCGCACCCCGGTGTTCGCCAAGGCGGAGATCTTCAACCCCGGTGGCTCGGTGAAAGACCGGATCGGGGTGGCGATGATCGAAGCGGCGGAACGCTCGGGCAAGCTGCGCCCGGGTGGCGTCATCGTCGAAGCGACCTCTGGCAACACCGGTATCGGGTTGGCGCTCGCCGCGGCGGTGAAGGGATACCGCTGCATCTTCACCATGCCCGACAAGATGTCCCAGGAGAAGGCGCGACTGCTGCGGGCGCTGGGCGCCGAGGTCATCATCACGCCCACGGCCGTCGCCCCCGATCACCCCGACAATTACATCATGAAGGGACGCGCCATCGCGGCGTCCCTCGACAATGCGATCTTCGCAGACCAGCACTACAACCCCGTCAATCCCGAAGCCCATTACCGCACGACCGGTCCCGAGCTGTGGACCCAGACCGACGGCACGATCACCCACTTCGTCTGCGCCCCGGGGACCGGCGGGACGGTGAGCGGGGTGGGCCGCTACCTGAAAGAGAAGAACCCCGCGGTGAAGGTCGTCGCGGGGGATCCCGCGGGCTCGATCTATCGTGAGTACGCCCGGACGCAGGTGAGGGGGGAGGGTGCGCCGTACAAGGTGGAAGGCATCGGGGGCGACAAGATCCCGACGTCGCTCCATTTCGACGTCGTCGATGAATGGATCACGGTGAGCGACGCCGAGGCGATGGCGATGACGCGGCGGCTGGCTCGCGAAGAGGCGCTGTTCTGCGGCGGGTCGACGGGCGTCAACCTCGTCGCCGCACTCGAAGTCGCGCGGCGGCTCGACGATCCCACCGCGTGCATCGTGCTGGTGCTCGCCGATACCGGCGAGCGCTATCTCTCCAAGGTGTACAACGACGAGTGGCTGCGCGAAAACCAGCTGATCGAAGCCGAGCGGCGCACCGTGGCCGATGTGGTATCGCACAAGGACCATGGAGCGCCGCCGCTCGCCTCGGTGGGCCCGCAGGCGACGGTGCGGCAGGCGTTGAACCTGATGAGCACCTACAACGTGTCGCAGCTCCCCGTGCTCGAAGGCACCGACGGGGTGGGCTCGGTGAGCGAGCAGGCCTTGATGGCGCGGGCCCTCCAGGACGCCGCGACGCTCGACCGGCCGGTGCGCGAAGTGATGGACCCGCCGTTCCCGGTGGTAGACGGCGACTGGCCGCTCGACCGCCTCAGCGCGTTGTTGTCGCGGCAAACCCCGGCCGCCCTGGTGCGGCGGGACAGCGAGCTCACCGGCATCGTCACCCGCTACGACCTGCTGCACCAGCTGGCCGGCATCCGGTAGATGCGGATTACGGTTCTGACGGGCGGCGCGACCGTCGAGCGCACCGTCGCCTTCGCCGGAGCGGCGCAAGTCGTCGCGGCGTTGCGGGGACGCAGGCACGTGGTGGCGGTCGTCGACCTCGCCACGGGGCTGCTCAGCGAAGACGTAGAAAAGCGCCTGCTGCGCACCGATGTGGGCACGGCGCTTCCCGACGTCGCAAACCTGATCGATGGCGAGCGCCGCCTGCTGTCAGGAGGACTCGCCGCGCTCGAAGTGGTCCGGACGGCGGACGTCCTGTTCCTCGTCGTGCATGGCGGCGCGGGCGAAGGCGGGATCCTGCAGGCGGTGCTGGACGTGATCGGGACACCGTATACCGGCTCGGGACCGCTGGGATCGGCGCTCGCGGTCGACAAGGATCTCTCGAAGCGTCTGTTCCGGGCGGCGGGCGTGCCCGTCGCCGAGTGGTGCATGGTGACGCCCGATTTCGATGCCGCGCTGGTCGATCGGGACATCGGGTGGCCGGCGATCGTGAAACCGTCGAAGCAGGGGTCGACGGTCGGCCTCACCCTGGTCAAACGCAAGACAGACCTCAGCCGGGCCATCGCCGAGGCGTCGCGCTGGGACGATGAAGTGATGATCGAGCGCTTCATCCCGGGACGGGAGCTGACCGTCGGGGTGCTCGGGACCGAGGCTCTCCCCCCGGGAGAGATCATCCCGAAGCACGAGCTGTTCGACTACGAATGCAAGTACACCCCGGGAATGTCCGAGGAGATCTTCCCGGCTGCCATCGACGCGACGCTCGCCCGCAAATTGCAGGAGCTGGCCGTGAAGGCTCATCGTGCCATCAAGTTGTCCGGGTATTCACGCATCGACTTCCGGGTGACGAGCGCGGGAGACATCTTCTGCCTGGAAGCGAACAACTTGCCCGGGTTGACCCGGACCAGCCTGTACCCTCAGGCGGCGCGGGCGGCCGGGATCGACTATGCTGAAATGTGCGAGCGTATCTGCAGCCTGGCACGGAACATTGGCGATGAACGGCGTGAATAACGACACCATGACTCCCGATCGCACCGACGGGGTGACGCCCTGGGTGGGACGGCTGCTGGTCGCCAACCTGTTCGCCTTCCTGCTGCAGTGGACCGTGTTCCCCGCGCACATCGGTCTCTTCGGGTTCAACCCGGTCGCGGTCTGGTCACACCCGTGGACGCTGATCACCTATCAGTTCGTCCACGAGAACATCCTACATCTCCTGTTCAACATGGTGGCGCTGTACTTCTTTGGTCCGCCGGTAGAAGCGCGACTGGGAGGCCGGCGATTCCTGTGGTTCTACCTGCTGTGCGGGCTGGGTGGCGCGGCGTTCGCCGGCATCCTGTCATCGGTGATTTACCTGAAGCTGCTTGTCGGTGCGTCGGCGGCTGTGCTGGGCATCGCGGTCGCCTTCGCCTGGTATTGGCCCGATGCCCCGGTGATGGTGTTCCCCTTCCCCGAGCCGTTCGCCGCGAAGTGGCTGGTCACGTTCTACGTCGGGATCTCGCTCGCCCTGGTGTGGCTCTCGTCGGCGATGGGGATTTCGCATCTGGCGCACCTCGGCGGGATCGGAACGGCGCTGTTGCTGCTCAAGACCGCCGACTGGCGCTCGTCCCGGCATGAGCGGCAACTGCGCAAGAGCGTCGTCCCCGATGCGGTGGTGAAGTCGGCGGCGCTCGTGGCTCGTTCGAGCGATCCGGTGCGCCGCTCGGGCCCGGTACAGGGGCGGTCTCCCGACCGCACGCAGGCGGAAGTCGACCGCGTCCTCGACAAGATCTCGGCCAGCGGGATCAACAGCCTCACGCCCGCGGAGCGGAAGTTCCTCGCCGAGATGAGCCGGAGGATGCGGGACCGGCACTGACCGATATGATCGCATTGCTGTTCCTGCTGGTGTCGCAGGACTCGCTGTACGCTCGCGCCGATTCCCTGATCGCCGCCCACAACCTCCCCGCCGCTCGCCGCATCGCCGAAACGCTCGTCTCCGCACACCCCTCGGATGTCGCCGCGCACCTGCTCCTCGGCCGGATCCTCTACGCCTGGCCGGTCGTGGGACGGTACCCGGCGCTGGCGGAGTTCCAGGAAGCCGCGCGGCTCGCTCCCCAGGACCCCGAGCCGTTGTACTGGCAGGTTCGCGTCGGCCAGTACCTCGGCAGCGACGAAGGTGAAGCGGTCATGCGCGAGGCGGTGCTCAGGATCTTCGCACTCGACCCCGACTACCGGGACTGCTGGTCGTTGTTCGAGCAGCTCTATCACAATGCCGCGATCTGGCGCCGTGCGGATTCCGCCCTCGGCCGCCATCCCGGCGACCTCCTGGCGCTGGAGCGGCGCGCCCGCATCGCCCTCGACCTGGAGCAGCCGGCTCGCGCAGACTCGCTCGCGGCGCTGGTATTGGCCCATCGGGGACGGTACGTCCCCGGTTTCCTGCTGCGTGCGGAAGCAGCCTTCGACGGCGGCAAGGACGCTGCGGGGTACGCCTGGTACGATTCCGCGCTGGACGCGGCCACCCTCGATTCGACCGACGCGCTGTGGCAGCAGGTGCGGGCCATTGCATCGCCCGCAGAAGTCGCGCGCGTGGAGGAGCTGCAGCCGGAGGAGCGGCAGCAGTTCTTCGCGACGTTCTGGGGGCGGCGTGATCCCAATCTCGTCACGCCCAACAACGAGCGCATCGCCGAGCACTTCCGCCGCCTCATGGAGGTGCGCCGCATGTTTCCCCTGCTGCACCCCTCCAGCCGGTTTCACTCGTCTGCTGTCGCCCGGGGTCTCGCGGCGTCTTACCTGACCGATACGGTCGTGACGCTGCTGCACGCGGGCGTCGAGCCTCTGGACAGTATCTCCGCGGCGAGCGTGTTGTTTCCCGAGCCGCAGACTGCGTACGACGGTGGGCAGCATCTGACCGTCTACGCCCGCGAACAGCTGAGCGGCCCCGGGCTCGTGTGGCTGCGACACGGGCGCCCGGACGTGTGGGAACGCGACGTGGTTCCGGGAAGACTCTTCACGGCGCACGAGTGGACGTACGACACGCCGCAGGGTCCCACCACGGTCGTGTTCGACGGCATCCCGGGCCGCTACGGCCCCCACGGCGATCTCATCGTCGCGCCGCCGCGCAGCGGGCGCGCTGCACGCCAACTCCTGTCGCTGCTGACGACGGACGGCACGTCACTTCCCGCGTCGCTCACGGCCGTGGGGTGGACCGCTTTCTTCCAGAGCGCCGAGCCAGGCTCGACGGACCTGTATGTCCGGACCGCGCCGGATTCGGCCGCGGTGGTCTTGTGGGACACCGCGGGAACCCAGGTCGTCCAGGCCCGCGGCTCCGGGGTTCTCGCCGTCACGGCGCCTCCCGGTCTGTACGATCTCGGTCTCGACGTCGACTCTGCCGGGCAGGTGGGCCGCGAGCGTACACGGCTCGTGCTGCCCTTCTTCTCGCGCAGCCGGCTTGCCCTGTCGAGTCTCGCCCTTGCCCCGGGCGACAGCCTGAGCGATCGCGAGCGAACGTTGTCCGCGATGCCGGCTGATCTCGTGTTCGCGTCGGGTCGGCCGCTCGCGGCGTATACGGAGGTGTATGGTCTGACGCGCGGCGCCGACGATCGCGCGCGCTACCACGCACGCTACACGTTCACGCCGATCGCTGGGGTGGTGCGGCGGCTGGTCGGCGGCGCGGCGTCGGTCGTATTCGAATTCGATCGCGACGTGGAGTGGCGCGGTACCACGCCGGAGCGGCTCGTCATCGAGCCGGGGCGCCTCCCGCCGGGACGCTATCGCGTGACGCTCTCCGTGACCGACGTTCCGTCGAATGTCAAGTCGGAGACTGTCGCGTTGGAGATCGCCGTGCATTGACCGAGACTTGTCGCACCGGCTCGGCGATCTATACTTGGGGCCGACCCGGGCCATGCTCGTCAATCTCGTTCCGGAGTTCCTCGCCTGCATCGCCGCGCCAGACCCCGTGGCGGCCTATCACGCGTATCTCGAGCGTCACGCTCCGGTACTCGGCAGCTACTGGCATAACTACGTCATCGACCTGGAATCGCCGCACGCCGAGCGCGTGATCGCCGGCGCGATGCAGGCCGACCGCGCCGACCTGATGCGCCTGCTGGAAGACGTCGACGTCGCCCGCATCGCCGAAGACGCGCTGAGCCGGGCGCGCGACCAGCTGGAAGCCGATTGCCCGATCGACTTGTATCTCATGGTGGGCGTCGGCGCGGCAAACGCGGGCGAGCTCGTCGTGGACGGCAAGGGCGTCGCGTTCGTGTGCCTCGAGCACTTTACCGGCCGCGCCAACCCGCAGACGAGTGGTCTGGGACTCGCCCCGCACCTGCTCTCCCTGTGGATCGCCCATGAGGTAGCGCACGCCGTGCGCTACACCTCCCCCACCAGCCTGGCGGAGATGAAGCGCCTGGTAGACGAGGGAGAGGGGACGTACGACTACTGGACGACCGGCAGCCGCGCGACACTGCGCGAGCTCCTGATGAACGAGGGGATCGCGATCGCCACATCGCAGGCGACGGCGCCGGGTTTCGAGCCGTGGGAGTATTTCGGCTATACGCGGCGGCAATACCGCCGCATCCGCGAGCTGGACGCGTTCCTGCGCCGCTCGGCGGTGGCGGAGCTGTCGCGCCGCGGGCTGGGCCTGCGGCTGCGGTTCCTGTCGGGGGGGATGAGTCCCGCCTCGCGCCTCGTCCAGGGGCGCGTGCTCCCGGAGCGCACCGGCTACTATCTCGGCCTGCGGCTGATCGAGAGCTACCTCGCCGAGCACGGATTGCCGCGGACCGTCCGCGCCGCGGCGGAGATCATGCAGCAGGCTGATGACGCGGCCTCGGGGACGCAGACGGCATGACCACCAAGGGTCCCCCCCCGCACCTCCCGGAACGCCGCCGCAACTACACGCTGCGCGAGATGCTGGAGGAGTTCGTCTCCCACGCCCGAGACGTCGCCGCCCGCGTCGCGACGATGACTCCGGAAGAGCGAGAGCAGGCCGAGCAACGGCTCGAGTGGCTGGCCGACGAGGTGTGGCGCATCGCCTCGAGTGGTGAGACGCCCCCCGAGTAGATCGTCCCGCGCTACTTCCCTACGCAAAAACTTCCGAACACCCGGTCCAGCACGTCGTCCGGGGTAACGACGCCGATGAGATCGTCGAGCGCGCCGACCGCCGCCACGAGGTGCGTGGCCGTCGCAGCGGCGTCCACGCCGCTCGCCCGCGCAGCCTGAAACTGCTCCAGCTCGCGCAGCGCCTCGGTCAGCGCCGCGCGGTGGCGCTCCCGGGTCACGATCGGCTCCACGTCACCCAGTCGCACCAGATTGCCGAACGCCGCCTCAGCGAGCTTGCGCTTGACGGCGTCGAGGCCAACGCCAGTTACCGTCGAGACCTGGACGGTCGGGCGGTCCCCAATGGACTCCCTGGCGGTCGCGGGTCGAATGTCGGCCTTGGTCGCGACCGCAATGACTGGTGTCTGGATCTCGGAGAGAAATGCTGCCGCGGCGGCCGACGCAGTGCCGGCCTCCTCACAGAACAACACGAGATCGGCAGCGGCGAGATAGCGGCGGCTCACCTCGATGCCGAGCTGCTCCACCCGGTCAGGACTGTCGCGCAGCCCCGCGGTGTCGACCAGCCGGAACGGGAACCCCTCGAGGACGGCGGGTGCCTCGATTGCGTCGCGCGTCGTGCCGGGGATCTCAGTGACGATGGCGCGCTCGTGACCGAGCAAGGCGTTGAACAGCGACGACTTGCCGGCATTGGGGGGGCCCGCGATCACGACGAGCGCCCCGGAGTGGAGCCGCTCGCCCTCCGGGGCGGTCGCGAGCAGCCGCCCCAGGCGGTCGTGCACGACATGCCAGGCGCGCTCCACCTGCTCGGGGGGCACCGGGCCTTCGTCTTCCTCGGGAAAATCGATGTCGTACGCGATCAGCGCCTCGAGCTGCAGGATTTCGTCGCGCAGCGCTTCGAGCCGGCGCGAAAGCCCGCGCTCGAGCTGCTGCAGCGCGCGCCGCCGCTGCGCGGGCGCGCCGGCGTCGATCAGGTCCGCGGTCGCCTCGGCCTGCACCAGGTCGAGCTTGCCATTCTGCAGCGCCCGGCGCGTGAACTCCCCGGGCTCCGCGAGCCGTGCTCCGGCGACGACACAGGCCGCGACGACCTCCCCCGGTACGAGGAGGCCGCCGTGCGTCGCGATCTCGATCTGGTCCTCGCCGGTATAGCTCGCCGGGCCGGGATAGCAGATCGCGATCCCGAGATCCAGGTCCTCGCCGGTGGCAGGATGGCGCACCGCCACGCGAACGGCGACGCGTGGCCGGTCGGGGTGGAACGGGTGCAGCACTCTGGCGCCGATGTCGAATGCGCCGCGGCCCGACAATCGGATCAGCGCGAGGGCGCTGCGGCCGGGTGGCGTCGCCAGGGCGACGATCGCATCGGACAGCACCCGGTCTCCGGCTCCGTTAGGTGCCGCCCGAGGGACGGTTCTGCGCCGCGAGGCGGCGCTTGGAGATCTGCCACTGCTGCGGCAGCGAGATCAGGTTCTGCACCGCGTAGTACAGATTCAGTCCCGAGGCGAGCCGCAGGAAGATGAACGTCATCATCGCCGGCATCACGTAGAGGAACGTCTTGGTCTGCGGATTGGGCGGCAGCCCCCGCTGTCCGATCTTCGAGACCGCGAACATCGACACGCCCATGATGATGGGAATGATGTAGAGCGGGTCGGCGCGCGACAGGTCGGGCAGCCAGAGGAACGGCACGCCGCGAAACTCGATCGTATTCGAGAAGACGAAGAACAGCGCGAGCAGCACGGGCATCGGCAGCATCATCGGGAGGCAGCCGCCGAACGGGTTCACTTTGTGCTCCTTGTACAGCCGCATCATCTCCTGCTGCAGGCGCTGTGGATCGTTCTTGTAGCGGGTCTGGATATCCTGCATCAGCGGCTGCACCGCCTGCATGCGCATCTGCGATTCCATGGCGCGCTTTTGCAGCGGCCACAACAGGAGACGCACCAGCACTCCGAAGACGATGAGCACCCAGCCATAGGGGAGCCGCAACACCTCGTGCATCCAGAAGAGAATGCGTACGACGATGATCGAGACCGGATGGATGATCGGGCGGAAGATCGACCAACCGTAGGGATTGGCGTCGTCGAGCCCGTGACCCAGCTGATCGAGCCGGCGGTGCTCGAACGGACCGAGGTAGATGTCGTAGCGGAACGCCCCCGTCGCAGGGAGGGCCAGGGTCGTGAGGACCGACGCCCGGGTGGCGAGCAGGCTGGTGCGATTGCCGAACAGCGAGGATACGGTCACTTGCTCGCGGGGTTCCCCCGTCGCGACGGCGCCGGCGAACGGCCGGAGGTTCTGGTCGGGGGCGAGAATCGCCGCGAAAAAGTATTTCGATTTCACGCCGACCCACTCGAACGGCCCGTCCATCACCACGCGCTTCCCCGGGTCGATCGACGCGAACGCTTCCTTTTGCGTCTTGTCGGCCTTCGTCACGACCGCGTATTCCCGGTAGTCGGAGAGCGGCTCCGCCTCGACCGACCGGAGTCCCTGCCCCAGATCGACGATCAGGACGCCGCCCGAGCCGCCGAGGCCGGCGACGTGTCCGCTGACGGAGAAGTGATAGTCGGCGGGGACAAACCGGTAAGCGACCGTTACCGATCCACTGCCGACGGCTGCGGTGAACGTCAGGGTCGTACCGTCACCGGCGACGGTGAGACTCTTCTGATCGGGGGTAAAGGGCGTATCGGCGAGGGAGGCAGTGTCGTTCCCGACGACGATGCCCAGGCCCAAGAGGGGCGCGTCGCGCAGCACGAGCTGGACGCGGCCGCCGGAATCGCCCGGGGCGAATGACCGGTACGACTCGATTTCGGCTGCGACCAGGCGCGCGCCGCGGGTGGTGAACCCAAAGCGATACAGCGGGCTCGACACCCACACGGTCTCGGCGGACAGCGCGGTCGGGCGGACAGGCGGTCGGGCGGTCGGAAGCGTCTCGGGGGACACAGGAGGACGCTCCGCGACGACGCCGCTGTCCGGCCGACCGTCCGTCCGGCCGGCCGGCGCCCGTCCGACCGGCTGTCTGGACCGGAACAGCAGGCTCGGCACGATGGCCACCACAAACATCAGGAGAACGGCGAGTATGACGCGTCGCTGATCCACGGAGGTGTCCTAGGGAACCGGGTCGTATCCACCCGGATGAAACGGGTGACAACGGAGGATTCGTTTCAACCCCAGCCAGCTGCCGCGCAGCGCGCCGTAGCGCTCCACCGCTTCGTAGGTATAGCGGGAGCAGGAGGGTGTGAAGCGACACTGCGTGAACATCAGATGTGACAGTGTGAGCTGGTAGCCACGTATCAACCCCAGGGCCAGGCCCCTAGGCCACCGGCGCGGGTCCACGTCAGCCGATCCGCGCCGTGGCGTCGGCCAATTCGGCGCGCAACTCTGCAAAGTGGGCGGTATAGGCGGCGCGTCGGGCCCGCACCACGAGATCGACGGCGGGGAGGGATGCGAGCAGCTCGCGTCTCAAGATTTCCCGCACCCGGCGCCGCAAACGATTGCGGGCCACCGCGGTCTCTCCGAATCGGGGAACGACGATCCCCGTCCGCGCGTGGCCCTGCGAGTTTGGACGCCACGCCATCTCGAGGTGGCGCATGCGCACCCGGCGCCCGGTGTCCCAACACTGTACGAGATCAGCCCCGCGTGGCAGCCGCGCGCGAGGCGGGTACCGCTCGCCCGTCAGCCACTCCAGTGTTTCGACGGCAGCTGCACCGTGAGACGTTTGCGACCCTTCTTGCGCCGCCGCGCGAGCGTCGCACGTCCCCACTTGTCTTTCATGCGCGCGCGGAATCCGTGCTTGTTGATGCGGCGCCGGTTGCGCGGCCGGTACGTCGGCTTCCCCATTTTACCCTCACGTAAGGCGGGGAAACCTAAACGTGGGGGTGGACCCGAACAAGGTTGACTTTTCCACATGCGGCCCGTAGCTTCGCCCCGCCCTTGCTTAAAGTCCCACCAAAATTCAATTGCTCTCGATGGAGCTGTCACCGAAAGACGCTTGGAAGCGCCTGCTCGAAGAGGCGCGGCGCGAATTGCCTGAGGCCACCGTGCGGACCTGGCTCGAACCAGCGGTCCCCCTGGCCTTGGAAGACGGGCGCCTGGTGCTGGGCGCTCCGGATCAGTTCGCTGCGGAATGGAACGACACGAAGCACGCGCCGCTGCTCGCCCGTGCGGCGGAGCGTGTCTTCGGCGCGCCCACTCCGGTCGTATTTCGCGTGCTGGAAGACCGGCAGCAGCGGCCCCAGATGGATTTCTTCGTCGCTCCGAAGCCCGCTCCGGGGGTGGCGACGAGCGTCACGATGCCGCTCAACGAGCGGTACACGTTCGAGACGTTCGTCGTCGGCAAATCGAACGAGCTGGCGGCGGCCGCGGCCCACGCCGTGGCGGAAGCCCCGGGGCGCACCTACAACCCGCTGTTCATCTACGGCGCCACGGGCCTCGGCAAGACGCACCTGATGCAGGCGATCGCGCACGCCGTCTTGAAGCGCAATCCCGACATGCGGCTCCTGTACGTGGGGGCGGAGCAGTTCATCAACGAGGTCATCGAAAGCATCCAGGCGCGGACGATGCCCGAGTTCCGCCGCCGCTATCGGAACGACATCGACCTGCTGCTCGTCGACGACGTGCATTTCCTGGAAGGCAAGGAAATGACGCAGGACGAGTTCTTCCACACGTTCAACGCGCTGTTCGAAGGCCGCAAGCAGATGGTGCTGACCTCCGACCGGCTCCCGAAGGAGATCCCGGGGCTCGAGGATCGCCTGATCTCCCGCTTCGAGTGGGGGATGGTGGCCGACATCGGCCAGCCCGACCTCGAGCACCGCATCGCGATCCTGCGCAAGAAGGCGCACCAGGACCATCTCGAGCTCACGATCCCGGACGACGTGCTGCGCTTCATCGCCGAGCACGTCCGCTCGAGCGTACGCGAGCTCGAAGGGTGCATCATCAAGCTGCTGCTCTTCGCCTCGCTCAAGAACCGCGAGGTGACGATCGAGCTGGCGCGCGAGGCGCTGGCGGACAAGATCCGTCAGGGAGAGGAGAGCGCGACGAGTGGCCCGGCGACGCCGAGCATCGACCGGGTCCAGGAGGTCGTGGCGCGGCGCTGGGGGGTCACGCCCGAAGGGCTGCGGTCCAAGGCCCGCACCAAGACGCTGACGATCCCGCGCCAGGTGGCCATGTACCTCGCGCGCGCCATGCTGGGGATGCAGCTGGTTGAGATCGGGCAGGCGTTCGGGGGCCGCGACCATTCGACGGTGATCCACAGCGTCGACAAGGTCGAGCGCCAGATGATGCGCGACCGGACGTTCAAGGAGCGGATCGAGATGGCGCGGCAGGAATTGTCCGCATTGTAGCCAACATGCGGCGGGGAAAATGTGAACGGCGTGGGATGTGGGTTGTGAGATGTGGGAAGCTGGGGAAAGGTGGCGATTCTCCAACATACTTCTCACACCGCCACATGGCCTGAAGCCGATAGGGGCATGGCACTTAGTTGCACGAGCCCACATTTCCCGACGTACTACTACTACTACTAGTATTTCTATAGAAGAGAAGCAGTCAGACTCTTACCAACGCAGCGCGGGGATTCGTCGGCATGAAGTTCACAATCACACGGGAACAACTGCAGGAAGGTCTCGCGGCGGTGGCGGCCGCCATTCCGGCGAAGACCACCTTGCCGGTCCTGTCGAATGTGCTGCTGGAAGCCACGAAGCAGGGGATCCGTCTGTCGGGGACCGACCTCGACATCGCGGTCAGCACGACGGTCGCGGCCGACGTCGACACGGAAGGGTCGGCGACGATCCCGGCCAAGAAGCTCACCGACATCGTGCGCGAGCTGCCGGCCGCACCGATCCGCTTCACCGGCGCCGGCGAGCAGCGGGTGGGGATCGAGTGCGGGCGGTCCCGGTTCAAGCTGCTCGGCTTGCCGCGCGAGGAGTTCCCCTCGTTCCCGGCGGTGAAGTTCGACAAGGCCTGGAAGGCGAGCGCCGGCGTGGTCCACAAGCTCGTCGCGCACGTGGCATTCGCGGCGTCGACCGAGGAGAGCCGTCCGATTCTGAACGGGGTCTTGTGGGAGCTGCGGCCGGATCACATGCGCATGGTCGCGACCAACGGGCACCGGCTGGCGAAGATGGACGTGCCGGCGAGCGGTGGGTCGACCGCCGACCTGATCGTGCCGCCCAAGGCGCTGGAGCAGATCCGCCGGCTGTTCGGGCCGGAGGACGCGCTCGAGGTCGCCAAGAGCGACAACCACATCGGCTTCCGCGCGACGGGCCGGCTCGTCTATTCGCGGTTGATCGAAGGGCCGTATCCGAACTACGAGCAGGTGATCCCGCGTGAGAACGACAAGATCGCGACCGTCGACAAGATGGCGTTCGGGGCGGCGCTCAGGCGCACGAGCGTCGTGGCGAGCGACCAGACGCATCGCATCCGCCTCGGTTTCTCGGGCGGTCTCGTGAAGTTCTCGGTGCAGACGCCGGACCTGGGCGAGGCGTCGGACGAGCTGGCGGTGAGCTATGACGGCGAGCCGTTCGAGATCGGCTTCAACGCGACGTATCTGCTCGAGATCCTCAAGTACATGCCGACCGACGAGGTGCGCTTCACCTTCAAGGCACCGGAACGCGCCGCGACGATCGAGCCGGTGGGGTGGGACGATCCCGCGAGTTATCTCGCGCTGGTGATGCCGTTGCGCCTCGTCGACTGATTCAGTGGTGCGGCGTGCTATCGCGCGTCGAGTCGGCCGTCGTATCCCGTGTCGAGTCTCCCGGCATCGTATCGCCCGGCAGCGGGACCTGCAGGGAGTCGGCCACCAGGGTATCGAGGACCGGGGGGACGGCGGGCGGGACCAGCACGGCCGCGGGGAGCGAATCGAGCAGCCCCTCGTCGGGCGGGATGAAGACGTTCACGCCGTTGTAGCGCGCCAGAATGAGGTCGCGGCGGTGCAGCATCCGATTCGACCGGTACGCCGGATTGGACGAGAGCGGGAACGGCAGCGTGGCGGCGAGCGCGGCTGCCTGATCCTCGCTCAGCGCTCCCGGCGCGACGCCGAAGTAGCGCTGACTCGCTGCGGGGACGCCCCAGACCCCCGGTCCCAACTCCACGAGGTTCAGGTACAGCTCCAGGATGCGATCCTTCGGCAGCGCCACCTCCATGCGCAGCGCCGTCACGATCTCCTTGACCTTGCGCAGTGGATTGCGCGACGGCGAGAGGTACAGATTCTTGACGAGCTGCTGGGTGATGGTGCTGGCGCCGCGGACGCGGTCGCGCTCGCGCCAAAAGGTGCGCAGCGTGAGCACGAAACCGGCGTTCGGCGGCAGCCGTAACGCATCACGGATTTCGTCGAGGTCGACGCCGTGATGGGTGCGGAAGCGGGAGTCTTCCCCGATGACGACCATGCGCTGCAGCACGCCCGGAAACCGTGTGATCGGCATCGGCTGGTAGGCGCCGCCGGAGTCGCGCAGCCGCATCATGGCGGTCTGCTCGGGCCAGTGATCGCGCCACCAGACGGGCGGCGGCCACACGCCGAGCAGCCAGACGAGGCCGAGCCCGATGAAGCCTGACGCAGTCCGCCAGACGATCGTACGTTTGCGCGCGATGGTCATGGAGTAAAGGTATGGATATCTCAGGCCTCCAGCAGCGCCTGCAGGAGGCGCTGGGCAAGCAGTTCACGGTCGGGCCGCTGCTCGGGCAGGGCGGTTTCGCCGTCGTGTTCCGTACCCGGGACCACGCCCTCAATCGCGACGTCGCGGTGAAGGTGCTGGACACCGCGGGTGTTCCCGCGCCGACGCTGTCCGAGCGCTTCGTGCGGGAGGCGCAGACGATCGCCCGCCTCGAGCACCCCAACATCGTCCCGATCTACGAGGTCGGGCAGCAGGCCGAGCTCCTGTACCTCGCGATGCGGTGCGTCGACGGGCCGAGCCTGCGCCAGCTCCTGGGGAGCCGGCCGATGCGGCGGTTGTCGCCGGGCGACGCGGCGCGGGTGGCGCGCGCGGTCGCCGACGCCCTCTCCTACGCCCACGCCGAGGGCGTGGTCCACCGCGACATCAAACCCGACAACATCCTGCTCGACAAGCGCGGCAACGTGCTGGTCACCGACTTCGGCATCGCGAAGGCGGCCCAGGCCGCCACCGCAGCGCAGCTGACGACCGAGGGGATGATCATCGGGACCCCGCAGTACATGAGTCCCGAGCAGGCGGCGGGCGACGCCGTCGACGGCCGCTCCGACATCTACTCGCTCGGGATCGTGCTGTACCAGATGCTGTCGGGCGGGCCGCCGTTCGACGGGGATTCCTCGGCGAAGATCATCGCCCAGCAGCTCACCGCCGTGCCACGGGACATCCGTGAGCTGCGGAGCGACGTGACCCCCGAGCTCGGCGCAGTGCTGGCGCGCATGCTCGCCAAGGACCCCGGCGAGCGCTTCCAGAGCGCGGCGGAGGTGAGCCGCGCGCTGGTCGATGCGTTGCCCACCGCGGCCAAGCAGCGCGTGCAGCATCGCAGCACGTGGTTTTCCATGTTCGTGAAATCGCTCGTCGGTGTGGCGCTGGCGGGATGCCTCGCCGGCGCAGCCTTCATCGCGGGCGCGGTGGTGGTGTTCTGGTACGTGCTCGCCGCGGCGCCGTGGATGGTGATGACCACAGCCGCGGTTCCCGATTCGCTGCGCGCGGCGCTCGCGGCTGGGCGCCTGCTCTCCCCCGGCGACAGCGTGCAGCTCGTGTTCCGCCCCCGCGATCGCGGCGATACGATCTTCTTCCTGGTGTCGAATCGCCGTGTCGGGGTACTCACCCCGCACGGCAGCCGCGGCTACCCGCGCGACAGTGTCGCATTCACGTTCGACCTGGAATGGAAAGGCGGTCCCGACCTCCGCTATATCCTCATCCTGCCGGGGAGCCGGCGCGACACCGTCTACCCGGAGATGACGCCGCGCGGAGCGTGGTCGCTGGCAGGGCCGCTGCAGCGGCTGCTACCGGCGGACTCGATCGGACGGAAGGTACGGATCAACGGCAGGCGGATGTGAGGCTAGCGCGGAGTGCGGCTCGATACTCCGTAGACGTTCACCGCATCTACTTTGGAGACGTCCCCCGGGGTCGAGCCGACGGCGCCCACGCGGTCATGAGTCCCGATCGACAGCCCGAAGAGCAGCGCTCGGGCGTGCAGCGAGCCGTCGGTATCGAACCGGGCGAGCAGTCCCACCCTGGGCGAGCGCGGCCAGAGCACTTCGGCCTCCACGGTGTAGCCTCGGGCACTCGAATCCGACACGACGCTCGCCTGGGCCGATAGTGCGAGCACCGAACCGAGCGGCCGCACCGTGACCGCAGGAACGAGGCTCGTTGCCTGGCGCACCCCGAAGATCCGCGGACGGCCGATGTTGCGGATCACGCCGCCGATCGTGACGGTCGAGAGCCAGTCGTAGCGCACTCCCACATCCCACGCCGTGCCGCTGTTCGCGCCGCCATGGAGTGCCAGGGAGGCGCCTCCTGCGAATGCTCCGTAGTTCGCGGCCAGCCCGAACTTGAACGTGTGCCCGTGGATACCGGCCAGGGAGTTGTCGCGCTGGTAGCCGAACGAGAGTCCCCGGGCGTTGAAACCCGCCGTCACCTGCCCCAGCCGCCCGGTGGACCCGGGCTGCACGACCGTGAGATCGAGCAGCACCGACGCCTCGGGCCGGGCCGCGAGCCCCGCGGGGTTCACCCACAGGGCGCGGGCGTCGCCGATGTTGGAGGCGACGAGATACGAGGCGGCGCGATTGGTGGCGCTCTGCGCGTGCGCCATCCGGGCGCACGCGACGGCGAGGAGCGCTGCGGCCGCGACCCGCCTCACCGTGGCAACGGCGTGACGACCGTGTGCGAGAGCTGACGGCGCGGAATCGTGATTCCCTGCACCTGCAGGTCGATCGTCAGGGACGCCGAGTCACGCTGTTCCCCGCCGAGATAGCGGCCATCCGAGCTGAGGTAGGCGATGCCGGTGCCCGCACCGGAGCCGTCGATCGTAAACGGATTCCCGCTCTGCTGACCGGATCCGTTAAAGCGATAATTGGACGTGGACTCGAGCCGCAACGCGCGGCTTCCTGCATGGTCTTCCCACGCTGCGGCGGTCCGCTGATTGGCCGAGTGCGTTGTGATCGAAGCGCCGCCGGTACACACGGGGTTGTCGGTCACATCGGTGGAATCGCTCCACGTCATCGCGGGGCGCACGCCGCCCACGGGAAGGCGTGGGAAGAAGCTCCGGAACCGGGGCAACAGACTGCTGATTTGCGATGCGGCCGCGCTCGTATCACAGGGACCACTGATGAATTCACCGGTCGAGAGCAGGCGCCCAGTGATGCGGAACCCGCGGGCCGCCGCGAGATTGATGTTCGGGGGCAGCTGAGTCGCCGAATCGACGACGATCGAGTCGACGGTGAACGTCGTCGGCAATCCGCTGTCGGCAGGCGCACCGATCGCCGCGGTCACGAACAGGCCGAAGCGCAGATCGATGGTCGGCGGGAGGCCAGCGTAGTCCTGCTGGATGTGGAGGTCCTGCCGCACCAGAAAGTGCGTCGTGCTGGGGGCGAACTGCACCGTCGGCGAATGCACCGGCGCGACTCCCGGCGGCGCTGCCGGCGTCGGGGTCGGCGCCGTCCCGGCCCGCGGGGGACCACCGCCGCACGCCGCGGCGAGCAGCACGGCAGTCAGCAATAGCAAGCGTGGCGTCATGGGCCTCGCGTCTCCTCGTCGTAGGGGTCTCACGTCAGCGATCCTGACGGTCGGCTTTGGTGCGGCCGAAGACGGCGACCAGCTCCGGTCCCTCGTGGGTGACCCGTAACAGCTTCCAGCCTCGCTTCCCCATGTCGGTGCGCCAGGCGATCAGCTTTTCCCATGCATCGGGGGACGTACGGAATACCCGCAGGTCGGCGACGCGCTCCCACTGCGCCGGATATGGCTTGCCGCCCGTCATTCGGAGGAGAGTGGTGGGGCCATAAGCCGAGTTCTGTTTGGCCGCGCAAAGCGGCCAGATGGTCATCTCTCTGGGATAGCTGTCGCCAGCCATCTCGTGCGGCCTACCCGCAGCTCAAACGACCCGGGCCGGATCTCGCTGCCTATTTGGCCTTGCTCCGACTGGGGGTTACCGTGCCACGACCGTTACCGGCCGCGCGGTGGGCTCTTACCCCACCTTTTCACCCTTGCCCGGAAACCGGGCGGTATGTTTTCTGTGGCCCTGTCCGTCGCCTTGCGGCGCCCAGGCGTTACCTGGCAGTCTGCCCTACGGAGCTCGGACTTTCCTCGACGCACCACTCCAACCAGCACGCCGCGACCATCCCGCCCCACCCTCTCCTGCGCCAAAGTTAACCGTTTTTAGCGCTCCTTGGAGAGGCGGCGTACCAGACGCGCCAGACTGTCACTCGCCCCCACGAAGACCGATTCAGCAGGGCCGAGCCAGAATCCGTCGTGCTCACGGAATACCAGCGGACTGAGACGGCCCGTTCCACCGGCGGACAACTGCGTGGGATCGAGACGAATCGCGTGCAGCACCATCCCCAGGATCTGGCGTGCTCGCGGATCGGGTGACAGGACGATCGCCGGCGCGCTGGGGGTGGTGAGGCCGCGCACCAAGCTGCGCGTGAACCAGTCATCGGGAGAGCGCGGCACGAGCACCGCAACCAGCAGGTCGCGCCGCTGGCGCCGCGCATCCTGCGCGATCGCGGCGGCGCGCTGCTCCACCGCGCGCGAGACCGCCGAGTCGTACTCGGCGAGCAGCCCGCTCTCGAGCAGCGTGTCGTAGCGCGCGACCAGCGGCACGGCGGCCAGCGCGGTGAGCCGCGCCTTCGTCAGCGCGGGATGCTTCGGCAGCGCCGCGATGCCGGCCTGCCAGGCCGCGTCGCAGAACGGCATGCCGCTCCAGGAGTGCGTCGTCTCATCGAGCTCGATGCCCACCGCCGGGATCAGGTCGGAACGCGACGCGGCGAAACGCGACAGCACCCGCATGCCGGACGCGATCCTCCCCCACAGGACGTCGTCGAGCGGACACGGCGGCCCGGCGGTGTCGCCAATCGTCTCGAGGTCTTTGGGGGCGACCAGCGGCAGCCACCGGACGCTCGTGGCCTGCAGCCGTCCGGCGATCTGCTGCCACGCGGCCCGCAGCGCGTCGCGCTCCCAGCGCCCGCGGCCCGTGGAATCGGCGAGCGGGGCGACGTGCGCGTTGGTCACGAGGAGGTTGAACGCGCCGATGTCGAGGATGTTGGTGAGCGAATCGAGCGCGGCGATGCGCGCCGTGACGCTCACTTCGGGGGCGAGCCGGGGGAAATCGGTTTGCAGGGCCCGCATGCCCTGACGGGTGATCCATCCGGGAAGGCCCGCTCCCGGCCGCGGCGTGGCACGGCGCGCGCGGGCGAGGCGCTCGGCGAAGACGCCCTCCGGCGGCGCCTGCCGCGGGGGCCGTGGCGCGACGGCGGCCGGACCGCCGCTGAGCACGAGACGGGAGCGGGCGCCGGCTTCAGGAATGCGAGCCCATTCGGCCGGGCGTCGCGTCCAGCGGGCGAGGGCCCGGAAAAACAGCTCTGACTCACTGCCGGACTCCCCTGCTCCGTCGAGCGCCGCGCGCGACGCGACGACCACGAGTCCGTTGTCGACGCGCGTGGCGGCGATCGCCGTGGCGCCGGGGCGGCGTTGCAATTTCAGCCCCGGTCCCTGGACGAACGCGGCCGGCCCCACGCTGGCGAGTGTTTGCCCGTCGTCTTCCACCAGGAGCGGATTGCTGACCCCGGCCGCAAACGGGTCGAATCCCGCACCCCGCATTCCGTTCGCGAGCTGCGGCTCGAGCAGTGGCGCGGCGTGTGGCGTGCGCGCGCTGCGCAGCGCGAAGTCACCGATCGTGATCCGCGCCCCCGTCCAGGCGAGCCAGCGGTTCATGAGCCAGCGGTCGAGCGACCCGCCGCCTTCGGGCGGGTAGCCGAGCACGACAACGCCGCCGCGCAGCGTCCACTCGGTGAGAATCGCGAGGTCCCCGACGTCGAGCGCGTCGGAAGCGGCGCCGGGGCGGCGGCCGCCGAGAATCATCACGACGCGGTAGCGGTCGAGGTCGGCGCGCGTGAGGTGTGGGTAGAAGCGGCGGTAATCGACGTCATAGCCGGCGGCGTCCCACGGCCGCGCGGTGGACTCGAGCTCGACCGGCTGCGTGAGCGATTCGTCCAGCAGCAGCAGCCGCTTCGCCTGCGGCTGGCATGCCGCGACGAGAAGGACGCAGAGCGGAGCCAGCCGGCTCAATCCCGCGTTGCTCCCGGGATGCTTGCGGCGCATCGGAAGCCGGTGTTCCACAGCTGCTCGCGGTCGTCGGGGAGCGTCACGCGATACGTCGCCGTGGCAATCTGCGCGAGGGAATTGAATGCCCCGCCCTTGATCACATGACGGACCAGGCCGCCGCGCGTCACGGTATCGGCATCGACCCACTCCCAGGCGTTCCCGATCATGTCGAGCGCACCGACGAACGAGCGCCCCAGGGGGAATCCGCCGACCGGCGCCAGGGTATCGCTCGCGCCAGCGGCGTTGGCGCGGCCGCGGGCCCACTGGTCTCCCCAAGGATAGCGGCGGCCGTCTGGCCCGCGCGCCGCAGCCTCCCATTCATCCTCCGTCGGCAGTCGCGCGCCGCGTGCGGCGCAGAAACGCTGCGCCTCGCTCCACAGGATTCCGGTGGCGGGCCAATCGTCCGGAGGGCGCTGGCGCCACGGTGCGGTGAAACCGGCCGAGGTGAGGTAGCGCTGGTAGCGCGCGACCGTGACTTCGGTCGAATCGATGTAGAAGGCGGCGAGGGCGACGCTGTGGGTGGGGCGACCCGATCCCCCGCCCACCGTGTAGCTGCCCGGCCCGACGAGCGCCATGCCCGCGGGCCGCCCGGGCGCCGGCACGGGACGCGAGCGCAGCAGCAGCGCGACGGCGATGGCAGCGGCGAGCAGGAGCGCGGTGCCGACCACCAGCCACCGTCGCTGGCGCTGCGGGGTGGCGCGCCGCTCGACGGTCGGGGCGGCCAAGCTGTCCACGAAGCCGCGCGCCGACGCCGGCCGGTCGGCCGGGACCTTGGCGAGTCCGGCGAGCAGTGCCTGGTCCACGTGCGTCGGCACGTTGGGGCGGATGGTGCGCACCGCACGGGGCGCGTCGACGAGAATGCGCGCGACGATCGCCTGCGCATTGGGGCCGGTGAACGGCGGCTCGCCGGCGAGCATCTCGTACAGCACCGCGGCGAGGGCGTAGACGTCGCTGCGCGCGTCGATGCGGCGCTCACCGCTCGCCTGCTCGGGGCTCATGTACGCGGCGGTTCCGACCGTCACGCCGGTGCCGGTGAGGGTCTTCCCTTCCTCGGATTCGGCGACGCTCTTGGCGATCCCGAAATCGGTGACGCGGGCGTGCTCGCCCGAGAGCAGGATGTTGGCGGGCTTGATGTCGCGGTGGACGATGCCGTGCTCGTGGGCGTATTGCAGCGCGTCACCGACCTCGGCGATGATGCGAATCGCCTCCTCGAAGGCGAGCGGTCCCTGGCGTGCGAGGCGCTGCGCCAGCGATTCCCCCTCCACGTATTCCATGACGTAGTAGAGGAAGCCGTCGACCTCATCCGCTTCGAAGAGCGGGACGATGTGCGGGTGCGAGAGCCGCGCGACCAGCTGCACTTCGCGCTGAAAGCGCTCGCTGCCGAGGTAGGCGCGCGTGGTCGGGGGAAGCACCTTGATCGCGACCTCGCGCCCCAGCTTCGCGTCCTTGCCGAGGAAGACCGCACCCATCCCCCCCTGCCCGAGCTCGCGAACCAGGGCGTAGCGCCCCGCCAGGGCGGTCGAGACCTGATCGAACAGCGGGTCGGTCATCCGCCGGAGAGACTGAACGGCAACAGGGCCTGGCGCATTTCTTCGGCGCCGGGCCACCGCTCGGCGGGGCGCTTGCGCAGCGCACGGGTGATCGCCGCGGCGTATTCCGGCGCGAGCTCGGGGCGCAGGCGGTGCAGGTCCGGCGGCTCATGGTGCTGCTGCATGTCGATCACGACCGCCGGTGAAGGGCCGGAAAACGGAGGCCGTCCCGTCACCGCCTCGAACAGGACGATGCCGAGGGAGTAGAGATCGGTGCGGCCGTCGATGTCGTCCGTCCCCATGGCCTGCTCGGGGCTCATGTACTCCTCGGTTCCCACGACGAACCCGCTGCGCGTCACGCGATCGCCTTCCGACTGCGCGATGGCGCGCGCGATGCCGAAATCCACCAGCACGGCGCCGTCGGGTGACAGTACGATGTTGTCCGGTTTGATGTCCCGGTGGACCAGGCCCTGCCCGTGTGCGTACCCCAGTGCTTCCAGGATTTCGCACGCCAGCCGGGCGGCGAAGTCCGGCGCCAGCCGCCGCTCGCGATGCAGCGCACTGCGCAGCGACTCTCCCGGCACGTAGGGCATGACGAGCCACAGCAGGTAGTCGCTCTCCCCGCTGTCGAGCAGCGGGGCGATGTGCGGATGATGCAGCTTGCCGGCATAGCGGATCTCGCGGAGAAACCGGTCGGCGGCGACCGACACCGCGAGCTCGGGGTGCAAGACCTTGATCGCGACGCGGTTCCCCGCCTTATCAAAGGCGCCGAAGATCGAGGCGTTGCCGCCGCGGCCGACCGCTGTGATGACCTCGTAGCGGTCCCCCAGCGCCTTCCGCACTCGTTCGATGAGGTCGCGACGCGGCATCGTCCTACTCTCTAGAGCCGCGCCAAAGATGCGATTGCTGGGGGCCTGGCGGAAGGTAGCTTCGCGTAGATGACGCGGCTGGAAGCGGTTATCGGGGACATTACCGCCCAGGCGGTCGACGCCATCGTCAACGCCGCCAACAGCTCGCTGCTGGGTGGAGGCGGTGTCGATGGGGCGATTCACCGGGCCGCGGGGCCGGAGCTCCTGGCCGAGTGCCGGGCCTTGCGCGGATGCCCGACGGGCGAGTCGCGGATCACCCGGGGGTATCGTCTCGCCGCGCCCTACGTGATCCATACGGTGGGGCCGGTGTGGGAAGGCGGCGACCGGGGCGAGGCGGAGCTGCTGCGCGGCTGTTACGTGACCGCGCTGCGGCTCGCGACGCAGCACGGGATCCGCTCGGTCGCGTTTCCGGCGGTCAGCACCGGGGCATACGGATATCCGGTCGCGGCAGCCGCGGCCGTCGCGGTGGAGGCGGTGCGGGAGCAGGTGCGCGGGTCGTCAGCCCTCGAGCTGGTGCGCTTCGTGTGTTTCCGCGAGTCCGACTGGGATGTGTACCTGCAGCTGCTGGGGCACCGCCGCGACGCTTGAGCAGGCGCATCGAATTCACTCCGCACCGCACATTCCCACGCCCTGTCGCCGGCCCGGTTGATGCAAGCTTGATGTGTTCGCGGGACCGGCCCAGGCGCCGGCGCGCCCCCGAGCAAGGCTTGAGAGGCGGTTGAGCGCTCGGGGCCATCGTGTGCGCCGCGATGGTCACCGTATGCACGTTGCTGCCGCCCGCCGAGCGACCGCGGTTCGAAGCCGTGGGCGACGGCTGCTACGTGTCGCTGCACGCCAATTCCTGTCGGGAAGTGTTGACGGCAGCGCGGCGGCGCCGGGTCGACGCCGTCGTGCTCTCGGTGCACCGCTGCGGCGGCGAGGAGCTGCCCACGGTGGCCCGCCTGGTGCGCGAGTTCCCGGCGATTCCCGCCGTCGCGCTCGTCTCGCGGCGCGATCCCGGTGCCACCGAGACGCTGCTGCGGCTCGGGGCGAGCGGCGTCCGGACGGCGATCGATTGCACCGACCCGGGCGGATGGCGGCGGCTGCGCGACTTGATCGGGCAACCCGCCTCCCCCGTCGCCGCGCGGATTCTGCACGTGCTCATACCGGCGCTGGGCGACGCGCTCCCCGAAGACGCCCGCCTGTTCTTCGAGGCGCTCACCCGACTCGCGCCGGTGATCCGCACGGTGCGCGCGCTGGCGCGTCATCTCCGCATCGGGGCGAGTACGCTGATGTCCCGCTTCCTGCGCGCCGAGCTGCCCTCGCCGAAGACGTATCTGGCCGGGATGCGACTGGTGCACGCCGCGTACCTGTTCGGCAATCCGGGACTGTCGGTCGCCGACGTGTCGTACCGCCTCGATTTCTCGTCGCCGCAGAGCTTCAGCCGCCACTTGAAAGCGATGCTCGGCGTGACGGCGGGCGAGTACCGCCGCCGCTTTCCATTCGACGTCGCATTGACGCGCTATGTGGACCTGCTGATTCGCCCCTACCGGGAGACGTTCCGCGCGTTCCGCCCCCTTCATGCCGGAGCTGGGGACCAAGGATCGGACGCCGCGACCGTCTTCCGGCTGGGGTGATTTCCTCAGACTTCGACGATGTGGACGGGTTGTGGCGTAGAGACCCGGACCGCCGAGGCGGCGCGATGCTCGGCGGTGATCTGCTCCCGCCGCAACACGGAGAAGCGGGCGATGCTGGCGCGGAGCCGCTCGGCCAGCTGGGCGAGCTGCTGCGACGTGGCCGTGAGGTCGGTCATCGAACCCACCTGGCCCGAGGTCGCGGATGCCGCGCCGTCGGCGCTCTCAGAGGAGCTGCTCGCGATCACCGCCACCTGCTGCAGCACCTGGGCGAGCTCGGCGAGACGGCTCGCCTGGCTGCGCGACACGTCCGCCGTGGCGTTGACGAGATCGCCGATCACCTGCACGCCCTGGTGCAGCTCGAGCAGCGCCCCATCGGCTTCCCCGGCCACCGCCCCGATATCCCGCACCTGCGACTCGCCCGTCTGCATCGCGCGCGCGGCGGCGTCGATCCCGACGCGCAACTCGGTCACGAGCTCAGCCACCTCACGGGCGGAGCGCGCGGCTTCCGCGGCGAGGGAGCGTACCTCGTCGGCGACGACCGCGAAGCCTTCGCCGTGCTCCGCCGCGCGGGCGGCCTCGATCGCGGCGTTCAGCGCGAGCAGGTGGGTCTGGCGCGCGATGCGGGCAATCGCCTGTGCGAAGCCGCCAATGCGGTCCGACATCCCCGACAGTCCCGCAACGGTGGCCGCGGTGGCGCGGACTTCCTCCCCCACCGTGCGCAGTGTCTGATTGGCGCGTGCCACGCGCTCGCGGCCGCGCTCGGCCGCCGCGACGAGCCGCCGCGCGTCGACCTGCATCATCTCCGACCGCGTCCGCAGCGTGGAGGCCTGATCGGCCGCTTTGGCGCTTTCGCCCCGCGCCGCGTCTGCCAGCCCGCGCTGGCTCCCCAGCTCCTGCGCGAGCTGCGCCGCCGTGCTGGTCACCGTCTCGAACGTGGCGTGAAGCTGCTGCGCCGACGCAGCGAGCTGCTCGGCGAAGGCGGCGACCTCGTCGGCTTCGCGCTGCACGGTAGAGATCGTGGAGCCGATGCCTTCGAGCATGCGATTGAAGCTCTTTTCCATGAACCCGAGCTCGTCGGATTCCTCGGCCGGCGCGCGGACCCCGAGAAACCCCTGCTCCGCTTCGGCCATGACGCCGCGGGTTCGCCGGATGCGCTCGATCAGGGTCGCCGGAATGCGATTGAGCCCGACCGCCACCAGCATGAACGCGACCGTCTCGATGAAGGCCCCGGCGTCGAGTCCTTCCGCACCCGGGTAGAGGCGGCCGTGCCACCAGCTCGCCCCGAGGTAGGCGAGCGACGCCATGAGGACGAGGAAATCGCCGACCCCACGCGTCTGCTCGAACGCATAGGGGAGCACGGCGATGAAAAACGCCGCCACCAGGCCGCCGTGTCCGAACCAGATCACGAGCGTCGCGACGTAGAAGACGTCGAGCAGCGCCAGGGTGTAAATGAGCCACCAGCGGTGCCAGTTACGCTCGTGGATGACGCCGACGAGGATGTTCGCCGCGGCAAAGCCGCCGGAGATGAGCACGATCGTCCCGGCTTGTGTCGGGACGATGCCGCCGAGCCGTCCGATGAAGGCCAGTACGGCGCCTACGGCGATGAGAATCCAGCGCCGTGCGTGGCTGCGAGAAAAGGTCTCGAGGTCCTTGAGGCGCTGCTCGAAACCGGAGTCCTCCCCCCACCCGCGCAGGCGCGTCGCGAGCGAGGCCCGGCCGCGATCGGCGGCGGCGCCCGGAGCTACAGCGATCGGTTCGAACTCAGTCGGATCCGGCACTCCCGGGAGCTTGGAGAGAGTGGAACGGGAATGCTAGGGGGCAGCGAGGAGCGCCGCCAGCGCCCGCTCGGCCGCGCGCGCGCCGAGGCGGCGGAACAGCGCGAGCGCCCGTTCGCGGGCGCTGCGCGCCCCTGCCCCGTCGCCCAGCGCGGCGAGCACGTCTCCCAGGTCCCGCTCGATCTCGGCCTGCGTATCGAGGGACGCTCCCTGGGGAGCGAGCGAACGAGCCGCGTCGAGCAGGCGGCGCGCCGCGGGGAGATCTTCCCGGGCGCGCGCGACGGCCGCCTGCAGGCGCCGCACTTCGGCGAGGCCGGCGTCGAACCGCACGCCGACGTACGTCTCCTCGGCGCGCTGCAGCTCGGCGGCCGCGAGATCGGGGTCTCCTAACGCGAGGGTCGCTTCGGCGCGGGCCACGAGCGCGACCGCCAGCAGCGTGGCGTCGCCGACCTCGCGCGCGACGCGCACTGCCTCATCCGCGGCGTCGCGCGCCCGGCCGGCGTTCCCCATCGCGAGCCAGCTGATCTCGAGGTTGGTGTGCGTTTCGGCGATGCCGCGCAGGTTGCCCGCTTGCTGGTACGCCGCCAGCGCCAGCTGGTAGGTCGCCAGTGCCTCCTCGGGGTCGCCACGGAGGTTCTGGAGGATGCCGAGGTTATTGAACGCCCGCGCTTCGGCGGCGACGTCACGCAGCGTGCGAGCCAGCTCGAGCACGCGCTGGAAGTGCCGCTCCGCTTCGTCGAGCGCACCGCGCTGCCAGGCGATGGCGCCCTGCAGGTGTACCGATCGCAGCTCCGTCGGGGAGTCGCCCTGGGTACGGGCCACTTCGAGCGCGCGGGCGGCCCAACGGGCGGCTCCGTCGTCCTCTCCCAATCGCCCGAACGCCTCGGCGGCCAGCAGGGCGAGCGGACTGCGCGCCTCCGCGGTGCCGGAGGGCAGGGCAGTGATGCGGTCGGCGACTTCGCGGTAGCGTCCCTGCCGCGCGAGCGCCTGGAGCTCCTTGAAGAAGGTCGATTCGTCCGCGAGCGACGGCACGACCGGCTAGCCTCCTACCACGCCACGGCGTAGTGGCTGAACGAGAGGATCGCCGTCTCCAGATCCTCGAACTCTTCGGAGTTCGACGCCCCCTGGCTCGTCCACAGCGTGTCGGGCGGCTCCCGCCGCCAGACATTCAGCAGTGACCGGGCATGGTCGTCCTCGGTGTCGTGGTGACCATCGCCGTTGAAATCATGGTTCGAGTAGTTGTACTCGATGTGCAGCCGCGCCGGATCGGCGGGATTGAACTGCAACCCCGCTGGCGAGAAGACGAAGTCGAACGTGTTGGTATCGGGGACCGTCACCGTGATGAGGATCGAGTCCCCGGGCTGAAAGGCCGAGCCGTCGGGACGTTTCAGCAGACTGGCGGCATGCACCTCGAATTGAAGGAACGCCTCGCCCGTGTCGCTCGAATAGCCGCGGTAGAACAGCTCCACCCGGCGATCCTCACCGACTTTAGCGTAGAAGCTGGCACTGTCGCTCAGCAGGTGATAGACCGAGTCCTGCTGGACAAAGTGGAGCTGCGCGGCCGGGACGGGATTCAGAGGCCCGTCAGTCGTCGAGCAGGCAACCAGTACCGCCAGCGCCGCGAATGTGGCTTTCCGCTTCACAGGTCTGTCCTCTCGGGGTCGTCGACTTTTCGAGCAAGCGTCAGGCCGCCGCAAGTTATTGTCCTGATTGATGATAGAAACCATATCCTGATGCAGGACGATCCAAGTGCCTCAATTCGGCTCAGGGTGAATCCTCATCCTCCAGGGCATCCCCTGACCCGCGGAGCAGTCGCTGCAACCGCGACCGGGAAACGCCGAGGCGGCGTGCGGCTTCGGACCGATTTCCACCGGTGAGGTGGAGCATCGCTTGCGCCGCAGCCCGCTGCAGCTCGGCGAGGGTGCTGGGGAACGGCAGGTCGGTGCCACCCGGTGCCGGGCTGGTGAGCGCTCTGAAGCCTTCCAGCCGGAACTCGCCGGGCGGGGACAACAGCAGAGTGCGCTCCACCACGTTGCGGAGCTCGCGGATGTTCCCGGGCCACGGGTGCGTCTGGAGTGCGCGACGGCTTTCGACAGACAGGGACGGCTCGGGGATCCCGTACTGCGCGCAGAAGCGGTGCAGGAAATGCTCGGCCAGGAGCAGCACGTCATCCCCACGGGCGCGCAGCGGCGGCAGCTCCAGGGTCACGACGTTGAGGCGGTAGAACAGGTCCTCGCGGAAGTGCCGCGACCGGACGGAGCGGATGAGGTCGGCGTTGGTGGCGGCGATGATGCGGACGTCGATGACGCGGCTGGCGGTGGCGCCGAGGCGGCGTACCTCTTTCTGGTCGAGGGCGCGCAACAGCTTGCTCTGCAGCTCGACGGCCAGGCTGTCGATCTCGTCGAGAAACAGCGTGCCGCCGTTCGCTACTTCGAACAAGCCAGGCTTGGCCGTCTTCGCGTCGGTGAAGGCGCCGCGCTCGTGTCCGAAGAGCTCACTTTCGAGCAGCGTCACCGGAAGGGCGGCACAGTTCAGCTCGACAAACGGCGCCGTGGCGCGGCGCCCGCCATAGTGCAGCGCCCGGGCCAGCAGCTCCTTTCCAGTGCCCGTCTCTCCCGTGATCAGGACCGTCGCATCCGCGAATGCCAGCGTCCGCGCGGCACGCTCGAGCGTGGCGCGCAGCGTGGCGCTCGCACCCACCATCTCGCGGAACGCGTGCGCCTGGCCTTCGAGCGTGGCGAGGGCTGCCCGGTCACGCGCGGCGCGGCGGCGCTCGAGCGCCGCGCGCAGGGCGCCCCGCAGTGCGTCGCGGTCGTCGGGGAGAGCGAAGTAGTCGGATGCGCCGGCGGCCAGAACCTGGGCGGCGAGACGATGGGAGAGACTCGCGCCGGCGACCAGTACGGGAGCGTCGCCGCGCGGCCCGAGGCGCTCGATCAGGGTGCCGACCTCGGACTCCGCGCCGCCCGCCGCGATGAGGACAGCGATGGGGTCCGCGGGGAGTGCCGGCTCGTCCGCCCCGCGCGCTACGAGTGCGACGCCCAGCTCATCGGCCAGCAGGGGCCACAGTTCCCCGAACGAGTCGCTGAGCGCGACGACGACGAGTGCGCCCACGCCGGGTGGGGGTGGAGTCGCCGCCACTACACGCGCAGCTCCGAGGCCAGAACGAGCGCAGTCGACGGGACCCCGCCAGCGGCGATCGCTTCCCGGCCGCCCTCCTCGCGGTCCACGACCGCGAGCACGCCGAGCACCTGCCCGCCCGCCTGGCGGACCTGCGCGACCGCTTCGAGCGCGGAATGACCGGTGGTGATCACGTCTTCGACGACGACCACCGGATCTCCCGCGGCGAGGTTTCCTTCGATACGGCGGCCCAGCCCGTGGCCCTTGGCTTCCTTGCGGACGGTGAAGGCGTCGATGGTCCGGCCGGCACGCCGCGCGGCGTGCGCGATCGCGTAGGCCACCGGGTCGGCGCCGAGGGTCAGCCCGCCGACGGCCCGCGGTGCCCAGGCTTGCTGGTCGAGTGCGGCGAGCCCCAGCTGCCCGATGAGCAGCTGGCCTTCACCGGACATCGTCGTGCGGCGGGCGTCGATGTAATAGGAAGACGTGCGGCCCGAGGCGAGAACGAAGTCGCCACGCGTGACGGAGCGCTCGAGCAGCAGGGAGATGAGGCGGGAGACTTCGCTTGAGCGACTAGTAGTAGTCATTGCTACTACTAGCTACTGCCCGCCGATGAATCGGCGAATCGTGCTCAGGAATCCAGCGGCTGCAGGCTCGTCGCCGCCTTCCACGCCGGCCACGAATTCTCGCGCGAAGTCGGTCACCGAGGGTTGCCGCCTGGCGGGATCCCGGCTCAGCCCCTTCATGAGGGCGGCCTCGAGCGCGGGCCGGAATTTCTTCCCCGGCACCGCCTGGTTCAGGGGCAAGGGATCCTGTTGCAGCAACTGCTGGAACAGCTCGCGCGGATTGCGGCCGCTGAACGGGTGCCGGCCGGTGAGCATGTAGTAGGCGATCGTGGCGAGACTGTAGATGTCGGCACGCGCGTCGACCAGCTCTCCGGACAGCGCTTCGGGGGCGACGTACTGCAGCGTGCCGACGAAGAACCCGGTGCGGGTCAGCCGCTCCTCGGGCGGCAGCTCGGCGTCGCGGGCGATACCGAAGTCGAGCAACTTTGTGATCTTGCTCTTGGAATCGTAGACAATGTTCTCGGGCTTCAGGTCGCGGTGGATGATGCCGACCTGGTGCGCCGCGGTGAGTGCCGCCGCGAGTTGTGCCACGATCACCGCGGCGTCGGTGGGAGCGAGTGGTGCGTTCTGGTGTAGGAAATCAGCGAGGGATTGACCGCCCGCCCATTCCAGGGCGAGGTAGTACAGGCCGTCGCCTTCTCCATAATCGTACGTTCGAACCACGCCAGGGTGCTGCACCCGCGCTCCGTAGCTCGCCTCGCGCAAGAACCGCTTCACCGCCGTGGGGTCGCCCCGCAAGCGTGGCCGCAATACCTTGAACGCGCAGCGGTTGTGCTCCGGATGCTCGGCCCGATACACCTCTGCCGTGCCTCCTTCACCGACACGTTCGAGGAGGCGATAGCCGGCGATCGTCCGACCGGCGAGATTCTCATTGGCCATGGGGATCGGCGAAACTAACGTCCGGGCTTGAGGTTGAGCAAGTGATACGACGTGTTGTCATCGGATTCACGCTGATCGCCTCGTTCGTCGGCTGTGGTCAATGGCAGCGCGTCGGGTCGACCGACCGTCCGCGGCCCGGGTTTGAAGTCGCCAAGCTGTTCGACGCGGCCGCGATCTACGATCGCATGGGCCTGTTCGTCACCCCCGCGCCGCTCCCGGCGGTCGCCAACACGCACTTCCTCGCCGGCCCGTCGGCCGATTCGACGCTCGCGGTTTTTACCCTGTCGCTCGCCAATCATTCCCTCGGCTTTCACCGCGACGCCAATGAGTTCGTCGCCGAGTACCACGTCGAGGTGGCGTTCCGTTCCGACTCCGGGACGACGGCGCGTCTCGCGAGCGATCAGACGGTGCGGGTGCGGACGTTCCAGGAAACGCTGCGCGCCGACGAGAGTGTCCTGTTCCAGGGCTTCCTGCTGGTCCACCCCGGGGTGTATACCGCCGAGGTGCTGATCCGCGATCGCAACAGTCCGGCGTCGTCGCGCCGCGCGCGCGCCGACACGGTGCCGCGGTTCGGCGGACCCGCGCTGTCGTCTCCGATTCCGATCTATCAGGGGGCGGGCCGGGGGGTGCGCAGCGATCGCCCGCAGCTGCTCGCCAATCCGCGGGCCACGCTGCCGTACGGCGTGGACACGCTGCGCTTCTATCTGGAAGGGTACGAGCTGCCGCCCGGGACGCGCGTTGCTGCCGAAGCGATCGACCAGAGCGGGACGGTGCAATGGCAGGACACGGTCACGCTGCGCGATACGACGGGGCTCGCCCGCGCGGTGCTGCCGATCGCGGGCTCGCGCTTGCCGGTGGGGCAGGAGGAGCTCCGGGTCTCGGCGGTCGGCGGGACGGCGAAGGCGGCGTCGACGTTTCTCGTCAGCTTCTCCACGCAGTGGGTCGTCACCAACTACGGAGAGATGCTCAATCTGCTGCGCTACTTCGAGCGCCAGGACCTGGTGAGCACGCTCAAGAATGCCGCGCCGGGGCAGCGCGCCGAGGCGTGGCGCTCGTTCTGGACGGCCACCGACCCGGTGCCGCTCACGCCGGAGAACGAGGCGCTGGACGATTACCTGCACCGCATCCAGATCGCGAACGTACGGTTCCAGGAGGAGGGACAGCCCGGTTGGCTCACCGATCGCGGCGAAGTGTTCATTACGCTCGGCGAGCCTGACGAAGTGACCGATTTCTCCGGGAACAATGTGTCGCGCAGCACGCCGCAGACGATCCGCTGGAGCTACACCACGCTGCGCCTTGGCCTGCTGTTTCAGGACCTCACCGGCTTCGGCCGCTTCGAGCTGACGCCGGGCTCGCGGGCGGACTATCAGCAGGTGCTGGCCCGGATTCGCCGCAGTCAGTGATCCGCCGGGCGTTTCTGGCGCTGTCGGGCGCCTGCTGGCCGCTCCTCCTCGCGGGACAAACCCTCGTCAATCCATCGCAACGCGCCGAGTCGCTGTGGCTCTCGGGCCGTCCGTGGCACGCCGCCGAGACGCTGCTCGATGCTGCCGCGCGGTCGCCGCGCCAGGATCCCGCGTTCATCGTCCAGGGAGCGCGCGCCGAGCTCGCAGCCCGCCGCTATGACCGCGTGCGCAGCCTGCTGATCGGACAACCGTGGCTGCAGGAGTACGGCAACGGCCAGGCGCTGGCGTTGCTCGGCGAGGCGGAGTGGCGCATGGGACAGTTCAATTTCGCTGCCGCGCATTTCGTCGCGGCGCGCGAGCGGACGGGCGACCAGGGAGCCGCGGCGGCGCTGCTCGCCGTGCACGCGGCACTCGCGTTCGAAGCCGCGCAGCTCCCCGACAGCGCCGCGCACTACTATGCAGCGGCCCGCAACGGGACCCTCGCCTCCATCGATGCCTGGCTGCGGCTGCGGGCGGCGCGCGTGCAGCGCGACACGGTGGCCGCGTGGCGCCTGCTTGCCGGGTTGCCGTCGAGCGTGGCGCGTGAGGCCGCGGCAGCCCGCGCGGTGTCGCTGCTCCTCATGGGCGACTCGAGCGCCGCGCTCAGCCGATTCATCGAAGCAGGGAAGTCGCTCCTCGCGGCGCGGCTCGCGCTGGCCTCGGGCGACAGCGTGGCGGCACGCAGCGAGCTCTATCAACTATTCGCCCGCGCGCCCCAGTCCGACGACGCGGCGGCCGGCGTCCCGCTCGCCCATGGGCCCCTGCCACCCCGCGTGCCCGCCGAGCGCGTCGCTCTGGCGCGCGTGGTGCGCGGGCACGGCGATCCCGACGAGGCGCGCCGCCTCGTCACTCGGGCCCTGGCCGACGGCGATTCGAGCGGCGAGACACTGCTGCTCGCGGGCGAGCTGTACACCGCCGCGGGCCGGTACGTCGACGCCGCTGCCGCCTACCAGGCAGCGGCCCGCGACAGCGCCGCGGCCGCCCTCGCCCTGTATCGTCGCGGGCGCGTGCTGGTTCGCCTTGGAGATCCCGGAGCGCCGCAGGCGCTGGTGGCGTTCGCCGACAAGTATCCCGCGGACACCGCGTCGCCCACGGCGCTCTACCTGGTCGGCGACTATCTCCTGGACCACGGCGACTCGAGCGGCGGCCAGCGCTGGTTCGGCGAGCTGCTGCGGCGCTACCCGGCCGATGCGCGAGCCTCGCTCGCGCGGTTCCGCCTCGCCGCGATCGAAGTGCACGAAGGCGCGGCGGACAGCGCCGTGCAGCTCTACAGCGCCGAAGTCGGGGTCGGCGGCGTGCAGCGCACTGCTGCGCGGTTCTGGATGGGGCGGATCGCCGCGCAGCGCGGCGATTCATCCGCCGCCGACTCGCTGTGGCGGCTCCTGGCACGGGAGGACTCGCTCGGCTACTACGGCGTCCGCGCCCGAACGGTCGCGGGTCTGGGCCCACTGAAGATCTCCACCGACAGCGCGCGCTCAACGCCGAGCGCCGATTCCGGACTCGCGCGCATCGATACCTTGTTGCTCGCCGGCCTGGACACCGAGGCGGACCTCGAGGTGCGGGCCCTGAGTGGTCGCGGCTTCGCGGCGCTGGATGATTTGCTCGCCTGGAGCGTCGGGCTGTCGGCACGCGGCTGGGGCTCGGTCGGCGTACGGCTCGGGTGGACGGCCGCGCAGCGGGCGGGGAACGACGCCCGCGTACTGCGGGCGATCTGGCCGTGGCCACGCCGCGGGGCGGTGGAAGCCGAGGCCCGTGAATTCGGGGTCGACCCGCTGTTGTTCGCCGGGCTGGTCCGGCAGGAGAGCACCTTCGATCTCGAGGCGTTGTCGCGCGCCGGTGCGCGCGGCCTCGCCCAGCTGATGCCGGTGACGGCGGCCCAGGCGGCGCGCGGGCTTTCCGTCACGTTCTATCCCGAATGGCTCACGGTGCCGGACCTGAATCTCCATCTCGGGGCGTCGCACCTCGGTATGCTGCTGCATCGCTACCGCGGCCGGGTGGAGGTGGCGATCGCCGCCTATAACGCCGGCACCGCGCCCGTCGACCGCTGGATCGCGCGGCCCGGCGCCGAGGATCCCGACCAATTCATCGAGCAGATTCCGTATCCCGAGACGCGCGCCTACGTGCGATCGGTACTACGCAACCGCGCCATCTATCGGGCGCTGTACGGGTCGGCCGGTAACTGATTCCAAGTCGCTGGGCCGCGCCGCTCCCGCTTGCTTGACAACCCGCCGAACCCGTTGCCTCTTCAATGCCGCTCGCCCGAGGGCTTCGGGCGAGGGGGCCAGCCGACGTTCGTGTGGAGACTTCGCAGGAGGGCGGATCGCCATGGCACGCGGAAAGGTGAAGTGGTTCAACGACGCGAAGGGGTATGGGTTCATCGAGCAGGAGGGTGGTGAAGACGTCTTCGTCCACTTTTCGGCGATACAGATGGACGGCTTCAAGACACTCGCCGAGGGCCAGGCGGTCGAATTCGAGGTGCAGACCGGAGACAAGGGGCTGCACGCCGCCAACGTGATGCGGGTGTAGCCGCGGCACGCCCGGTCTCAGCGCCCCGCCGGAGCTCTCCGGCGGGGCGCTCGTTTTCCGGGAGTTATCTTCCGGGCCCATGCCGCAGTCCCCCCCGAATCGCCTCTTTCTCGTCGACGGCTACGCCCTCATCTACCGGGCATTCTTCGCGATGATCGCCCGGCCGCTCACGACCAAGAGCGGCGAGAACACGTCGGCCGCCTGGGGCGTCACCAACTTCCTGTTGCGGCTGCGCGAAAAACATCACCCCGACTACCTCGGGTGGGTGCTCGATCGCGGCGAATCGTTCCGGCACCGCGAGTATCCCGAGTACAAAGCGACGCGCGAGAAGCTGGGAGCGGAGCTGCAGCAGGACTTCGACCGCTCGCTCGAGCGCATCGCC
>CAZXKN010000179.1:0-18327 GCA_964641815.1 uncultured Gemmatimonadaceae bacterium | reverse complement strand
CCCGTCGGCAGCTCCACGCGCTGCTGGAACAGCCCGCGGATCTCGGCCTCGATGTCGTACTTGTCGAACAGCGAGACTTCGTCCTTGAACAGGTGCACCCGCTCCTGCAGCTCGGGGTCGATCTGGGAGAGGTACTGGGCGATTTCGTTGTGCAGCTGGCGGGAATCGACGAGCAGCGAATCGACCTTGTCGCTGAACAGATCGCGGACGATGCCGCGGGTGAGGCTGGTCTCCCGTTGCAGCAGTGCGGGCGGGCGGACCGAGCCGGACTTGCGCTTGATCTTCTTCCACAACCCCAGCAGGTGATCGATCTCGCGTTTGCAGCGCGCCTCGGTGAGATCGTCGGCGACGGTGCGGATGATCCAGCCGCCTTCGCCCTTGGGAACGAGGCCGCTCACCAGCTCGCGCAACCGGGCCCGTTGCTCGCGCCCCTCGATTTTCCGGGAGACGCCGACGCGCGAGGCGAACGGCATATAGACGAGGAAGCGGCCGGCGAGCGACACCTGCGCGGTGACGCGCGATCCCTTGGTGCTGATCGGCTCTTTGATGACCTGGACGAGCTTCGCTTCGCCGCGTTTCAGCTCGTCGGCGACATTCGGCACGCGGCGCCGGGAGCGCCCGCGCCCTCCCCCGCCGCTGCCATTCCCGTTGCCCTCACCGTTCTCGTCGTCTTCTTCGCCCGGCTCCGACGGATCGTCTTCGTCCTCGGCTTCCACCAGATCCGACGCGTGCAGGAACGCGCTCTTCTCGGCCCCTATGTCGACGAAGGCGGCCTGGATGCCGGGGAGCACCGCCTCCACACGGCCGAGGTAAATGTCGCCGACGGAACGCCGGGCATCCGGTCGATCGACGAGGAGCTCAACGAGACGGTCGTCCTCCAGGATGGCCACGCGTGTCTCGCGTGGACTTCCGCTGATCAATATTTCGCGCTTCAAAGCAAGAACCCTCGATCCCGGGGGGCCAACAGCCGCGCGGGATCCTGATAGTGTGCCAGCAATCGCTTGTGTCTCGTGAAGTCTCTGTACGGCGGGCCGGCCGACCGGACTCGGTGCCATGTGCCCCCGCGAACATCGCGGGCAGCAGCGGCAACGCTGTTAGCATCCGGTACATGTGGTAAACATAAGTCGGCTTGTGACTTACGTCAATGACTCGCTATTTTGTCCTGCATCCCCTTGAAGAAACTCCTGATGCTCCTCGTGCCCGCGATCCTGCAAGTCCCTGTGGCGGCTGCCCAGCGCCTGCGCTACCCCGAAACGAAACAGGGGACGCAGGTGGACGATTACCACGGTACCACCGTCGCCGATCCCTACCGTTGGCTGGAAGACGTCGACGCTCCGGATACGAAAGCCTGGATCGAGGCGCAGAACGCGGTGACGTTCGCGTACCTCGCTGGGGTGCCCGAGCGCGACGCGATCCGGCGCCGGCTCACCGCCCTGTGGGACTATCCGCGTTTCGGCACACCCTTCAAGAAGCACGGGGAGTATTTCTTCTACAAGAACGACGGGCTGCAGAACCAGGCGGTGCTCTACCACCAAACGAGCCGCAGCGCGACCGCCACCGTGCTGCTCGATCCCAATGCGCTCTCCCCCGACGGCACCGTCGCGGTGTCGATGGCCGCGGTTTCCGAAGACGCGCGACATCTCGCGTACGCGACATCGGTGAGCGGCTCCGACTGGAACGACCTCCGGGTGCGGGACATTGCGACGGGCCAGGACCTGCGCGACCACATCCGCTGGGTGAAGTTCTCCGAGATCGCGTGGTCGCACGACCAGGCGGGGTTTTTCTACAGCCGCTATCCAGCGCCGGAGAACGACAACCCGCTGCTCGCGGTGAACCGGTTCCACCGGCTCTACTACCACCGGCTTGGCACCGACCAGTCGGCCGACCAGCTCATCTACCAGCGGCTCGAACACCCCGATTGGGGCATGACGGGGCACGTGACCGAGGACGGCCGCTATCTCGTGATCAGCCTGTGGCTCGGGACCGACCGCCGCAACCGGGTCTACGTCGCGGACCTGAAGGACCCGTTGCACCCCGAGCTCACGGCCGCGCCGCGCGCGCTGCTCGACGATTTCGACGCGCACTACAGCTTCGTCGCCAACGACGGCGCGCGGTTCTACTTCCGCACCGACCTCGACGCGCCGCGCGGCCGCGTCATCGCGATCGACCTGGCGCACGCGGAACGCGCCGCCTGGCGCGAGATCATCCCGCAGTCGCCCGACGTAATCGAGAGCGTCGTACTGGTTCATGGCACATTCGTGGCAACCTATCTCCACGACGCGCATTCCCGCATTGCCTTGTTCGGAATGGATGGAGCGCCTGCGGGGGAGATTCCACTGCCGTCACTCGGCACCGCTGCAGAGCTATCGGCCGAGTCGGCGCACGACACTGAGCTGTTCTTCTCGTTCACGTCCTACCTCGCTGCTACGACAATCTTCCGGCACGAGTTTCAGACGGGGACGACCGAGGTGTTTCAGGCCCCGCGCCTCGATTTCGATGCCGGCCGCTACGTGACCGAGCAGGTGTTCTACCACAGCAAGGACGGCACCCGCATCCCGATGTTTATCACGCACCGGCGCGATCTGGTGCGCGATGGATCGAACCCCACCTACCTCTACGGCTACGGCGGGTTCGACATCAACCTCACGCCGGCCTTTTCTCCCGGCGTGCTGGTGTGGCTCGAGATGGGCGGAGTGTTCGCGGTGCCGAACCTGCGCGGCGGCGGGGAGTACGGCGAAGTGTGGCACGAAGCGGGGATGCACGAGAAGAAACAGAATGTCTTCGATGACTTCATCGCCGCGGCCGAGTATCTCATCCGCGAGCGCTATACCGCGACGCCCAAGCTCGCGATCGGCGGCGGATCGAACGGCGGGCTGCTCGTCGGGGCGGTGATGACACAGCGCCCCGAGCTGTTCGGCGCGGCCCTGCCGGCGGTCGGTGTGATGGACATGCTGCGCTTCCACCAGTTCACGATCGGATGGGCGTGGATCACGGAATACGGCTCCGCGGACAGTGCCGACCAATTCCCCTATCTCTACGCCTACTCGCCGCTGCACCGGTTACGCCGCGGTACGGCGTACCCGGCGACGCTCGTGACGACGGCGGACCATGACGACCGCGTCGTCCCGGGGCATTCGTTCAAGTTCAGCGCCGCGCTGCAGGCGGCCCAGGCGGGGGACCGCCCGGTCCTGATCCGCATCGAAACCAAGGCGGGCCACGGAGCGGGCAAGCCGACGGTGAAGGTCATCGACGAAGCGGCGGACCGCTGGGCCTTCCTGGTGCGCGTCCTCGACATCCATCCCGTTCTTCCCTAGCCCAGCCGGAGATCTTCATGGCCAAGGTTGCCTGCTCCCTTTGCGGAAATCAGGTCGAAGCCCGCACGCTGTTCTCGGGACAGAAGCTCGAGCTGCCGCTGTTCGATCTGATCAAGCGCGACCGCCCCGATTGGACCGGCACCCGGGGAATCTGTACCAGCTGCCATGACCAGTACCGCGCCAAGAAGCTGTTGGGGTACCTCGAGGCGGAGTACGACAAGATCTCGGAGATGGAGAAGGCGGTCGTGACGAAGATCGCGCGGCGGGGGCGCATCAGCCGTCTCGTGGACAAGCAGTACGAGTCAGAGATGACGTTCGGCGAGCACGTGGCCGATCACGTCGCGCACTTCGGCGGCAGCTGGACGTTCATCATGATCTTCGGCGCCGTTCTGTTCATCTGGATGGGCGTCAACAGCTGGCTGCTGGTGCGCCATCCCTTCGACCCCTACCCCTTCATTCTTCTCAATCTCGTGCTGTCGACCATCGCAGCGTTGCAGGCGCCGGTCATCATGATGAGCCAGAACCGCCAGGCGGAGAAAGACCGCATGCAGGCGACGCAGGATTACCAGATCAACCTGATGGCCGAGATGGAGATTCGCGACCTGCACGACAAGCTGGATGGGTTACGCAACCGGCAGTGGCACGAGTTGTGGCACCTGCAGCAGCGCCAGATCGAATTGCTCGAGTATCTGCACCGCGAGATCGCGCACCCCGAGGACCATACGGCGGAGCCGGGACCCTACCGGCCGCCCGAGATCTAGCCGGTTAGTCGATGAGATCTCCGAGGAGCTGCCGCGCGATCACGATGCGCTGAATCTCGCTCGTGCCTTCGCCGATCTCGCAAATCTTCGCGTCGCGCATCATCCGCTCCACCGGATATTCGGTCGTGTAGCCGTAGCCGCCGTGGAGCTGAACCGCCTTCGTCGTCGCCCGCATGGCGAGCTCGGAGGCGTACAGCTTGGCCATCGCCGCCTCCTTCTTGTACGGCTCACCGCGCTGCTTCAGCCAGGCCGCATGAAACACGAGGTGCTTCGCGGCCTCGACCTCGGTCGCCATGTCAGCGAGGGCGAAGTGCACGCCCTGGAAGCTCGCGATCGGCCGGCCGAACTGCTTGCGCTGCGCCGTGTAGACGAGGCACTCGTCGAGGGCCCCTTCGGCGATCCCGAGCGCCAGGGCTCCGATGCCGATGCGGCCGCCATCCAGCGTGTGCAACATCTGCCGGAAGCCGTTGCCCCGCGGGCCCAGCATGTTCTCTTTCGGCACGATGGCATCCTCGAACACCAGCTCGCGCGTGTCCGAGGCCCGCCAGCCGAGCTTGTCCTCCTTCTTCGCGGCGTTGACGCCGGGGATCTTGGGGAGGTCGGCGGCGTGGCCGACCCCGACCCGCCTGGCGTCCTCCAGATCCGTGGTGTCCTTGGTGACGATGAACGACGAGATGCCGCGCGTCTTGCCGGCGCTCACATCGGTCCGGGCGGTCACCACGAAGATTTCGCCGACGCCGGCATGCGTGATGAAAATCTTCGATCCGTTCAGGACGAAATGGTCGCCCTTTTCTACGGCAGTGGTCTTCGTTCCGCCGGCGTCCGAGCCCGCCGCGGGCTCGGTCAGCCCGAACCCGCCGAGCACCTTGCCTTGCGCGAGCAGCGGCACGAAGCGCTGCTGCTGCTCCGGGGTGCCGAAGTCCATGATCGGCGAGGTGCCCAGGGTCGTATGCGCGCTGACGGTGATGGCGTGGCTGGCGTCGATCTTGGCCAGCTCGTGGATCACGATCATGTACGACAGGTAGTCCATCCCCGCCCCGCCCAGCTCCTCGGGCCAGGGAATGCCGAACAGTCCCAGCTCCGCCATCTGCTTGACGTTGTCCCAGGGAAACGAGGAGTCGAGGTCGTGCTGGCGCGCGCTCGGCTTGACGACGGTGCGGGCGAAGTCGCGCACCATGTCGCGCACCTGGAGGTTCTCTTCGGAGAAGTACAAGGCGTCGTGCATAAGCCCAATATAGGTGAGGCGATTGTTTTAACCCCGGGGCCACCGGCCCGGGGTCAACACAGGAGCGCCTTTTCTTCTGGTTTACCCCGGGGCGTGGCCCCGGGGTTAACACGACCGTTCGGGGTTTAGGTGAGGATGTTTCTGGTACTGCGTGGCCACATAGGATATCCTAGCAGTCACCTCACCATGACTTAAAGAGTTCACGTAATATCCCCGACCCCACCGTAAGACTTGGCTTCCAGCGTCCTGGTTCACACGTCGCGCTGACTCTGATTTTGCCTCTCGAACGAAATCGCTCACCCTCGCCCGCGGCGGATAGCTCACGACTACGTGAACGTGCTCCGTCAGGACGGCCACGGCGTGTACCCGGATGGCCGTACGTTCCGCCGCTGCGTGAATCGCGGTTCGGACTATTGGAGCGCCTTGGCTATTCACCAATTCCCGCCGGTACCAGGTGTGCCAGGTCAGGTGCGCGTACAGACCGAGTGCTTGATGCGGCCCTTTCTTTCGCATAATTGCTCGCTCCGCTCGTGTTAACCCCGGGGCCATGCCCCGGGGTACACAGATGTCCTACAAATCCCATGGATGGGTTAACCTCGGATGGGTTGACCTCGTCGCATGGGCCTCTGGGTTGCACAGAAGTTCGTCACCGTTGCTGGTTAACCATGGCCCGAGCCGCCGAGGGGAGACGCCAAGCCGCTGAGTGGCCGCTTAGGAGCCAGGAGCGAGGTCATTGCCTGCCACCTGCCCCCTCGACGCCCAGGCGTCTCGGCGACTCATTGTCGCCTAGCCGCACACGTCACACCCCGCACACTGCTCCAACCGCTCCCCGAAGTGCTCGAGCAGTTGACGCCGGCGGCAGCGCCGCCGCTCCACGTAGCGCCGCATCTCGGGGCTGAGATCGCCCCAGCGCAGGTCCTCGCGCCGCCACAGCACCAGGCAAAGCGACGACCGGCCATCCCGTCCCGCGCGACCGGCCTCCTGGTAATAGGCCTCGAGTGTGCGCGGTGGCCCCCAATGGAGCACGAGACGCACGTCCGGCTTGTCGATCCCCATCCCGAACGCGCTCGTCGCGACGATCACCGGGGCGCGGTCGTGCAGGAACGCGCCCAGCACGGGCCGCCGTACTGCGGCGTCGAGGCCAGCGTGGTAGGGCGCGGCCCGGATGCCACGAAAACGCAGCGCCCGCGCGATCAGCTCCGTGATGCGGCGCGTGGGGGCATAGACGATGACCTGCCCCCGCGCGCGCTCGATCTCCTCGACCAGCCGCGCGCAGCGCATGCGATCGTCACGCACCCGGTCGACCGCGAATCGCAGGTTGGGGCGATCGAACGATGCCGTGACGACGCTCGCGCGCGGGATACGCAGCACGGCGAGGATTTCCGCCTGGGCGGAGGGAGTCGCGCTCCCGGTGAGCGCCAGGGTCTGCGGCTCGCGCAGGTGGTAGCGAAACTCGCCGAGGCGGCGGTAGACGGGGCGGAACGCATTGCCCCATTCCACGATGCAATGCGCCTCATCGATCGCGAACAGCGGGACGTCGACCCCGGCATCGCGGATCAGGCGGCACAGCGACGCCAGTCGCTCCGGGGCACAGTACAAGAGGCGCGCAGCGCCGCCCAGTGCAAGGTTGAGAATCGCACGCTGATCTTCTCTGGAAAGCGTGCTGTTCAAATAGGCCGCCGGGATGTTGCGGCGCCGCAGGCTCGCGACCTGGTCCTGCATCAGGGAGATGAGCGGCGAGACGACAATCGTCAGCCCGCCCGACAACAGCGCCGGGACCTGGTAGCAGAGTGATTTCCCCGCCCCCGTCGGCAGGACTGCGAGGACGTGGCGCCCTGCGAGCAGCGGCTGCAGCACCCGGAGCTGTGCCGCGCGGAAGCTCGGGAACCCGAAACTCTCGGTCAGGACGGTGCGGGCCTGATACAGGCCTGAGGGAGGTCCATTCACAGCCGCCAAAGAAAACGACCCCGGCAAAAAAACCGGGGTCGCTTTCACGCGCGCGACATCCCTTTACTCCGGCTCGACGGCCTCCTTGCGTACCAGCACGAGAATCGCCGCCTGCGGCACCACGAGATAGACCTTGCCCTCGAACGTCAGCTCGACCGCCGCCTTGCGAAAGAAGAGCGCGTAATCCCCCACGTCGGCCTGCATCGGCAAATACTTCACGTCGGGTCCACGGATCTTCCACGGCTCGTCGTCCATGCTGGTGGGCTCGGTCATCGGCGTCCCGGGACCCGTCGCGACGATGCGGCCCCCCTGGACCTGTCGCGCCTCCACCGCCGTCGCTGGCAGGTAGAGTCCGACGTTGGTGCGCTCCTCACCCGCCTCGGGGACGATCAGCACCCGGTCGCCGACGACGATCAGGCGCTTGGGCGCCTCGTCGGGCACCGGCGCGTCAGCAGAATCGCTCAAACGCGTCCACCAGATCGGCGGCGATATCCGTCGCCGACCGGCCCTCGATGTTGCGGCGCTCCAGCATGAACACCGGCTTGCCGTCCTTCAGCAGGGCGATCTGCGGCGACGATGGGGCGTATCCCGTGAAGTAGCTGCGGGCGCGGGCCGTCGCGTCCGCGTCCTGGCCCGCGAACACCGTCAGCAGCTTTGCCGGTCGCTTGGTGTGTTGAATCGCGAGGGTCGCCGCGGGACGGGCGTTGCGCGCCGCGCAGCCGCACACCGAGTTCACGACCACGAGGGTCGGGGCGATTTCGGTGCCCAGGGCGGCGTCCACGTCCGCCGCCGTCCGCAGCTCCTGGAATCCGATGCGCGTCAATTCCTCGCGCATCGGCTGCACGAGCCGCGGGTCATACATGGAAACGTTCAGCGATGCCATGGGCCGTTCCTGCCTGTGAGAGTCGGACGCCGTGCAATGTAACGAGCGGCCCCCGGCAAGACCTAGCCCGTCTGACGTCTGCGAACCGGAACCCGCCCACTGCCCTTGGGGCTCTTGTTGTTGGGAGGCTCGATCAGACCCTCGGTCATCTGGAGCTGACCGGCCAGGGCGGACTGAATCACCTCCGTGACGCCGCTCGTGGCGAGTGCCGGCGGGGCGCCATCGCCTTTCGCAGACACCAGGTTGGCGTTCGCCAGCGCCTGCGCGATCGCCGGGGTGAGTTTCGGCAACATCTCGATGAGGCGATACCGGAAGTAGCTGTCGCCGCCCTCGCGAATCGTGTCATTCACCTTACGGAAACCGTCGGCCTGTGCGGCGGCGATCTTGGTGATGCGCAACGCTTCGTCCAACGCGAGACCGAACTGCGCGCCGCGCAGTGCCTCCTGCGCGGCCTCCGCCTCGGCCCGCACCCGCTGCGCGTTCGCTTCCGCTTCGATCGACTGCTGTCGCGCCTTCGCCTGCGCGATCAGCCCGGCGTTATCGGAACGTGCCTGCTCCAGCTCACGCTCGCGGTCGGAGATGGCCCGCTCGCTCTCGAGCTGCGCTTCTCGCGCGCGCCGCGCCTGCTGCGCGACGGCGATCTCGGCGCTGGCCCGCGTTTCGGCCTCCACCGTTCGACGTTTTGCCTCGACCAGCCCGGAGGAAACCGATTTGACGTACAACGACCGCAGCACGAGCCCCAGGTCGGCGAGCTCGCGTGCCGCCACATGACGGATCATCACGGCCAGCGGATGCGCTTCACGCTCGGCGAGCGTGGCGTCCTCCGCCGGCATCGCATCGAACAGCTGATCGTGGCGCAGGAGATTGAGCGCGCGCGCGCCGCTGCTCGCCAGCAAATCACGCAGCGTGTCGGCCTGCTCGGCGGCCCCCCGGCTGAAGAAGCTCCGCGCCGCCGCCTGCACCATGGCATCGGGATCGCCGACCGACACGAGGGCCGTGACCGCGGCCTGCACGGCTACCGCCTCGAGCGTCTGATCGACCAGGTCGAGCGCCGCGGTGATCGGCATGCTCGGAATCGTCATGCCGGTCGAGAGAACGGGGAATTCCTTCGATTTGCCGGGACCCCGGTAGACCCGGGTCCGTCCGTGAAACCACGTCACCAGCCGGATCTGGCCCGGCGGCACGTCGCGCAGCACGGTGAAGGCGACGAGCCAGAGCGCGAGGCTCCCGCCCACGACCACCGCGATGGCGCTCAACACCATCGTCAGCATCTCCCCTCCGATTCGAACGAACCCTCTTGGTGTTCAGGGTACGTTGAGCCGGACCACGCGGGGGCGACCCCATGCAGCCGGATCCACGCCGGGCTAAGCGGTCTGTGATGCCAGCATGTGATACGGTGCAAATTACGCGCCCGCAAGTCACGAACGGCTTCAGGCCGTCAGGATTGGTCGTCCGAAGCGGGCTGGGTGAGGAAGCGCAGCAGGAATGCGACAGCCAGAATTGCCACGGCGACCCAGACGAGCCAGCGCCGCTCCAGGGCCATGCCGAGGAGCGCCGCCGTCAACCCGACGCCGAAGGCCCAGGCCTTGAGGGTCATTTCTTGAGAAAGGCCGCGATGGCGGCGCGAAAATCGGGGGTCGTCCGGCTCACGGCATTGACGTCGGCCGACAGGCGGATCCCGTCCTCGAAACCGACGCCGTCGAGCCGGTAGAGCTGCTGCTTGGTGAGGGCGAGCGCGGTGGCGCTGAGCCCCGCGATGCCGCGCACGATCTGCTCGGCTCCTGCCGCGAACTCCGTATCGGGGAGCACGCGCGAGACGAGCCCTGCCCGCTCCGCCTCACGGGCGGTCAACAGACGGCCGGTCGCCGCCAGGTCGAACGCGATCTTCTCGCCCACCGCCCGGCGCAGCATGTTCATCACCAGCGCCGGGACGAATCCGCGCTGCACCTCGGTGTAGCCGAACTGCGCCGACTCCGCTGCGATCACGAGATCGCAGGCTGTGGCGAGGCCACACCCACCGGCCAGGGCCCGCCCCTGCACCACGGCGATCACCGGCTTGGGGAGCGCGCGCATTTGCACGAACAACCCGCCGAAGCGCATGGCGGCCGCCCGGTTCTGCTCCACCGTCCGGTCTACCGACTGGAGCAGCTCGTCGAGGTCCATGCCGGCACAGAAATCCTTGCCCGCGCCGCGCAGCACCACCACGCGGACCGCCGCTTCGAGCTCGGCGCGCTCGAGCAGGGCTGCCAGCCCGTCGAGCATCGCGGCATCGATCGCGTTCCGTTTCTCCGGCCGATTGAGCGTGCCGGTCAACACGCCGCCCTCGAGCGCGGCCGCGATCCGCTCCGTCACCGGTCCACCTCGATTTCCATCCGCAGCAGCGCCGTCGAAAACACCTTCCCCTGAGCATCCGTCTTGAGGGAGATCGTCCCACCGCCGTCGAGGGCGCCGTGCAACAGGAAGTTCAACGCTCGCAGGTTGGGCAGCTCGAAGCGCTCGACGGGCCCCGCGATCATGCCTTTGAAGTGCCGCGCGACCCGCGCCGCGGTCACGTGCCGCACCAGGACCGGATAGTCCGCCGCGTGCCGCGCGATCAGGCCGACGTTGGCGGTATCACCCTTGTCGCCCGAGCGGGCGTGCGCCAGATCGACGAGGCGCACGGTTCTCTTGCGGCGGCCGGACTTCACACCGTGACGAGATCGACGCATGCCTGCACCTCGGTCTTGTCGAGCAGCGCGGGCCAGTAGGCCACGATCTCCTCGGGCTTGGGGCGGCCCCCGGCGAATCCAGTGACACTGGGTGGCCCGTTGAGAATCAGCGGCGCGATCTCGCGCGTGAACCGCTCCACGGGGTCGCGCTGCGGTGACCGTACGCCGACGCGCAGCTGTACTTCCGGGACGTCCCGCTGCTGCAGCTCGCGCAGGGCCAGCGGTCCGTGCGTGGCGTCGACGCCGACGAACTCGGTGAGGATCGTTTCGAACTCGAGGCCGAGGTCGGCAAGCCGTTGCCGCAGCACCCGGTCGGCGGCGCGAGCCTTCTGCAGCGCATCGGGCCACGCGTACACCAGCGTGCCCACCGCCTTGAATCCGTACGAATAGGCCGCCGAGACTTTCAGCGAGCCCGTGGCGGGACGCCCACGGATACCGGAGAAGCGCACGCGATCCTTGCCGCGCTGCCGCAGCTCGATCGTGGTGAAGTCGGCGACACCGTCGGGGGTGATGTAGGAGCGCGGGTCTCCCATTTCGTAGACCAGCTGCTCCGTCACGCCGGCGACACTGACCCGCCCGCCCGTACCCGCATGCTTCGTGATCTCGAACGTGCCGTCGGCGTACGCCTCGACGATCGGATATCCGACGTTGGCAAGATCGGGAATGCGCTGCCAATCGACGAGGCAGTTGCCCCCCGAGCACTGCGCCCCGCACTCGATGGTGTGCCCCGCGACGGTGCCCGCCGCCAGCAGGTCCCAGGCGTCCGCCGCCCACCCGAACTCGTGCATCAGCGGCCCCAGGGTGAGCCCGGTATCGGTCACCCGTCCGGTGATGACGATGTCCGCTCCGCGCCCCAGCGCCGCGACGATCGGCGCGGCGCCGAGATAGGCGTTGACCGATTGCAGCCGGTCGCGCACGTCGCGCAGCGGACGTCCCGTATCGAGGTTCGCGAGGGCGTGTCCGGCGGCGAGCAGCTGATCGACGCGTCCCAGCAGATCGTCGCCCGAGACGACGCCGATCTTCAACTTGCCCGCGAGGCCGAGCCGCCGCGCCACCTGCGCGATCGCCTCGGCGCAGGCCCGCGGATTCACGCCGCCGGCGTTGGTCGTCACCTTCACGCGGCGCCGTACCAGCTCCGGCAGCAGCCGCTCCATCAGTGGCACGAAATCCTTGGCGTACCCGAGCAGCGGATCACGCGACTTCTGCTTCTGCATGATGGACATGGTGACTTCGGCGAGGTAGTCCATCATCAGGTAGTCGATGGGGCCACCGGTAACCTGGCGCCACGGTGCCTCGAGCCAGTCACCCCAGAACCCCTGCCCGGCCGCGATGCGGATCGCTCGGCTCACGGCCGCTGCGCTTCCTGGTAGCCCAACGCGGTCGCGCCGCGCCCGTCCCCGACGGGCGACAGGCGCCACACGACGAGGGGCCGGAATCCATCGGGGAGCGTCATCGAGGGTACGCGCGCCGCCGGGAGGACGCTCCGCCCGCCGGCCACGACGGAGAGGGGCTGCGGCGCGCCCACAGGCTCGAGCGAGTCGGTGTAGAACCGGACGCGGACCGACGCCTGCCACGGCGGCGCCGAGTCGGGCCGTGCGAACGCCGGGTACAGCTCGATCAGGGCGGCGTGTCCGGCGAGCGCCGCCGGAACGTCGAACGCAGCCCGACCGCGCGCATAGTTCAGCGGCGCAGCATTGACCTGCTGGCTGCTCGAGTCATAGACGGTCAGGCCGAAGTCGGTGAACAGCTCCCATTGCGGCCGCGGCATCTCGACGAACACGTCGGCCCGCGAGGCCCACTCGGGGACGCTGACCCACACGCTTTCGGGTGGAGCGCCGCGCCCGGCGACGTCGACGCGCCGCTCAGCGCCGGCGAGGGCGGGGAGCGCGCTCAACGTCGCCGTGCCGTCGCCCACATTCGTCACTTCGATCGTCCCGTCACTGCGCGGGGTCAGGGCCACCGCGGCCTGCTGCGCCCGTACCGACACCGTCGCGCGGGTCGTTCCCTGATTCACCACGTCGAGCTCGTACACTCCGGCGCGGACGTCTTCGGCCGGCACGAGCACAGTCGCCGTTGAGGTCTTCCCGAACACCAGCACGATGCTGTCGGGGCTCGCCGTCGCGGGCCTCCCGTCGGGATCGTACAGCTGGACGAGCACGCCGTCCTCCGGATCCGCCACGGACACGCTGTACGAGAAGGACGTGGCAGCCGGCACCCGCAGGAAGTAGCGCCGCACCGCCCCGGGACCGAGCACCCGTGCGGTGTCGATCAGTGGCCGGGACAGATCGCTGGGAACGATGACGGTGCTCACCAGGCGGAACCGCTGCCCGGCCAGGCTGTCGGTCGGTGAGCGACCGCTGACGGTCGCGACGTAAACGCCGGGCGCGAGCAACAGGTTCGGTTGATACGTCACGCGAATCGCCGTCGAGCGGGCTTGGGACGTGACGACTGGCGGAACGGTGAGCCAGGGGGCGTCACTCGTCAGGAGAAACTGCGCCGCCCGCAACCCGTCAGCATGGGTGACCGTGAAGACATCCGTGGAATCGCCCGCGTCCACAAAGCCGTTGCGGCGCAGCGCCGCCGGTGCACCGCTCGCCGTACGCACGACATAGCGCGAGCCCTGATGGCCCGCCACGAGCCAGCGATAGGCCGCATTGAGGCGCGGCACACCCGCTCCCTGCTCGACCGGGTTCCACCCCGGGATCGGCACGGCCGTGGTGCGCACCGCCTGCATGAGGTCGGCGGCCAGCACCGTGCGGCCTTCCTGCGCCATCGCCGACAGGAGGCAGGCCACGAATCCCGCCATCTGCGGCGCCGCCATACTGGTTCCCGACTTTATCTCGTCCCCGAGATTCCAGCGCGGCACGGTGGAAAAAGCTTCGCCGGGAGCCAATACATCCGGCTTGGCGAGATCGCCGCCGCGCGCGCTCCACCACCCCAGACGATCCGCCGGCGGCGGTCCTGCCTGCGGTGGCCGGGTGAAGGCGCCCGGCTCGAGCGCGCCGACCGACAGCGCCAAGTCCGCCGAGCCGGGGAAGGAAACGGTCGACAGACCCGGGCCATCGTTCCCGGCGCTGACCGCCAGGACGACGTTGGGATGCGCCAGCAGAAACGCGTTCACGATCGAATCGATCGCCGCGTGCCCTTCCTGCTCGTTGCCGACGCCGAAACTCAGATTCAGCACCAGCGGCAGCCCGCGCTCCGTCGCGAACCGCGCGGCGTACTGCATCGCCCGCTGGATACTGCCGCTGACGGTGATCGCGCCGCGCGCGTCGTTCGCGATCTTCAGGCCGATCATCTGGGCGCCGGGGGCGACACCGTCGAATCCGGCGACGCCGAACAGCCAGTGCCCCGCCGCGATCCCCGCGACGTGTGTCCCATGGCCGTACGTGTCAAAGTACAGGTCGAGACTCGGCACTCCGCTCGAATCGGAGAAATTGGCGGCGAGCGTCAGCGGCTGCCGGCCGAGCGCGATGGTTTCGCGTCCCTGGCGGTAGTCGTGCAGCGGCTGCTCGTCCTCGAACGAGCCGTTCAAGTTGGAATCGAAGAACACCACCCAGCCGTCACTGGCGCGCACGACGACGAGCGGGAATACATCGGTGGTGGTCCCGTTGCCGTTCACGTCGGCCGCGGGCGGCGGCCCGAGCGGCAGCTCGCGGAACACGCCGCCATACCAGGTGGCACCCGCGGCGAGCCGGCCGATGCGCGCCGCGCCGCGCAACATGCGGCCGCCGACCTCCACCACGCCGTCGGCGGTGGGAGAAACGGGGCGCAGCGCGACCTGCCCTTCGCCGGAGAAGTCGCGCAGGTCGAGCAGCTTCGGGCCTCCGGTGGAGGTGATGACGAGGCCCTGCACGCCGGGATCGATACCCGAATCGAGAATGGCGATGAGGACGCCGCGCCCGTCGTATGTCGGATGCACGGCCCGGAATTGCTCGACGCCGGTACTGCGCAGCGGCATGAGACCGGCGAGCAGCGCGAGCGGCGGCGGCACCGCGGGACCGGTCGGCCGGGTTGCCCGGGCCGGCGCCGCGGGCACCGCGTCCGGGGCAGCCGGCGCGGCGGCAGGGGTGGGAGCCGCCGGGCTCCCGGCAGTCGACGGGGTCGGAGCCTGGACGGCGGCCGCATGACTGCAGGCCGTCGCGAGAAGGAAAACGAAAATCCGTGCGCGCATCAGAGCGTCGGTGGAAGAATGAACGAGCCGAGGTGGGGGCCGGAAAACTCGCCCGTCACCTCGAGGAGAAAGGACAACATGGCGCGCGTCTCCTCCGGCAGTACGATCGCGTCGACGAAGCCGCGCGCAGCAGCAAAGCGGGCATCGAGCTGGTGTTCGTAGTCGGCGCGCATCGCCTCGACAGCGGCCGCGTTGCCCGGCTTGGCGACCTCGGCGCCGAACACCGCCTGTACCGCCGATTCCCCTTCCATGACGCCCATGCGGCCGGTCGGCCAGGACAGGATGAAGTCGGGATCGAATCCCTGGCCTGCCATCGCGTAATAGCCGGCACCGGACGCGTGATTCACCGTCAGCACGAGCTTGGGAACGGTCGCCGTAGCCATCGCTTCGACGAAGCGGGCGCCGGCACGAATGATCCCCGAGTGCTCGGCTTCGATCCCCACCATGAACCCCGACACGTCCTGGACGAAGACGATCGGGATGCGCTCGCGGTCGGCGTTCTCGATGAAATAGGCGACCTTCTCGGCGCTCTCGGTATATACGATGCCGCCGATGCGTGGTGGCTGGCCCGGCTTCCCTTTGATCACGCCGCGCGCGTTGGCGATGACCGCCACCGTCCGCCCGCCGATGGCCCCATGCCCACAGATCATCTCGTGGCCGATGTCGGGCTGGAACTGCTCGAGCCGGCCCTGATCGAGCAGGCAATCGAGCACCGCGCCCACGTCGTAGCTCATGCGGTGGTCTGGCGGGAGCAGCGTGTAGAGGTCGGTGGCGGGTCGTTTCGGGGCCGTGCCGTTGGAGCCGACAGCAGCTGTCCGCGGCAACCGCGCGACATACTCGCGCATCTGCTCCAGGCACTTGGCATCGCTCGGGCTGCGGTAGTGCGCCACGGCGCTGATGGCGGTGTGGGTCGCGGCACCGCCCAGCGTTTCCGCGTCCACCGTCTGCCCGGTCGCCCCTTTGACGAGGTTCGGTCCGCCGAGTCCCATGAACGACGTCTCATCGACCATGAAGATCACGTCGGAGAGCGCGGGGAGGTACGCCCCCCCGGCGATGCACGGCCCCATCACAGCGGCGATCTGCGGCACGTGCAGATAGCGCCGCATGATCGAGTTGTAGTAGAAGATGCGGGCTGCTCCGTACTGCCCGGGAAACACGCCGCCCTGATACGGAAGGTTCACACCCGCGGAATCCACCAGATAGATGATCGGGATGCGCTGGCGCATCGCGATTTCCTGCGCGCGCAGCATCTTGGTGATCGTCTCGGGCCACCATGATCCCGCTTTGACCGTGGCGTCGTTGGCGATGACCACCACCGGCCGCCCGCCCACACGACCGAGCCCGGTGACGACGCCCGCCCCGGGCGCCTGGCCATCGTAGCGGTCGTAGGCGACGAGCAGACCGATCTCGAGCCACGGGCCGCCGGGGTCGAGCAGACCCTTGATGCGCTCGCGCGCGGTGAGTTTTCCCTGATCGTGCTGGCGCTTGATCCGGTCGGGCCCGCCCCCCTGTTCCAGCCGGGAAGCGAGCTCTCGGTATTCGCGCGCCAGAGTCTCGAGACGGCTCATTCAGGCGGAGACATGCTCGAGCGCCCACGCCTCGATGTAGTGCACGAGATCGGAGGTCGGCGTGCCGGGCCCGAAGAGCTTCCCGATGCCCGCTCGCTCCAGCTCGGCGACGTCTTCGGGAGGAATGATCCCGCCGCCCGTCAGCAGCACATCGGCGCGTCCAGCGTCGAGCAGCAGCTTGCGGACCCGCGGGAACAGTGTCATGTGCGCGCCGGAGAGGATAGAGAGCCCGACCACGTCGACATCCTCCTGAATCGCCGCCTGGGCGATCATCTCGGGTGTCTGGTGCAGCCCGGTGTAGATGACCTCCATCCCCGCGTCGCGCAGCGCCGCGGCGACGACCTTGGCCCCGCGGTCGTGTCCGTCGAGGCCCGGCTTCGCGACGAGCACGCGGATCGGCCGCTTGCGCGCGGCAGCGCGGGCGATGCTCACGTGCGCCGGAACCGCAGCAGCGCGGCGAGGCCCTTCACCGCGCGGCGGGCCCGGTCGTCCTGGAGCACGTCGACCTGGGCGCGCTGCGCCAGCGCCTCCTCGACGGCCTCGTCGATGTGCGGGTCGTCGTCCCGGCCGTCGGCGAGCAGGGTGCGGACCTGACCGCGCTCCAGCGCCTTCTCGGTCGGCTCGACGCCGTTCACGGCCCATCCCGTCGCCAGTCCGTCTTTCACCGCCTCGGCGTGGGCGCGCTCCCAGGCGCGCTGCCGTTCGTCGCGCAGCGCCAGCGTCGCCTCGCGCACCTCGGCTGCCGTCGCCGTTTTGGGATTCAAGCGCACCACGCCGAACAGCAGGTCGTGCAGATAGGTGTGCAGGTGCGGCACCAGCGCGGCGGCATCCACGCCGATCCCCGCCACCACGAGCCCCGAGAGCGGCCGCTGGGAGTGGAACCGGAAGATCTGCTCGGCGACGCGCGCATAGTGGCGATGCTTTTCCTCGCGAATCCGGCCGTGGTGTGCATGCTCGCCGGCGGATCCGATGACGGCGCCGCGCATTACCTGCCGCTCCCCATGGAATTTCTCCGTGCGTGAGGCAAGGGAGATCATCCCCGACAGCTCGACGATGCCGAACGCGGTCACCTCGAAGAACCGCGCTCCCGTGCGATCGCAAGCCGCCACGAGAATCGTGCCGAATTCCTGCTCCAGCGCGACCAGCTCCCGGGTGGCGGGGGCGGCGGCGACGACCAGCCGCGAGCGATAGACCTGGGGCAGCGCGATCGATTCGAACAGGCCCACGCGACCGCAGGCGAACACCGCGATCCCGCGCGCCGCGGGCAGCTGACCGGGATCCTCGAGGTAGCGCATGATCCGCTGCAGATCGTGCGCCACCGCTTCCCGGTCGGCGTGCGCCAGAGAGCGCTTGGCGAGCGCGTCCACGGTCTCCCGCACACGATTCTTCATTTTGATGAGGTACTTGCCGCGCGTCTTGTCGCGCGGCTCGAGCTTCAGGTAGCACGACGACACGAGACCCGCGCCCGCTGAGAGCGCGTTGAGCCGGGCCAGGACGTCGTGCACGGCTACCACCGCCGGGGCCGCCGGGGACGCCGCCATCAGAAAAAGACCGGCTCGCGATAGGCGCCGTACACGCGCTCGAGGGCGCTGCGGATCTCGAACAGCGTGCAGTAGGCGCGCGCGCACTCGAGCATGGGACCGATCACGTTGTGATCCTGCTCCGCAGCGGTGCGCAGCTCCTGCAGCCGGCGCTCTACCAGCTCGCCGTCCCGCTCGGCGCGCAGCCGGCCGAGCCGCGCGCGTTG
>CAZXKN010000178.1:0-43841 GCA_964641815.1 uncultured Gemmatimonadaceae bacterium | reverse complement strand
CGCGAACGCGAGGAGATCCGCACGCGCCTGCGTGCTCTGGGGCGTGAGCACGGGGCGGCGTTGCGTTCGGCGCGCGCCGCGCTGAACGACCGCCTGCGCGCGCTCGGCGCGCTGCCGCTGACCGGCGTCACGACGCGGGCGTTTGTTCTCGAAGGCTGGGTCCCCGCGGGCAGCCGCCACCTGCTCGACGCGGGCCTCGGCGCGGCGTTCGGGGAGGACGTCGTGGTGAGCGAGGTGTCGCGTGAGGAGTGGGAGTCGGAGCAGGCGCCGGTCGTGCTCTCCAATCCGCGTCTCCTGCGCCCCTTCGAAACGCTCGTCGGACTGATGCCGCTGCCGCGCTACGGGTCGATCGATCCCACGCCCTTCGTCGCCGTGTTCTTCCCGGCGTTCTTCGGGCTCATGGTGGGAGACGTCGGCTATGGCCTCGTCCTCGCCGCCTTGGGGCTCGTGCTGCACGCCCGGTCGCGTCCCGGGACGACGCTGCGCAACGTCGCGGAGATCATCGGGCCGTGCGCCCTGTTCTCGATCATCGCCGGCGTCCTGTTCGGCGAATTGTTCGGGGACCTGGGGCGGCGCTGGTTCGGAATGCGGCCGCTGCTGTTCGACCGCGCGGACGCGCTGCTGCCGTTCCTGCTGCTGGCCGTCGCCATCGGCGCCGTGCACGTCCTGCTCGGGTTGGTACTCGGCGTCGTGAGCGCGCGCCGCCACCCGCGCCAGGCGATGGGGCGAGGCGTTTCGGCTCTCATGGTGGTGCTCGTCATCGTCGGCCTCCTCGCCGCGGTCGATGTATTGCCGCGGGCATTCTTCACCCCCGCCGCCCTCGCCCTGCTGATCGCGTTTCCGGTGCTCATCGTGCTGGAGGGGCTGGTGGCGCCGATCGAGCTGCTGGCGACACTGGGCAACATCCTCTCCTACGCCCGTATCATGGCGCTCGGGGTCGCCTCGGTGATGTTGGCGGTCGTGGCGAACAGGATGGTGGGAGCGATGGGGAGCGTCGTGGTGGGTGTCGTCTTCGCCTTGCTGTTTCACCTCGTCAATTTCGCGATCGCCATGTTCAGCCCGACGATCCACGCGCTGCGTCTGCATTACGTGGAGTTCTTCGGAAAATTCTTTTCCCCCGGTGGCGTACGGTATCAACCGTTCGGTCATTGGACACGCGTGCCAGACCGTTCCCGGCCCGCACCCCGCAACTCGAGGCAGGCAGCATGAACATCGTACTCACTGCTCTGGCGGCGGCCCTCGCTGTCGGGGTCCCGGCGCTGGCGACTGCCTGGGCCCAATCTCGGATCGGTCCCGCGATTTCAGCCTCAATGGCGGAGAAGCCCGAATTGTCGACTACCGCCATTCTGCTCGTCGCCATCCCCGAGACGATGGTGATCCTCGGGTTCGTCGTCGCCGTCGTGATCCTGGTCCGAGCCGCGTGAGGGAAGCCCGGCGATGGGGCTGACGCACCTCCTCGATGCGCTGGAGCGCGACGCCAGGAGCCAAATCGACCGGCTGAGTGCCGCCGCGCGAGCCGAGGCGGACGGCATCACGGCCGAGTCGGCCACCCGCCTGGGAGAGCGCCGCCGCCTCGCGCTGGAGGAGCTCGACCGGCAGCACAGCTATGAGCTGGAACAGGCGCTCACGGCGGCGCGCCGTGCGAAACGTCGCGCGGTGCTCGAATCGCGCCAGCGTCTGCTGCAACGTGTGTTGGACGCCGCCCACGGGTTGTTGCCGGGCGCGCTCGACCTGGATTCCTACCGCAGGAGCCTGCCGGCCGTCCTCCAGGGCGCGCTTGCAGCACTCGGAGAAGGAGCCGTCGTGATCCGCTGCACGCCGGCGCTTCGCCCTCTGCTCGAGGCGTTGCAGCGACCAGCGGGCACGTCGGTCGTCTCTGACGAAACCGTCGGAAACGGCTTCCTCGTGCAGGCCAGCGACGGCAGCGTCGACGTCGTGGACACGCTCGAGGAGCGGCTCGAGCGGCGCAGGACCGAGCTGACCCGGCGGATGTTCGAGCAGCTCGGGATCGACGCATGACCCGCTGGGAGGATGTGAATGCGCGGGCACGAGGGCTGAGCACCCACCTGCTCTCGGCTGCCGAGATGCAGCTCGTGTCCCGGGCCCCGGACATCCCCACGCTGGCCGCCGAGCTGCGACGGCTCGGGTTTCCGCTCAGCGGTGAGGGGGTTCCGCCGCCGGCCGAGCTCGAGCTGGCGGTGCGCCGTTGGGCCTCGGCGTCACTGGCGACACTGGCCCGCTGGGCCGGGGGGCGCACGACCGCACTCGCCATCATTTATGAGGACGAGGATCGCAAGAGTCTCCGCGCGCTACTGCGCGCTGCGCTGTGCAGAGCGCCTGCCGATGCACGCCTGTCCGGATTGATCCCGACGCCTACGCTGCCGGAACGGGCGCTCGAGGAGCTGGCGCGCCAGGTGTCGGTCGCGGCGGTCGTCGCGCTGCTTCAGGTGTGGAACAACCCGTACGGCGCGGCCCTCGCCGCGCTGGCCCGGTCCGCCGAACCCGATCTGTTCGCGATCGACCTGGCGTTGCACCGCACCTTCGCTGCGCGCGCCCTGTCGGCCGCCAGACGCGGGGGCCCCGAGCTGCTCGCCTTCGTGCGCGAATCGCTGGACCTGGCAAATGCGGTGACCGCTGTCCTGCTGGCGGCAGCCGGGAGAGACGTCGTTTCCAAAGAAGTGTTTCTTCCCGGGGGCATCCGCGTGTCGATCGTGACGTTCGAGGAAGCCGCGGCGGCGGGAGGGCCGGGAGTGGCCGGGGTCCGGCTGGCCCGGGCGTTCGCCCCCTCGCCACTGGCGGCCGCCTTCCGGGATCTGGCAGCCGATCCGGACCGGTTGGAGGACGAGCTGTTGCGACTGCGAGTGCACGAGCTGCAGCAGCGCGGGCGACTCTCGCCACTCGGTCCCGCGCCCGTGCTCTGGTTCGCATTGCGCCTCAGGGCTTGTGTCATCGACCTGCAGCGGATCATCTGGGGAGCGGCGCTCGCGGCACCCAGCGCGGACCAGCTCGCATCGCTGGTCACTGCATCATGAGTCACGCCGTGCACGTCCTCGCGCACCCGCAGGTCGCCTCGGGGTTTCGACTTGCGGGCGTGCGCAGCGACGAAGCGCTCGACGTCCCTCGGGGCGTGGCGCGAATGCGGGAGCTGTTGCGCGACCCGGCGGCGGGCGTGGTATTGCTCGAGGATTCGTTGTACGACGCGCTGCCGTCAGAGCTGCGCGCAGAGCTGGGACGCCGGCCCCTGCCGATGGTCGTGCCGGTTCCGGGCCCCGAGTGGGGGGAGCGGCGCACCGCCGCCGAGTCCTACATCGTCGAGCTGCTGCGTCAGGTGATCGGGTATCGCGTGAGGCTGCGGTGAGCGGCCCCGCCCCGGTCCTCGTCCGCATCAGCGGCGCCCTTGCCGAAGCCGAGCCGTTGGGAGACGCCTCGCTCTACGAGCTCGTGCGCGTGGGTCACAAGGGTCTTCTCGGTGAAGTGATTCGAGTCGCGGGCCTGCGGGCCACGATTCAGGTCTACGAAGAAACGAGCGGTCTCTGCGTCGGCGAGCCGGTCACGCTGACCGGGCAGTCTCTCACCGTCCAGCTCGGTCCCGGATTACTCGGGTCCGTGCTCGACGGGGTCGGCCGGCCGCTGGCCCGCGTGGCGCTCGCGACCGGCGACTTCGTGCATGCCGGAGCGGCCGCGGCGACCCTCGAGGAGACCGCGCAGTGGAGTTTCACGCCTCTCGTCTCGGCCGGGACGAGCGTCCATGGGGGCGACGTCCTCGGGACGGTTCTCGAGCGCGAGGGCTTCGTGCACCGCGTGCTCGTCGCGCCGACGGTGGCGGGAGTCGTCGCGGCGTTGGAGCCCGGGCTGTACACCGTCAACGACCCGATCGGTCGATTGACGGACGGCACGCCGCTCATGCTCTCTCACGCCTGGCCGATTCGGGAGCCGCGTCCGATCGGCCGCCGCCTGCCGCTCGGCGCGCCGCTCGTGACCGGACAGCGGGTGTTCGACTTCCTCTTCCCGGTGGCCGAGGGGGGCAGCGTCGCGGTTCCCGGGGGATTCGGAACTGGGAAGACGGTGATCGAGCAGTCACTCGCCAAGTACGCCGAGGCGGATGTCGTGGTCTACGTGGGGTGCGGCGAGCGCGGCAACGAAATGGCGGAAGTGCTGGAGGAGTTTCCCAAGCTGATCGATCACCGCAGTGGCAAACCGGTCATGGACCGCACCGTCCTGATCGTGAACACGTCCAATATGCCGGTGGCCGCACGCGAGGCATCCGTGTACCTCGGTGTGACTGTCGCGGAGTACTACCGCGACATGGGGTACCGGGTGGCGTTGATGGCCGACAGCCTGTCGCGCTGGGCGGAGGCGCTGCGGGAAATCGGCGCCCGGCTACAGGAGATGCCCGGCGAAGAAGGCTACCCGACCTATCTCGGCAACCGGCTGGGGAAGTTCTACGAGCGTGCCGGTCGGGTGCGGGCTGCCGGGGCACCGGAGCGGGACGGCGCTCTCACGGTGATCGGCGCAATCTCCCCACCGGGAGGGGACTTCTCGGAGCCCGTCACCCAGGCGGCGTTGCGGGTCGTGGGCGCACTCTGGGCCCTCGATCCGGCGCTCGCTCACCAGCGGCAGTTTCCCGCCGTCGACTGGGAAACGAGCTACAGCCTCTATGCGGACGTCACCGAGACATGGTTTGCGAAGTCCGCGGGCGCCGATTGGACCGAGCTCCGCGCGGCGACGCTCGAGCTGCTGCAGCGCGACCGGGAGCTGCGGGAGATCGCGGAGCTGGTGGGCCCCGAAGCACTGGTCGACGCCGACCGGCTGCTGCTCGAGGCGGCACGCATGATCCGGGAGACGGTGCTGGGACAGAGCGCGCATGACCCCAATGACGCGTCGTCTCCGCTCGACAAGACGTACCGGCTGGTGGGCGCAGCGCTGGCGGTGTACCGCGCGGGGCAACGCGCGCTCGCCTCGGGGAAGACGTTCGAGCAGCTCGATCTTGCCACTCCGCGACGCCTGCTGGCGATGGTGCGGCGCGCGTCGTCGGAGGAAATGCCGGGCCGCGCCGCGGACGCCCGCTCGAGCGCGGAGGCGCTGGCCGCATGACGACGGTCGTGCGTCGCTACCACGGAGCGTCCGGCGCCGCAGGTCCGCTGTTGTACGTGCGCCGGACCCCCACCGTCGCGCTCGGTGAGTGGGTGGAGATCAGGGTGCCGGGACAGCCGTCACGCCGCGGCCAGGTGATCGACGCCGGGCGCGACATCAGCGTGATTCAGGTCCTCGAGGACACGATGGGCCTGCCGCCGGCCCGGGCGGAGGTGACGCTCACCGGGCTCGGGGCGACCGCCATCGTGGGCCGGGAGCTCCTGGGGAGAGCGTTGTCGGGAGCGGGAGAGCCGATCGACGATCTGCCGGCTCCTCTGGGCGAGGCGTCCCGCCCGGTCTGGGGAGCTCCGCTCAATCCGGTGCGGCGCGCCCGGCCGCGGGACTTCATCGAGACGGGGATTTCGGCCCTCGACGGGATGAACACGCTGGTGCGTGGGCAGAAGCTCCCGGTTTTCTCCGGCCCGGGCCTGCCGGCGCTGGAGCTCGCCGCGCGCATCGTGGCCGGCGCACGCGCGCCGCGCGGCGAAGCTTTCGCCGTCGTGTTCGCCGGCATCGGGATCACGGCGCGAGAGGGAGACGAATTTCTCGAGCGCATCGAGCGCAGCGGCGCGGTGGAGCGCAGCGTGTTGTACTTGAACCAGACGCGCGACCCCACGATCGAGCGCCTGCTCGCCCCTCGCCTGGCCCTGACCCAGGCGGAGTTCCTCGCGTTCGAGGCGGGCATGCACGTGCTCGTCGTCATCGCCGACATGACGCACTACTGCGAGGCGTTGCGTGAGATCGGGACGGCCCGCGAGGAGCTGCCCGGCCGGCGCGGGTATCCCGGCTACATGTATACGGATCTCGCGAGCCTGTACGAGCGGGCCGGCATCGTGGCAGGGCGCGCCGGATCGGTGACGCAGCTCCCGATCCTCACCATGCCGGACGACGACATCACGCACCCCATCCCCGACCTCACCGGCTACATCACCGAGGGACAGGTCGTCCTGAGCCGCGACCTGTATCGGCGCGGGGTGTTTCCCCCGGTGGATGTGCTGCCGTCGCTCTCCAGACTCATGAATGCGGGCATCGGTGCAGGGAATACCGTCCCGGAGCACCGTGAGTGGGCCGACCAGATGTACGCCGTGTATGCGCGGGGTCGGGAGGCCCGGATGATGGCGGCGATCGTGGGCGAGGCTGGGCTCCTGCCCGCCGATCGCCGGGCGCTCGGTTTCGCGGAACGGTTCGAAGGGGAGTTCATCGGCCAGGGGCGTGAGCGGCGCACGATCGCAGAGACGGTGCACGAAGGATGGCGTCTGTTGGAGACCCTGCCGCGTGAAGATCTGCTGCGCATCAGTGACGCGACGTGGGCGGCTCGTTCATGAATGGGGCCCGGCTCGCCCCGACGCGACTGGCGCTGGTCCGCGCCACTCGACGATTGCAGCGCCTGTCGCGCGGCGCAGCCGTGCTGCGGCGTAAGCGGGAAGCCCTCGTGACCGAGCTGTTTCGGATTGCGCGGCCGGCGGCGGACGCGCGCGACGAGATCGCGGCCCTCGCGCGCGACGCCTATCCGCATCTGCTTGGCGCTCTCGCGCAGCATGGCATGTCGGGCGTGCGCGCGATCGCGTGGCCGGGACGGGATCTGACGGTGGAATTGGAGCCGGGATCGGTGTGGGGCGTCGTGGTCTCGCGCATCGTGGCCCGTCCGCCGATCCGGCGGACGCTCGGGGCGCGGGGAACGGCACCCGCGGGCACAGGCCTCGCGGCGGAGCGCGCGGCGGACGGATTCGAGCGTCTCACGGAGCTGTTGCTCGACGCGGCTCCGCGGGAGATGCTGTTGCGACGCCTGGGGCAGGCGCTGGCACAGACCTCCAGGCAGGTGCGGATGCTGGAGCATCGCCTTTCGCCGCGACTGCGCAGCGACATCGCGCGGGTGCGGCAGGCGCTGGACGAGCGCGAACGGGAGGAGCGTACGCGGGTGCGTCGCTCTTGCCGGCCCGGTGGCCGAGCGATAGAGTAGAAAGTCATGGCACTGCGCTCCGGCGTGTACATCGTTCCCACGCATCGGTGGTACATCGAGCGAACCGTCTGGCTGATCGCGGGGTTCGTGCTGCTGATCGCCACGACGCTCGCAGTTCTGGTGAGCAAGTGGTGGGTCGTGATGATCATGGCCACGGGGCTGGCCTCGATCACGGTGGCGCTGACCGGCTTTTGTGTCGTGGGGAATCTGCTGCGGCTCTTCGGCTTTACGCCGATGCTGGGTGAACGAGCCCAGAAGCGCGGCAACTTCTACTTCATGCAGACCGACCGCTGGTATCTCGAGCGGCGCATCTATCTCGCCGTCGGCATCAACATCAACATCGCGTCGATCCTGACGTTGGTGCACAGTCTCTGGTGGCTCTCGTTCACGGGCTTTGTGGGTGCGGCGATGATCTGGTTCGCGGCCACGGGCTTCTGCATCATGGCGAACGGACTCTACTGGCTCGGCGCCGAGCCACGGCTCGCCACCGCGCCCGACCAGCCTGCGGCGCCGGGTGAAACACGGCACGCTGCCCCCGCCTGATCTCCCTTCTGTAGGGTTTCTTCTCATAGTCAGGCAGTCCCGTGGGTGTTATTGTGGGCCGCAAGTATGAAGAGATCATCATCATAACTATAGACATATCAACTACTTAGATGTTGCCCGTAATTCTACGGAGGACTATCATTGCGCAGGCAGATTCTGCGCGTGAACGGCTTTTGGAGGCCTGATCTCATGTCGACGTCTCGTTGGCTCCTCCCGGTGCTCGGTCTGGTCATCCTCGGCGCGTGTACGAACGAGAAAATCGTGTTCAAGACACGAGCGAATTTCAACCCGCCGCGCGACTCGATCAACGGATTTCTCGGCTACTACACCGTCAACACCAAGCAGACGACCTGCGGCAACTGCCACGTCGACCAGCAGGGCACCTGGGTCGGGACGAAGCACGCATCGGCGTGGTCGGACCTCGTCGGCTCCGGTCACCAGGCGGCGTACTGCAACAACTGCCATTCCGTCAGCCAGCTCGGCAATGCCATTCCGGATACCGTCAACGCCGGGTACGCAAAGGTCGCCGATTCGACGTATTTCGACGTGCAGTGCGAGAGCTGCCACGGTCCGGGATTCACGCACGTACAGGGTCCCAATCCTGGAAACGTCCCCCTCGCGCGCATCAGCGTCAGCCCCGATACGCTGGTCGCCCGGACGAGCGGCACCTGCGCCGCGTGCCACACCGGCGTTCACGAGCCATTCACTGAAGAGTGGTCGCAATCGCCGCACGCGCAGATCGTTCCTGACCCTGTGTCCGCCGGCGGGAGCTGCCTGAGCTGCCACGAGGGTCGCAGCGTCCTGAAGGCATGGGGCATCAACACGAACTACGTAGAAAAGAACGACGCCATCACCCTCGGCACTGCGCTGCCGACGGTGTGCGCGGTGTGCCACGACCCGCACGCGAAGAACTTCGACGGCCAGCTGCGCTTCCCGATCGACAACGGCGATCCGGCGCAGAACCTGTGCATGCGCTGCCACAACCGGCGCGCCACTCCGCCGTCGAACAGCCCACGCGGCCCCCATGCCCCGCAGGGTTCGGTGGTGCTCGGCACGGCAGGGTGGTGGGGAATCAATTTCGTCGACACGGTGCCGGCCACACACGGAAACGTGAATGTGAATACGCGGCTGTGCGCGGGTTGTCACGTGAATCGCGTGACCGTTACGGATACCGCGGGCAACTTCACGTTCCAATCGGTGGGCCACCTGTTCCTGCCCGATCCATGCCTTGTGAACGGCAAGCCGACGGCGACCAGCTGCGCCCGGCCGGGTGACGCGGGATACGTCTCCGGGAGCCGGTCATTCGCCGGCTGCGCCTCGGCTCAATGCCACAGCACCGCGCTGCAGGCCGAGAACGCGTTCGCATCGCAGCGCGCCGCGGTGGGCGCGTTGGCCGACGCCTTGTGGAAGGACACCGACGGGGATCAGAATCTGTACGACACGATTCCCGGCGGGAAGTTCAAGGGGTTCGACCCGGGCGATACGGGCCTGCTCACCCAGCTCGACTCCGCCCAAGCAGACACGGCGTTCAACTACAAGGACAACGTCGTGTCGGTGGCGGAAGGCGTGTTGTTCAACGTCCGTCTGCTGGGAGAGAGTCGCTACGCCAACCCGGACGGTTCGTTCGGCGTGCACAACCCGCTGTTGTACCAACAGCTGCTGGCCACGAGCATCAACCAGCTGAAGTCCCGGTACGGGTTACCGGTCCCACCGGCTGTCCAGGCGCTCGTCGATCAGACGCTGCAGCACGTCGCTCTGTTGCGGGGCCGTCCCGTTCCCCCGGTTCGCGTGAGTAGCCGCTGACCCTCGACGGGTCGGCGTGACGCCTGCATCATACACGGGTCCCGGCGGTTCCCCGCCGGGACCCGTGGACCGTTCTGCGCGGGGTCGCTGATGCTCGATCTGCTGTGGCAGGAGCCCAGACCAACGAAGGTCGCCTCGCCGCTTCCCGGCGGGATCGCGGCCGTCGTCCGGTTTCTCTTCGGCGTCCCCCAGTGGATTCAGATCGCCGGATTCATCCTCGGTGTCATCGTCGCCGTCCTCGTGTTGCTGTACCTCTGGCGGCGTCGCGGTCCCATCTGGCTGTGGGTCACCACGCGGCGACGCGAGATCAGGGTGGCAATGGCGGCCGCGGTGGTGCTGGTCGCCGCCGGGTTCACCGCCTTCGGGACGGCGGGCTGGCACTACATGATGCATGACAACGGCTTCTGCACCGGGTGCCACGTCATGGCGCCGGCCTACCAGCGCTTCACGCAGAGCGAGCACGACACGCTGCAGTGCCACCAGTGCCACCAACAGTCGCTCTTCGCGAGCGCGAAACAGTTGTATTTCTGGGTAGCGGAGCGGCCGCAGAACATCCCGCCGCACGCCAAGGTCCCCAATCGGATCTGCGCGAGCTGCCATGTGACCGGCGAAGGCAAGAAGCTCTGGCAGCGGATCGCGACGACCGCCGGTCACCGCACACACCTCGAGTCCGACTCGGCGGTGCTGCGCAACATCCAGTGCGTCCGGTGCCACGGCGTCGAGGTGCACCATTTCGCGCCGGTCGACAGCACCTGCGCCCAGGCGCATTGCCACGTCAACAACACGATCGAGCTGGGAAAAATGGCCCAGCAGACGTCCTTGCATTGTACGACGTGTCACCCGTTCAAGGCGGATGTCCCTCCCTTCGTGACCCGGGATTCAGCGCGCGGCACGCTCGTACCAGGGAACAAGGAATGTCTCGGGTGCCACGAAATGCGGCAGGTGCTCGCCAGTTTCGATCCCGCCAACGACCCCCATCGGGGCACCTGCGGGATGTGCCACAACCCGCACACGCAACGCACACCGGCCGAGGCGAAGCAGAGCTGCACCAACTCGCAGTGTCACGCCGACTGGCGCAAAGTGCCGTTTCACGTCGGACCATCACACCGGCGCCTCGGGGACGATTGCACCACGTGCCACCTCCCGCACGCCGCACGGGTGGATCCGTCGGACTGCGCCGGATGCCATGCGGCCGTGAAAGCGAGGCGAGCGGGTCGCCTGAATCCGCCGATGCCGTTCGATACCACGGCCGCGCTGCACCGGGTGTCGCTCGACCTGCACCACCCGTTCCCCGCAAAGGGGAAAGGAGATGCCCCGTTCGTCGACGATCCGCCCGCGGCGCGCGCGCCGTCAGCAGCCGCCGATTCCTTCCCGCATTCGCGACACAAATCCCTCACCTGCATCACCTGCCACCTCTCGAGCCGGGAGCACGGGAAACTCGCATTCGAACAACCGCGCGGTTGTCAGATCTGCCACCACCAGGCCGCCGCGACGTCCGACTGCGCCACGTGCCATGCCAAGAGCTCGCTCGCTGCCGCAGAATCGGCCACCGTGCGCGTCCGGGTGGCAGGCGCTCCGGAGCGCTCACATCGCGTGACGTTCGACCACGGCGTGCATGCAAACCTGAAGTGCGTCGACTGCCACTCGACTCCCGTGACGCTCGAACCGGGAGTGGACGTGTTGCGGTGCGCCGCGTGCCACGACGACCACCACACCGCCCGCCGCTCGTGCGTGGCTTGTCACACCGAATCGGGGCCAGAGCTCCGCAGCGCACACGCTCCGCCGGCCCCCGCCCATGAAGCGTGCGATGCGTGTCACCAGCCCGACATTGTGGGCCGCCTCGTGCCGGACCGCAGCATGTGCCTCACCTGCCACGTGAAGCAGCGGGACCACTACGCGAACCGCGAGTGCACCGTGTGCCACTTCCAGGCCGCACCGGCGGAATATCAGGCGCACCTGCGGCGCGCCGGAGCCGGCTCGTGACGCGCCGCGGGGCGGCCATCGCAGTTCTCATCGCGGGCTTCGCGGGATCGGCCGGCGCCCAGGGATACCGGCTGCGGCTCGACACACGCCTGCAGGTCGTGTCGTTCCGTGGCCTGACGGCGGACAGCATTGCCGCGGGTGATACGGTTACGGGTCCGGGAGGCGGGCCGGCGACCTCCGACGGGTTCGCCGTCACGTGTGGCGGGGGCGATGCGTACTGTCACTTCTTCCGCCCGGGACCGATCCTGCACGGCGCACCGATCGTGACGTCGGCCGACCTCACGCTGTGGGGCCTCGGTCTCCCGGGGTTATCCGCGCGCCTGTCCGGCAGAGCAGCCGGTGAGATGGGGAACGATCACGTCTGGCCCGGCACGTCGCCGGAGTTCCAGCTGCTCGAGGGATACCTCGACTACGCGACGCCTCACGTCACGGTGCGCGCCGGCCGACAGTTCGCCACCTCGCGACTGGGATACGAGGGGTTCGACGGAGGGCGACTGCTGTTGCGGGACCAGGCTCGGGGGCTCGAGCTGGACGGATATCTCGGGTGGGGGCTGACCCAGGGCGCCGCGCTGCCGGTGACGAGCCCGGCGCTGAACCCGCTCGACGATTTCCAGCCGCGGCGGCGGCAGATCGTCGCCGGTGCGGGAGGAGGATGGACCGGCTCGTGGGGCGAGGTGCGCGCCGATTACCTGCGCGAAGTAGATCCGGAGGTGGACTACTTCGTCTCCGAGCGCGTCGGCGTCCAGGCGGTAGCGCGGCCTCCCGTGCCGGGCCTGACGCTGCAGGGCGGATCGGACTGGGATCTGGCGATGGGCGAGTGGGGCAGCGCCGAAGGATCGGCGACGTACACGCGCTCCCGCTTCTCGGCGACCGCGGGTGCGCGGCGCTACCGGCCCCACTTCGCGCTGTGGACGATCTGGGGAGCCTTCAGTCCCGTTCCCTACCACGCGGCCTTCGCTCGGGTGACGATCCGTGCGACCGATTGGCTGGACGTCCGGGCGAGCGGCGAGCACTACGCCTATTCCCCCGCCGATGTGTCCACCGCGCTGGTGGTCGTGGAAGATGCGGGGTGGCGGTATGAAGTCGGCGCCACCGCGAGCGTCGCCCCCGGCATGACGGTCGACGGCGCGTATCAGGCGCACTTCGGTCCTGGAGCCTCCGAGGCGGGTGCTACGGGCACCATCTCCTACGCTCCCGAGCGCCGCCTGCTCGTCACGCTCTCCGGTGCGACCCTGCAGCGCCCCCTGGAATTCCGCTTTGAGGAATCCCGTCTCAAGTCGATCGGACTGGATGTGCAGGCGGGAATCACCGCTGCGCTGCGCCTCGGCGTCGGCGGGACGTACTACGACGAGGACCGGCGTCACCCCGACGCCCAGGCGTTCAACTGGAATCAGTTCCGGCTCACTGCGTTCGCCACGATCGCGTTCGGAAAGGGTGCCGACCTGCGCGGCCTGCCGCCCGCCGTGCGCCGCATGCCGGTTGGAGAGCGCCCATGACGGGCCGGCCTGTCGCGATGCTCGCGGTCCTTTTCCTCTGGAGCGGGACACTCGCCGCCCAGCAGCCCGCCGGGTTCGATCACGCCAAGCACGCGAAGCTGTTTCCGGCTTGCACGTCGTGCCATGCCGGCGCGGCGTCCGCGGGCCGATCGGTATGGCCCGACGCCGCGAGCTGCACCGCCTGCCACGACGGCACGATTCAGAAACGCATCGCGTGGCAGGTCCCCGAATCGCTGCGGACCAATCTGCGTTTCGATCACGTCGTTCACATACAAAAAGCCGTGACGCGATTCGCTGCCGGGGGGAAGACGCCGCCCGGGTGCATGGATTGCCACAGCACTGCGGGAGCAACCTGGATGGCGGTGCAGCCTCCGGTCGTCACGCGCTGTTTCGCGTGCCACGGTTTGACAGCGGCCCACGTGGCCGCGCCGGACACTGCCTGCGCGACGTGTCACCTGCCGCTCGCCCTGGCTCCACGTCTCACCCGCGCCGATGTGGCGGCAATCGATACGCCGCCATCGCACCGCGTGGCGGCGTTCCGGACCGCGGCAGGCCACGGAGCGCAGGCCAAGGCTCCTGGAGGGGGAGTGGCCGCCAGCTGCGCCACCTGTCATGCCCGCGACTTCTGTCTGGCGTGTCACGTCGATGCCCCCGAGCAGCCGACGATTCAGGCCCTCGCGGTCGATACGCGGTCAACCGCGATCGCCGTCCGCCTCACCGCACCGGCGTCGCATCGCGAACCTGATTTTCTCGAGCGCCATGGCGGCCGCGTGCGCGCCGAGCAGCGGCAGTGTGCAACCTGTCACACGCGGGAGAGCTGCTACGCGTGCCATGCCGGAACTCCCCGCGTCGCTGCCGCCATGTTCAGCCGCAGCCCCTTACGGGGAGCAGGAGCCGTTATCGACCGGCGCCCACCGGAGTCTCACGGTGCGCGGTTCACCGCCCAGCATGCCGGTCTCGCCTCGGCGCGCAGCGCAACGTGCGCCGGGTGCCATGTGCAAGCCGACTGTCTCGCCTGTCACCGCCCGACCGCGGCCAGCGCACCCGGATACCACCCCGCGGGATTCCTGGCGCGCCACCCCGCTGCCGCGTACTCCCGGGAGACCAGCTGCAACGACTGCCACAACAACGGCAGCTTCTGCGTCTCCTGCCATGCCGCGTCGGGTCTCGTCGCGCGCGGACCACTGGGCACCGCGGGATTCCACGACGCCAGCCAGTTCTTCCTGCTGGGACACGGACAGACCGCACGGCAGAATCTCGAGAGCTGCATCGGCTGTCATGTCGAACGGGACTGCATCGGCTGTCACGGCTCATTCGGCGGGCGGCGCTTCAACCCGCATGGGCCCGGCTTCGACGCCGCCCGGTTACGCCGCAAGAATCCTCAGATGTGCACCGCCTGCCACGGCACGAACATCCCTCAATAGGAGCCGTCGCAAAGACTCACGCTTCTTTCAAGGCTGGTTCATGCCGGCTGTACTACGTTGCGCTCATGAAAGGAGGTGAGAACCAATGTTCGGAGTAATTCGCAAACCCGTTCGTGATCCGATGCTCGACCTGCTCTATAGCCTCGAGCGCCGGATGGGAAAGGTGTTCAACGATCCCCTCACCTATGTGGACTGGGGAATCCCGGAGATCGCCACGGCGGCCTGGGTGCCGGTCGTGGACATCTTCGAGGAGGCGGAGGGGCTCCGCATCGTCGCGGAGATTCCTGGTGTGAAGCCGCAGGATGTGAAGATCACCGTCGAGGACAACGTCCTCACCATCAAGGGTACGAAGGAGCAGGTCGCCGAGGAAAAGGCCGAGAAGGTGCATCGCTATGAGCGCACCTACGGCGCCTTCGAGCGGACCTTCACGCTGCCCGGGACGGTGAATCCTGAGGCGATCAAAGCCACCTACGAGCATGGCCTGTTGACGCTGCTGCTGCCGAAGCTGGAGAAGGCCAAAGCCCGTCAGATCACGGTGGATATCACCCCAGCGAAAGCGCTCAAGGGCTGAGTCGGAGCGCCTGTCCCATGACTGCCGGGGTCTCGATGCCGAGGCCCCGGCAGTAGTTATTGCCCAGTGACCCGCATCGGAACGTCGTGCTGCGCTGTCGTTCCGTCCCCCAGCTGTCCACCCTGGTTGTATCCCCAGCAATAGGCTGCACCGGATGACGTCAGGCCGCAGGTGAATCCGGATCCCGAGCTGACCGACGCGAATTGGAGGCCGCCTTTGACGGGTGCCGGCAACGCGCGCTGCGTCGTAGTGCTGTCGCCCAGCTGCCCGGTGTCGTTCTTCCCCCAACAGTAGGCGACTCCGCCGCCCGTCACGGCACACGTTTGGCCGAACCCGGCGCTCACCGACTTGAACTTCACGCCGCCGGCGATGACCGCCGGAGTCGGGCTGTCGGTCGTGCCGCCGTTGCCGAGCGCTCCATACGCGCCGCTGCCCCAGCAGTACACGAGGTCATCCGGCGTCACGCCGCAGGCGTGGCCGGCCCCGGTACTGATCGCCAGGAACGTGAGTCCCCCGGCCACGGGGACGGGCAGCGGACTGTCCGCGGCACGTCCCGTGCCGAGCTTTCCCGCGTAGTTGCTGCCCCAGCAATAGGCGGCTCCCTGGCGCGTCAGGCCGCACGAATACCCGAAGCCCGTATGCACGGATGCGAGCGACAAGCCGCCGGCGATGCGCACCGGCACACCGGTCATCGCATTGCTGCCGTTCCCGAGCTGTCCGGTGGTATTGTCGCCCCAGCAGTAGCCGACGCCGGATGTGGTGACGGCGCAGCCGTGCATGCTCGACATGCTGATCGCGGCGATCGCGAAGCCGCCGGAGAGGCGCACCGGGGTCGCCGTGTCGGCCATGACGCCGTAGCCGACCTGTCCCATCGCGCCCTCGCCCCAGCAGTACGCCGAGCTGTCGATGGCAACGCCGCAGCTGTTGCTGCCGCCCGCCGCCACGATCCGGAACCTCAACGCCCCCGCGATCGGTCGCGCCGTGGACGACGGCTGTCGGGAGCCGTTCCCGAGGCCGCCGTCCTCGTTGTCTCCCCAGCAGACGATGCCGCCGTTGCGCCTGATGCCGCAGCTGTGGTCGGTGCTGGAGCTCAGGGCTACGAGGTCGAGCGGCGTCGCACGCGACCCGCAGGCGATGGCCCCCAACGCGAAGAGGGCGGCGGTGATCGGGGCTTTCAGGTGGTACCAGATGCGAGTTGGCGCAGCACGTACTCGAGAATGCCGCCGTGGCGGTAGTACTGCAGCTCCTGGGGCGTGTCGATACGGATCGTCGTGGTGAATGCGACGCTCGACCCATCGGCGCGAGTCGCGTTCACCGCACACGATTTCCCCTTGGGAAATCCCTCGGTCAGCAAAGCCTCCAGCCCGGTGAAATCGTAAGTCTCTTCGCCGGTCAGTTTCAGCGTCGCGGCGCTCTGGTCCGCCGCGAACTGCAACGGCAGAATCCCCATCCCCACGAGGTTCGAGCGATGGATTCGTTCGTAGCTCTGCGCGATCACGGCGCGGACACCCAGCAGGCGGGGGCCCTTCGCCGCCCAATCGCGTGAGGAGCCGGAGCCGTATTCCTTCCCGGCGAGCACGATGAGCGGCGTTCCTTCGGCCTGGTACTGCACCGACGCGTCGTAGATCGTCATCTCCTGTCCACCGGGGAGATGCCGCGTGACCGGACCTTCAGTGCCGGGAGCGAGCAGGTTCTTGAGCCGCACGTTCGCGAAGGTGCCGCGCACCATCACTTCGTGATTGCCCCGGCGCGCGCCGTACGAATTGAAATCGATCGGCTGGACGCCGTGCGACACGAGGTACTGCCCGGCGGGGCTGGTCTTCTTGATCGACCCGGCGGGCGAGATGTGGTCGGTGGTGACCGAGTCGCCCAGCACGCACAGCACCCGGGCGCCGGTGATGTCCTGCACCGGGGACGGCGTGCGCGCTAACCCGTCGAAATACGGCGCCTGCCGGATATAGGTCGAGTCCTTCTCCCATGCGAAACGGTCGCCCGCGGGCACCGGAAGCCCGCGCCAGCGCTCATCGCCGGTAAACACTTCACCGTACGACTTGTGAAACATCGCCGACTTGATCGAGCTCGCGATGAGGCCGTCCACTTCCTTCTCACTCGGCCAGATGTCGCGCAGGTAGACGGGCTTGCCGTCCTCCCCTTCGCCGAGCGGGTCTTTCTGGAGATCGATATCGACGGTGCCCGCGATGGCGTAGGCGACGACGAGCGGCGGGGACGCGAGGTAGTTGGCGCGCACCTCCTGCTGGATGCGCCCCTCGAAGTTGCGATTCCCCGAGAGCACGGAGCAGACGACCAGCTCGCCCTCGGCGACCGCCGCCGACACCTCATCGGGGAGCGGGCCCGAATTGCCGATGCAGGTGGTGCAGCCGTACCCCACCAGATTGAAGCGCAGCTGCTCGAGGTACGGGGTCAGGCCCGCCTGATCGAGATACTCGGTCACGACCTTCGACCCGGGGGCGAGACTGGTCTTCACGCACGGTGCGGTGCGCAGGCCTTTCTCCACCGCCTTCTTCGCGAGCAGTCCCGCGGCGATCATCACGGAAGGATTCGAGGTGTTGGTGCAGCTCGTGATCGCCGCAATCACGACCGATCCGTGCCGCAGCTGACAATCCTCGCCGTTGATAGTGAGGGTCACGTGCGTCGGTCGCGCCGGAGCCGCGGCGACGGCGGTCCCGCCGCCTTCACTCTCCCAGCGACCCACCGGAGCAGCGATGGGCGAAGTGGGCTTGATCAACGTCGGCAGCGCCGCGAGGAAGTTGTCGCGGACCTTGGCGAGCGCGACGCGGTCCTGCGGGCGCCGCGGTCCCGCGAGACTCGGTTCCACAGTGCCGAGGTCGAGGCGCAGCGTGTCGGAGTAGGCCGCCTCGGGGGACTGCGGCGTGTGAAACAACCCCTGCTCCTTGCAGTACGCTTCGACCAGCGCGACCTGCTCTTTGGGGCGTCCCGTGAACTCGAGGTAGCGCAACGTCTCCGCATCTACGGGGAAAATGCCGCAGGTCGCTCCGTACTCGGGGGCCATGTTGCCGATCGTGGCGCGGTCGGCGAGCGGCAGCGTGGCGATCCCGGGGCCGTAGAATTCGACGAATTTCCCGACGACGCCTTTCTTGCGCAGCATTTCGGTGACGGTGAGGACGAGGTCGGTGGCGGTCGCGCCCTCGGCCAGCTTGCCGGTGAGCCGGAATCCCACGACTTCGGGGATCAGCATCGACACCGGCTGTCCCAGCATCGCCGCCTCGGCTTCGATGCCGCCGACCCCCCAGCCCAGGACGCCGAGCCCGTTCACCATGGTGGTGTGGGAATCGGTCCCGACCACGGTGTCGGGATACGCCTGCGTTGTCTTTCCTTCGGAGGTGAAGACGACGCGCGCCAGGTACTCGAGGTTCACCTGGTGCACGATCCCCGTGTCGGGGGGCACGACGCGGAAGCCCTGGAACGTTTGCTGCGCCCAGCGCAGCAGCGCGTAGCGCTCGCGGTTGCGGTGGAACTCGAGCTCGGCGTTGGCCTGAAACGCCGTCTTGGTGCCGAACTCGTCCACGATCACCGAGTGATCGATCACGAGCTCGACGGGGAGCAGCGGGTTGACGCGTTGGGCATCGCCGCCCAGCTGCGCCATGGCGTCGCGCATCGCGGCGAGATCGACGACGGCCGGGACGCCGGTGAAGTCCTGCATCAGGACCCGCGCCGGCATGAACGCGATCTCGCTGGCGGGCACCCGCCCGGGCGCCCAGCGCGCCAGCTTCTCGACGTCGGCCGCGGTGACGGTGCGGCCGTCCTCCAGCCGCAGCAGGTTTTCGAGCAGGATCTTGAGCGAGTAAGGAAGTGCGGCAACGGCGAGGCCGCGCTTTTCGAGAGCGGCGAGGCGATAGATCTCGTAGCGGCGGGCGCCGACCGCCAGGCTGGAGCGCGCGTCGAAGCTGTTGGAGGTGGTCACTGAGCGATGACCTTGACGGCGGTAACGAAGTACTCGGTGTCGCCGAAGCAGCTCGTGGGGAGACCCTTGTGCTGTTCGTACGTCAAGACGACGCGTTTGCCGAGGGAGGCGTTGATGTACTGAGCGACGTTACCGTCTCGGACGGTGAAGTCGAACCGCTCCGGGGAAACGGTGCCGGGCAGGGGCAGCATAGCCAACTCGCCCTCCCAGGTCTTACAGATCCAGCCCTTGCGCGAGAACTTCTGGACGTAGCCCGGCCCGCGGTCTCCTTTGGAGAAGCTGTAGGTCAGGGCCGACCACGTGTAGATCGAAAAGATGAGGAACGGAACGGCCACGATGCCGGCGATGATCCATTTGGCCCGTTTGGAAAGCTGGAACGAGAAGTTCATGTGACCAAATCTACCTCGTACTCCTCGCGCTTATAAGGGACGAAGCCGCGCGCCAGATAATTCGGCAGCGCGTTGGCGTGATCGAGCGTGCAGGTGTGCAACCACACGCGTACGGGCCCGAGCGCCCAGGCGTCGCGCACCGCGCACGACAGCAGATGTTTTCCCAATCCGCGACCGATCTCCGCGGGAGCGACGCCGAAGTAGGCGACCTCGACGGAATGGTCCTCCGGCACCTGGCGCAGCTCGTAGTACCCGGCAAGGACGTCGCGGCGCCGCGCGAGAAAGAAGGTGATCGCGGGGGCGGCGAGGTGGGCGCGGATCTCCTCGTCGGTCCAATCCCAGCGGTCGCGCCAGTGATACGCCTCGCCCACGCTGCGGTAACACTGCCGGTACAGCCCCGGGGCGGGCGCGGGCACGTACGCCACCGTGATGTCGGGATGGGTCCCGAACGCCGGTCGAAACTGACCGGGACTCTGCAGCTCGAGGTAGGTGCGCGTGACTCGCATGGCTGGGCGCTGACTGTTAATTTTACCGTATGACGACGTCATCCCGCAGTGCCGTGATGCACACGGTTCCCCTGCCGCTCGCGCTGCACCTCGCCAGTTACACCGTGCTGGGCCTGTTCTGCATGTTCGCGGGAGGGCTCAACCTCATCGATGTGGGGCACATTCTGCGTCTGGGCGTGCCGCTGCTCGCGCTCGCGGGATTCAGTTGGGGTTACGTCTTCGGGATCCTGATGGGCCGTAAAGAAGTTCTGGCGCTGGGATTCGTGGCGAGTCTGGCGTATGTCGCAGCGGGTGCGTACAAGTTCGGGAGCGACCGCCCGTTTGGCCTGCTGCTCGCAGCCATTGGGGTGTACGGCTTCGTTGTGCTGTTGATGTACCGCAGGCTCATTCTCACCTGATATCGAGCTCCTCCACGCTCCGCAGGGGGGCAGCCGGTATTTCTACCACAAACCGCGCTCCCCCCAAGTCCGACTCTTCTACTCGGATCCGCCCGCCTAACCCACTGACGACGCGTTGACAGACGGTCAACCCAAGTCCCGAGCCTTCATCGGGACTCTTCGTAGAAAAGAACGGCTCGAAAATCCGGTTGCGAATATCCGGTCGCACGCCGTGTCCCGAATCTTCGACCAGGAGGCGCACCCACCCATCCCGCGCCCGCGTGGTGATGCGGATGGTGCCCGGTGGGTGGTCTCGCACCGCGTGCTCGGCGTTGTTGACGAGGTGCAGGATCACCTGCATCAGCTCCTGACCCAGCCCGAGCACGAGCGGCGCCGACTCGTCGAGATCGGTCTGTACGGTCACGTTCTCGGAGCGCAACACGCTGCGACGGATCTCGGTCAGGTCCAGCACGATGTGATTGAGCTGGACGGGAGTCGGGGTCATGTCGGTGCGGCGCACCAGCTGCATGAGACTGCGGATGATGCTCGCGGCGCGGTCCACCTCCCGGATGATCGACCGCGCCGCTTCTCCGGTGTCCGGGTTTGCGTCGCTGCTCAAGAGCTCCGCTTCCATGCGAATGGTGGCGAGCGGGTTGTTCACCTCATGTGCCACGCCGCTCGCGATCTCGCCGACCGTCGCGAGCTTTTCGCGCGCCACCATCTCGTGCTGCGCGCGCAGCTCCTCGGTGCGGTCGTACAGCGCGACGAGCAGGTCGCGCGAGCCGAGTCCCTCGAGATCGGTCACAGTGCAGTCGCAGATGCGGCGGTCGCCCGTCGCCAGGGTCACGAGGACCCGGCCATGCCAGGGTCCGTCGGTTCGCGCCGTGGCCAACGCCTCGGCGAGCGACCCCTCCGCCAGCGTGATGCCCAGATCGGCGAGCCGCGTGCCGACCGCGGCGGCGTCCTGCAGCGCCAGCACGCGTCGCCCCGCATCGTTGACGAGGTGCAGGCGGCCGTCGCCGTCCACCAGCATCAGGGGCAGTGGGCTCGCGTTGACCATGGCGACCGCCCGGTCGGCGGTCGCGCGGGTCGTGTGGACGGCGTTGCTCAGCTCGAGCCCGCCCGCCACGTGGGCGGCGACGCCCATGAAGAAGTGCAGGTCAGCGAGCGTGAACACCGGCGGCGGAGGCGCGTCCGCCCCGCCGCGCCGGTACCGCACCAGGCCGATCGCGCCGAGCACCCCGGTTGCCGATTGCAGCGGCACGATCAGCGCCGCCCGCGCGTGCGCCGCCGATAACGCCGACGGCGGCAGGTAGATATCCGGCTCCTCGCGCACGTTGTCGGTGATCAGGGCTTCGCCGCTCTTCACCACGCGCCCCGTCGTACTCTGGTCGAGCGGGATCCGCATGCCGTGAAGCTCCGCCGACCGCCCCAGCGCCACGACGATACGCAGCTGGTCGTCCCCCGGCTCGAGCAGCGCCGCGTAGGCTCCTTCGGCGTCATACAGGCGCATCACGCTCTGCAGCGTGTAGCGCAGCATCAGATCGCGCTCGGGAGCGGCGAGCAGCCAGCGCGACAGCTCGATTACGAAATTGCCGAGGCGCTGGTCGTGCTCCAGCGCCGCGCGCTGCCCGACCATCGCCGCGAGCTGTCCGGTCAGCTCGAGGGCGGCGTCCAGACCGTCGTCCGGTTTGCCGGCAGGGAGGGTGTGCAGCTCCGCCTCGACGCGACGCTCGGCGTCGCTCCACACGACGAGCCGGGGAAGGGCGCTGGGCTGGCCGTCGGTCTTCACGGTGCCGCGCTGGCGTTGCCCCTCGTAGCGCAGCACGACGTGCGCGGCGCCCGACCAGTCACGCACAGCGGCCGCCGCGCGATCCCAGAACTCCGAAACCGTCCTGGAATCGCGGGCTGCGGCGACCAGCTCGAGGGGCAGGTCCACGCGTTAAGACTAACGGCGTAGGGAAAAGGCGTAAGGTGAGAATACGTACGGACGAGTCGTGAGTCGAAAATTACGGTTCTTCCCTACGCCTCAAGCCATACGCTTCTTCCGTACGTCTTCTAGGTCCGTATGACTCCCGGATACTGCTCCGGTCTCACCGCGTATCCAGGAAAAACCGGATGCAAGTCGGTCGCGCCCAAGTGCCGCGCCAGGATCTCCCCGAACAGATCGCGGAAGTCCGTCGTGACCGCCAGGTCCCGTCCCTCGAACCGTGCGGCGGGATCGAGGGTGGGCCACTTCCCCAGCACCCGGCCGCCCCGGACGGGGCCGCCGAGGGCGAGCATCGCGGTGGCGTGGCCGTGATCGGTGCCGCTGTTGCCGTTCTCGCGCACCGTGCGGCCGAACTCCGACATCGTCAGCACGACGACGCTGCGCATCCGCTCGCCCAGGTCGGTCGCGAACGCGGCGAGCGAGCCGCCCAGCTCCTGCAGCCGCGCGGCGAGCTGCCCTGCGCTCGACCCCTGATTGACGTGCGTGTCCCAGCCGGTGGCGTCGAGGAAGGCGACCCGCAGTCCCACATCGGACTTGATGAGCTGGGCGATCTGCAGCAGCGCGTGCCCGATGCGGCCGCGCGGATACTCGGCGCCGTGGTCCGGCTGGTATTGCAGCGGGTTTGCCTGCTGCAGCCGCTGCACCGCCTCGAAGCTTTCGCGCCCGCTCGCCGCGAGCAGTCCCGTCTCGGCGCCCTGGTACAGCGCCTCGAAGGCACGCGTCAGCTTGTCGCGCGCCCCCGGCTGCGGCACGCGCAGCCCGAATGCCTGGAGATCGTCGATCGCGAGCGACGGTGCCGAGCCCGCGAGAATGCGCGGCAACTCCGGTCCGAATGCCACCGCGCGGAACGGCGTGTTGGCGTGCTCGGCGTCGTGCTGGCAGTAACGGTTGAGCCACCCGTCTGGCGTCGCCTTCGCTCCCGGCGTCCCGGTCTCCATGTAGTCCTGGGCGTCGAAATGGCTGCGCGTCGAGTCGGGGGAGCCGACGGCATGCACTGCGGCGAGGCTCTTGTTGTCCCATAATGGCTTCAGGGCGGCGAGCGCGGGGTGCAACCCGAAGTGGCCGTCCAGGTCCACGACGTCGGCCGCCGGCACGGCGATGCGGGGGCGCTCTCTGTAGTAGAAGGGATCGCCGTGCGGCACGATCACGTTGAGGCCGTCAACGGCCCCGCGCATGAAGAGACAAACAAAAACCGGTTGGTCAGGGGCGGTAGGAGACGGTAGGGGACGGTAGGGGAGAAAGGCGGCACGAGCCAAGAACAATGGATCGAGACCGAGGCTGAACAAGGCTAGTCCGCCGGATTTCACGAAGACTCTTCTGGATATCGCCATTACTCCTCCCATACCGTCTCCTGCCGTCCCCTACCGTCCCCTGCCGTCCCCTACCGTCCCCTACCGTCACTGCCTCTGAAACTCCGGTCCGCCGAGCGCCAGCCCGACCACCAGGGCCCGTGCTGCAACGGGATCCCGCACATCGCCGACTTCACGGCGCAGCACATCGTCGCTGTGGGTCGTGAGGATGCCGCCCAGGAGTCGAACGTCGACCGTCTCGATCAACGCGTTGGCATCGCCCGTCGCGGGGACGAGGCTGTCGAGGCCGATGGTGACGCCGGGGAGACGGCCGGCGGCCAACGCCACCGCCATATTCATGCGCAGCAGCAACGCACCGGAGTTGACCCAATCCTCTTGGGATTCGGGATATCCCGCCGGCGAGGGCTGGGCATAGAGCGGCTCGCCGAGCCGTCCGATCACCTGCGCGAGCCGCGGCGTCGTGTCGGGATCGCCGCCCGTGGCGCGGACCGCGCTCACCATGAACTCGAGTGGCGTCTTGACCTTGGCGCGCACCGCCTGGTCGGACCAGAACTCCGGCGACTGAAAAATCGCTCGCAGCACCGCGGCGATATCGCCGTCGGATCGGCTCCACGCGCCCACCGCGGCGTCGACGCAGCCGTCGGGCGGCACGTCGCTCACGAACCGCGCGCACAGCTGGCGGCTCACGTGGTGCATCGTGGCGGGATCCTGAGCGAGCAGCTTGAGCAGCCGCACGCCCTCGTCCATGCCGTGTCCGGCGGGGAAGCGCACTCCCCGGACCGTCTTCTCGCCGTAGTCGTGCGCCCAGTCGTTGAACCGGAAGCCGCCGCCCTGCTGCGGCCGCTCGATGCTCCAGCCGGTGAGAATCCGCGCGACCGCGATCACATCCTGCTGCGTGTACCCGCCATCCACGCCGAGCGTATGCAGCTCCATCAGCTCGCGGGCGTAATTCTCGTTCAGTCCCTGCGGCATCCGCGCCAGCATCTGCTCGCGTCGCGCGTCGTCGATGCGGGCCATGCGCGCCAGCGCCGGCGGTACGGCGCCCGGGGCGACGCTTTGCCAGTTGTCGAGATAGAAGAGCATCGCCGGGCTCTTCGCGGTCGCGAGCAGCAGATCCTGGAAGCGCCCCAGCGCGTGGGGGCGGATCGTGCGCTCGATGTAGGACGGCGTGAACGCCCGGTCGGCGCCCTTGCCGAAGAACACGTTGAAGTGGTTGGTCCAGAAATCGACCATCACTTCCTGTAATTGGCGCTGGGAGCGGACCGCGCGCATCACGGCGAGCTGCTGCAGCTGGCCCATTGTTTGACGCACCCGCCGTGCGGCCTGCGAATCGACCGGCACCCGCTGCCGCCATGCGGGCGGCATCCCGCTGTCTGAGCCGTCGCGCCGCGCGGCGATGCGCTGCTGCCGCACGGTGGCGAGCGCCCGCGCCAGCGTAGCCGGGTCTTCATCGAGAATGGGAAAGGCGCTCTCGCGCCGCTCGACCTCGGGGTCGGGGATGCGATCGGGGTGCAGCTGGGCGTCGATCCAGCTCATCACGCCGAGCGCCGCCACGCGGTCGACGTCCCCGGGGCGCGGACCATAGGCGAGACGATTCAGCGCATGGAGCGCGGAGTCGTGCGGCGTGAGCGGCCGTTGGGCGCGCGCGGCCGGAGCGGCGAGAGCGGTACAGATGAAGAGCGCGGCGAGAAATCGCATACGGTCCTCTGTGACGCCGGGGTGGCGCGAGCGTTAACCAGGAGGCTTCGTCACCCACGCTTTCCAGACGTCGGGAGCGGCGCCGATCGTCAGCTCGTTCTGCTGCCGCACCAGCGGCTGGCGCAGCAGCAGCGGCTCGAGCGCGAGCTTCTCGAGCCAGCGGGTGTCGGTGAGCTGGGCGGTGCCGAGGCCCAGCGCCGCAAACCGCTTCGAGCCACGGTCGATCAGGGCCTGCACGCCGAACTTCCGCGCGAACCGCTCCAGCTCGCGCGGGCTCGCGGCTTTTTCGTTCAGGTCCACGAAGTGCGTGCGGATGCGGCGCTCTGCAAAGAAGCGTAACGCGGCGCGGGTGTCGGCGCTCTTGTGCGTGCCGAAGATCTGCACGTCCACTCAAGCACCCGCGTAGACGTAGGCGCAGCCCCGCTCCTGGGCAAGCCCGAGCGCGACGACCATGGCGGGCACGACGGTCACGTTGGGGAGCAAGCCCGCGATCAACCCGGCGCGCGTCGCGTCGTAGGTCGCCCGCGTTTCCTGCGCCAGTGTTCGCGTGACGAATCGCAGCACGTTGTTGCACAGGATGAACTTCGCCCCACGGGGCTGCAGCGCGTTGACCGAGTACTCGTACATCTCCTCACCCTCGCGCGGCTGCCAGAGGACGTTGCGCAGCGCGGGTTTCCCAGTGCGCGGGTCCTTGGCCTTCACCCGCCGCCCCAGGTCGTACCTGGCCCAGATCGCGTCGCCGAACACGATGGGGTAGGCGTCGCCGTGGATCCCGAGCACCGCCTGCACATCGGGATAGGTCATCCCAAACGCATCGCGATGCGCGTTGAAGTAATTCTTGGCGTAGAACAGTCCGCCGCCGTCAGCATACGCCGAGACATCGAAGATCTGTTTGTGCTTCGCCGTGAGCTGGTCGAGCCAGCTCGAGTCCCAGGGTCCCTCTTTGGTGGCCGGCGGTGCGGCCGGGAGCGGCGCCTCGTTCGTGGATCGGCCGGTCGCGCACGCGCCGACCGCCAACGCGACGCCACCCAGGGCCAGCGTTTCGAGAAACTCCCGTCGCTCGCTCATGCAGAGATCTCCCGGCTGAAATGTCAGGGGTGCAACAGCAGCTGATCGGTGATGCGCTCGGCAATCGTCGCGGGATCGCCGCCGTTGCGGTTGGTCAGGATGATGACGGTGAAATGGCGGTCGGGGTAGCGCTGGATCGCGTTGCGAAATCCACTCGTTTCACCGGTGTGGCGCCAGCGCCGGACGCCGCGGTAGGTGTCGATGAACCACCCAAAGCCGTACTGGGTCGAATCGCTCGGCAGGACGGGCGGAGTCGTCGCCTGCGCCATCGTCGCCGAGTCCATCAACCCGCCCGGATAGAGCGCCTGATCCCAGTGCACCAGATCCTCGACCGAGGTGTACACGCCGCCATCGCCCAGCGTTGCGCTCGTCACGCTCTGGTCGGTGGCGAGAAATCGCCCCGAGTCGGGCGTGTACCCGTAGGCGCGGTTCGGGACGGTGTCGGTCCCGTCCAGGTGCGCGAGGCTCGCCGTCATGCCGAGCGGCTCGAAAATCCGTTCGTGGAGGAACCGGGCAAACGGCATCCTGGAGACGCGTTCCACGATCAACGCCAGCAGACAATACCCGGAGTTGCTGTACCGGTAGTGCGTCCCGGGCGCGAAATTCATCGAGTCGCGGGCCGAAAGCAGTGTCAAGACGTCTGCGTCGTGCACCTGCACCGTTTGTGTATCGGGAATCAGATCCTCGTAATCGAGCACGCCGGAGGTGTGGTTCAGGAGATTGCGGATCGTCACCTGGTGCGACGCTGGCGGCATCTCGGTGAGGATGTCCCGGACCGGCAGGTCAAGCCCGAGCTTCCTGTCCTTCACGAGCAGCATGATCGCCATGGCGGTGAACTGCTTGGTGACCGAGGCGAGGCGGTAATCGGTCCGCGGCGTCGCGGCGACCCCGTTCTTGAGATCCGCCATCCCGTAGGCACGAGACAGCACGACGCGTCCGCTCTGGATCACGATCACACTGGCACCGGGAACGGCGCCGCTATAGTCGGCGAACAGCGAATCGATGGGATCGACGTGAGTCACGGGCGGCACTGATGGAAGAGGTGGAGGTGGAGGTGCGTGACTGCCCGCGCATGCCAAACCGACAGCACCGAGGAGCGCGAGAACAGGGGTGCGACTCATCAGCTGCCGGTGGAGAAGCGCACCGCGCCGATCTCCACCAGTCTCTCGAGCGTGGCCTCGAGCTCGCCGGGCCGCAAGCCCGCTTCCCGCGCCAGATCATCGAACGACGTGCGCCCGTCCGCCAGCTCGAGCACGGTCGCGATCGTCGTGGTCGTGCGCGCGACGGAGACGCGACCGTGCGCCGAGCGCGCGATGAGCAACGTGGTCGCCTGCTCCGGGGCGTCGGGAGCGACGGTCCAGTCCCGCAGCAAGAGCGGCAGGACGGCCGGCAGATCGTGCCGCAGCTCGAGCAAGATCGTTCCCTCCACTTTGACGGGGCGCGACGCTCTGGGGCCCGGCTCGTCCCCGCTGTACCCATCCCGCCACACCCGCGCTCCCGACTCGACGACCATCATCGCCTGCTGGTAGCGCAGCAGGTCGTCGTGGTAGCCGATCGCGGTCACGCGACCGCCCACGAGGTGCGTCGTGGTGAGCTCGGCGACCGCCACCGCGGAGGCCCGGCTCCCGAGCACGATCGTCGGCAGCAGCCGGTCGAAATCCGCACTGCCGAGCACGGTCTCCGGGGCGCGCCCCGTGACGCGCGCCAAGGCTCTCGAGTATCGAAAGAAGTGGACGAGGCGCTCGTAGTAATAGTGCCGCGCCAGGAATTTGGCGAAGCGGTCGAGCCGGTCCTCTTCGGCCAGCTCACGCCGGCGCCACTCGGGCGAAGCGCGAAACGGGGCGTCGGCGAGGGCGCGGATCACGGCATCCTGCACGGCCCGGTCGCTCAGTGCCGGGCTCCTGCAGGCGGAGCGATCCGCTTCGGATCGATCCGCCACACCATGCCGTGCTCGTGGTCGGAGACCCACAGCGATCCGAATCCGTAGCGAATAGCGTCGGCACCCGATCCGCCGACGAACTGATGCGTCACGGCGTGCGTCGCCGGATCGATCCGCGTGACCGGCGTCCCGTCGACGCTCACCCACACCGCACCCGCGCCGGTCGTGATGTCGCCCCACGGGGTCGGGACGCCCGCAGCGACCGATGTCGCGTACTCATTGGCTGCCGGATCGATCAGGGAGACTGACCCTGTGCGCTGATGCAGCACCCATACACCTCCTTCGCCCACCGTGAGGAACTTGGGCCGGGGCGTGAGCGGCACGCTCGCGACGACGGCGTTTTTCCTGGGATCGATGCGCAGCAACACGGCGCCGCGCGTGCTCGAAACCCACAGCGCGGCGGAATCACCGGCGACGACGTATGAACCCGGGCCGACCGCAATGCGCGCCTGAATTGCGCCGTTCGTCGCGTCGGCGCGCACCAGCGTCGACATCGCGGCCGTGCTGTCGGTGACGAATACCCAGAGACTGCCGGCGACCGCAGCGAACGCACCCTCGTCATCCACCCGGAAGTCGATCGCCACCGACCGCGCCACGGCATTCGTGGCGGGGTCGATCTGGACGACCACGTGATGAGTGCAGTCGGGCACCCACACGGCGTCGCCCATGACGGCGATTCCCAGACAGCCGTCTCCAGGGAGTGGAATGGACGACACGACCCGATTGGTGGCGGGGTCGATCCGGGCGACAGAAGGGGGCGTGTAGTCCACTACCCAGACCGAGCCGAACCCCATGGCGAGCCAGTCAGGCCGGGTGGCAACGGGGATCCGGGCGACGACCGGCAGCGAGTCGAGCGGCAGGCGCACCACCTGCGCGAGGAGCAGCAGCGTATTCAATTGCCCAGCGCCTCCCGGATGCGCGCAACGCTCGCGAACAGCACGTCGCCGGTGAGCGTCGGCGCGAAGGCATCGAACGTCACGGCACGGACTCCGGGGCAGCGGTCCACCGCGTGCGCCATGAAGTCCAGCATCTCCTCCGACGGTGCGGTCGGGGCGATCCACGGCCCCTGAAGGTCGCGATCCTCTGCCACGCCGGCGACGTGCACCTCGACGACGCGCTCCAGCGGAAAGTCATCCAGAAACCTTCGGGGGTCGATGTCGTGATAGTGCGCCTCGAGCCAGATATGCGGGAGATCGAGGAGAAATCCCACCTCGGTCCGCTCGAAGAAGCGCCGCAGCCATTGGGCCTCGGGGATGCGGCTCGCCGCCACGTCGAAGAAGCCGGGGATATTCTCCATCACGAGCGGCTGGTCCAACCGTCGTTTGAGCGCGTTGGCATTGGCGACGAAGCGGTCGAGAAACTCTTCGGTGTAGAGCGGCGGGAAAACGTAATTGAGATTGTACGTCCCGTCCTCGGTGTGCAGGCACTGGAAGTGCTCGGCGACCCACGGCGTGTGGTACAGCGCCGCGAGCGACCGAGCCCGCTGGATCGCCGGCTCGTCGAGCGGCTCGGAGAGCTGCCCGAGATAGTCGTGCAGCAGGAGGGTGTAGCGGTCGCGGATCGCGGGCCACCAGGGATCGTCGCCGCGCGGCGGATCGGCCATCGCCAGGTGGTCGATGCCGGTTCCCTGGGCCAGCTCCCGGCCGAGGTGCGGGTTATAGAACGCTCCGACCATCACGTCGCGCATGGGGTGCTCTCACTCACCGCGCCGGCAGGCTCGCCACGAACGGGTCGAACCACTCGCGCCACGCGGCCGCCACCGTGTGCGTGCCGTGCCCGCGCGTCTTCGGCCCGATCGGGACGAGGACGAAGCGGCCGTTCTTGACGCGCGGCATCAACCGCTCCATCAGCCCCAGCTCGGGGGGGTTGATCACGTCGTCGGCGGAGTTGATCGCCAGCACCGGCGCCGTGATGCGCTCGAGATCGGGGCTCGGGTCGTAGTCCCGCGAGGCATCGAACTGATACAACATGTCGTTGGCGTCGGTCGTGGCGGCCCGTTGGGCGAGCCAACTTTCGATACTGGAATCGGCCGCGTCCCGCGTCGGCGCGCTCCGCTGGAGCTGCATCGGGCTCGAACCCATCAGGAACAGGACCTGCAGCGCGGCACTGAGCCCAGGCGGCTGCTCTGTGTAGGCCCCGCTCTTCCAGGCGGGGTCGTTGCGGATGTCGTCGATAATCATGCGCCGCATCATGCGGTTGCGGCCCGCGATCTGCGTCGGCGCGCAGGCGAGCGGCACGACACCGTCCATGAAATCGGGGTAGCGCTCGGCCCAGATCCAGGCGTGCATGCAGCCCATCGACGTCCCCATGACGAGACGGAGGTGATTGACGTGCAGCACCTCCGTCACGAGGCGATACTGCAGCGCGACCATGTCCTGATAGCCGTAATGCGGGAACGCAGCGCGCAGCCCGTCGCTCGGCTTGCTGGAGCGGCCGTGGCCGATGTTGTCGGGGAGAATGACGTACATCGTCCCGGTGTCGAGCGGCGCGCCGTGGGCGTACAGCTCGATGAATGCCGGGCTATGAAATTGTCCCCCTGAGCCGCCGGTGCCGTGGAGAATGAGCACGGCGTTGCGCACCTTCCCGGCAGCGTCCCTGCGGATGTGGCCCATCGTGTGATAGAAGAGCCGCACATCGGAAAGCGTGTCGCCGGAGGCGAAGTGAAACCCCCGCATCACCACCGTGGCGGAGTCCAACGGGGCCGCGACCTGGGGTGTCTGCAGCAACGCGGCCAGCGTCGCGCCAAGGATCGCGGGAGTCATTGGGCCAGTCCCGAATCGAGAAGTTGATCGGCGAATACCTTCACCTGCGCTGCGACCATCGGTTGCTCCCCGCGGTCGGTCCACGCCGCGGCGATCGCCTCCGGCGTTGCCTGGCCATCGAGGTGTTCGACAATGAAGCGCTCGCGCGGACCCCAGCTCCGGGCCTCCGCGGCGGCAGCGCTCGTCGCCGCCGGCAACCGAAACGCGCTCCGCAAGGCGGCGTCGATCTCGCGGCCCGTGGCGTCGTCCAGGGGAGTGACCTGCGCCGTGAGATTGTCGGCGACATGCGCCGCCCGCCGCGCGCCCGCGAGAACGATCGTTACGCCCGCGCGCGACAGCAGCCAGCGCAGCGCCAGGGCGGGGAGGGAGATTCGCAAGCCGGCGGCCAAGTCCGTCAACCTCGCGATCACCAGGGAACGGCGCGCGAACTCGGCGCCGCGAAACCAGTACAGCTTCGTCCGGTGGTCGCCATCGGAGAAGCGCGGCAGCCCGGAAAATCCTCCGCCCAGGAGCCCCGCGGCGAGCGGACGGTACGCGAGGAAGGCGAGGTCGTGGTCACGACACAGCGGCAGCAGGCGCTCCTCCACATCACGATCGAAGAGGTTGTATGGGCCTTGATATGCCGCGATCGGCGCGACGCGCAGCGCGCGGCTCAATTCGACGTGGCTCGCGTTGCACACGCCGATGGCGCGTGCTGTCCCCGCCTGCTGCAGCCGGTGCAGCGTCTCGAGCCGCGCTTCCCACCCCTCGGCGATTTCGTGCAGCTGCACGAGATCGACGTAGTCGGTGCCGAGCCGCTGCAGCGACTGCTCGAGCGAGCGACGCGGATCGTCCCGCGGTCCGACCTTCGTGGCGATGCGGATTTTGGCGCGATGCGGGCGGAGCGCGAGGCCCAGCAGCCGCTCCGATTCCCCGTCGCCGTAGGTAGGAGCGGTATCGAACCACACGACGCCGCGCTCGCACGCCAGGGTGATCGCCTCCAGCCGCTCGGCTTCCTCCGCCCGTGCGCCCCATCCGGCGCCACCGATTCCCCAGGCCCCCAGGCCGAGCGCGGCGGAGCCCGGAAAAAGAAGGGGCCCGGAATGCTCCCGGGCCCCCGTGTGCATCAGCTGTTCCCTCAGGTGTGGCAGGTGGGAACGAGCTCGGTCGTCTCGACGATCTCGGGACGATGACAGCTGGGCACGAGTTCATGAGTTTCGACGATCTGCATCCGGTCCTCCAGGTGAGGATGAAATGGGAGACTACCCGGTTCGACCACCATACGAGTTGCCGGAACAATCGTCAACCCGTAAGTCTTACGTCTTGCATGATCCCCATCCAAGCCCTTCTCACTGAGAATGCTTTAGCGGAGGATTTTGTTTCCTCCTTCGTCGCGCGCCGGCTGGACGAGAAGTTCTTCTACTGGTTCCCCCTGTCGGTACGCGCGTGGCTCGCGCTGTGTTCCGACGGAGCGTACCGCAACTTCGTACGGTCGCGCTCGCTGATCGCCCGGTCTGCCAACGACTTGGCCGACGTGCTGCAGAGCGGATCGCTGGAAGTCGTGAGTCTCGGCTCGGGCCAGGGCGACAAGGACCTGCTCGTGCTCCAGGCGCTGGCAGCCAGCGGGCGCCGGCTCCGCTACGTTCCCGTCGATGCCAGCCAGGCCCTGCTGGAGATGGCCGTCGGCGGCGCGCTGGGCGCGGGGATCTGGTCGCAGGGGATCAAGGCGAACTTTACGATACCTGAGCATCTGGCCGCGCTCGCCCCTGTGGCCGATGCCCCGCCGCGTCTCGTCATGCTGCTGGGCAACACCCTCGGGGCGTTCGATCCGATCGCCGAAGCGCGTGCGCTGCGGGAATTCCTGCGGCCCGAGGACACGCTGCTCGTCGACGGCGAGATCTACGCCGGCGGGCAAACCGTTGCGGGCTATGACAATCCGCTCAACCGCCGCTTCGCCTGGGCACCGCTCAACGCGGTCGGGATCGGGGAATCGGATGGCGCGATCGTGTTCGAGGACGTGATCGACGACCGGCTCCGGGGGCTGCACCCGCTGCGCAAGCACTTCCAGGCGTCGCGCGACGTGGCGGCGCGCCTCGGCGGCGAAGCGCTCGACATCCGCTCGGGCGAGCGCCTCGCCATGAATCACTCCTACAAGTACGACGCCGCGACGTTTCTCCGCATCCTGGACGACGCCGGACTCACGGTGCGCTGGCGCGGCACGAGCGACGACGAGCGATTCCAGATGGTCCTCGCGGGGCCGCGATGACCGCGGTGGTCGAGCTGCGCGGGGTGAGCTGCCGGCTCGGCACCACGCCACCTCGTCCCGTCGTGCACGAGGTGTCGTTTACCGTCGCAGCGGGGGAGACCCTGGTGCTGCTGGGGCGCAGCGGCTCAGGGAAGACGACGACGCTCAAGCTGATCAACCGCCTCATCGAGCCGAGCGCCGGTGACGTCATCGTCGCAGGGCGGCCGACGGGCGCTGTCGCACCGTTCCGGCTGCGCCGCGGCATCGGCTACGTCATTCAGGAAGTCGGGTTGCTGCCGCACCTCACCGTCGCCGAGAATGTCGGACTCGTGCCGCGCCTCGAGCGGTGGGAGCCGCAGCGGATCGCCGTCCGGGTGACGGAGCTGTTGACGCTCGTGGGGCTCGCACCGGAGCGTTTCGCCGCGCGCCGTCCCCACGAGCTCTCGGGGGGCCAGCGCCAGCGCGTGGGCGTCGCCCGCGCGCTCGCCGTCGACCCGCCGCTGCTCCTGCTCGACGAGCCGTTCGGCGCGCTCGACCCGATCACGCGCAGCGAGCTGCAGCGCGAGTTCAAGGGACTCATCGCCCGTCTCGGGAAAGCGATGGTGTTCGTGACGCACGACGTACGGGAAGGCCTGCTGCTGGGGACACGCATCGGCCTGATGCAGGACGGGCGGCTCGTGTTCCTGGGAACGCCGGACGAGTTCCGCCGCTCCTCGCAGCCGGAAGTCCGCGCCTTCCTCGAGGCGGCGGCGTGAACCTGGTCCGGTTTTACCTCGACAACACGCGCGAGGTCGTGGGGCTCGTGGGCGAGCACCTGCTGCTCGTGCTGGTGTCGACGGCGATCGCGGTCGCCATCGGCGTGCCGCTCGGCATCCTCCTGACCCGGCGGCCGGCGTGGCGCGGACCGGTGCTCGGCCTCGCCAACATTTTTCAGACGATCCCCAGTCTCGCGTTGTTCGGATTTCTCATCCCGCTCCCGTTCCTGGGCGGGATCGGCGCGCGGACCGCGATCGTGGCGCTCGTCGTCTATGCGCTGCTGCCGATCGTGCGCAATACCTACGTGGGGATCTCGGGAATCGATCCGGCGGTCCGCGAAGCCGCCCGCGGGATGGGGATGACTGATGGTGAGCTGTTGCGCCTCGTCGAGCTGCCGCTCTCGGCAGGGGTGATCCTCGCCGGGATCCGCGTCGCGACGGTGGTCGGCGTGGGGACGGCGACGATCGCGGCCGCGATTGGCGCGGGGGGTCTGGGCGTCTACATCTTTCGCGGCGTCGCGGTCGTGGACAACACGCTGATTCTCGCGGGCGCGGTGCCGGCGGCGCTCCTGGCGCTCGGCGCGGACGGATTGCTCGGGATGCTGGAAAGGCGGTTCGTGTGGCGATAGGCGGTCGCAGAGGGATCCCCATCTTGCTCGGTGTCGTCCTCGCTTCCTCCTGTTCTCACCCCAACCGCGTCATCGTCGGGGCGAAGAACTTCACCGAATCGGACCTGCTCGCCGAGATCGCCGCCCAGCAGATCGAGCGCCGCACGGGACTGACGGTCGAGCGCAAGCTGCACCTGGGCGGCACGTTCGTGTGTCACAGCGCGATCACCGCCGGGCAGATCGACCTCTACGTGGAGTACACGGGCACGGCATACACCGCGGTCTTGAAGCACACCACCGGGCCCGGCGCCGACAGTGTGCGCCAGGCGGTTGCCCAGGAGTACCGGCAGCGCTGGAACCTCGTGTGGCTCGATCCCTTCGGGTTCAACAACACCTTCGCCATCGCGGTGCGCCAGGCTGACGCCGAGCGCCTGGGGCTGCACACCATCAGCGACCTCGCGCGTGTCGCCCCGCGCTGGCACGCCGGGTTCGGCTACGAGTTTCTGAACCGCGCGGACGGGTTCCCCGGGCTGGCGGCGGTGTACGGTCTGCACTTCGCCTCCCCACCCACCGCGATGGATCTCGGCCTGACCTACCGCGCGCTCGCCGACGGGAAGATCGACGTGATCGCCGGCAATTCGACGGACGGCCAGCTCGCCGCGCTCCACCTCGTGGCGCTGGTCGACGACCGTCACTACTTCCCGCCCTACGAGGCGGCTCCGGTGGTGCGCAACGCGGTGCTCGAGCAGCACCCCGAGGTGGGACGTGCGCTGGGCGAGCTGCGGGGCAAGATCGACGACGAGGAGATGCGCCGCCTCAACGCCATGGCCGATATCGAACACAAAGACCTGCATGCGATCGCCCACGACTGGCTGGCGCAGGCCGTGCCATGAGCCCGCGGCTGCGGGTCGTCGCCGCGGCGGTGCTGTTTTCGACCGGCGGGGCCGCGATCAAGCTGTGCGGCTTCGGCGTCTGGCAGCTCGCGGCGGGGCGGGCGCTGGTGGCGGCGTGCGCGATGCTGCTGCTCATCCCCGAAGCCCGTCGCGGCTGGAGCTGGCGCTCGCCCATCGTGGGGGTGGCGTACGCGGGCGCCGGACTGTTCTTCGTGCTGGCGAACCGGCTGACGACGGCCGCGAGCGCGATTTTCATCCAGGCGACGCATCCCTTGTTCATTCTCGCCCTGGCACCGGTGCTGCTGCACGAACACGTGACGCGGCGCGATCTCGAGTACATGGCATTGCTCGTCGTCGGCATGGCGCTGCTCTTGTCGGCACCCGGGCGGCAGTTCGCCACGGCGCCGAATCCGGTCCTCGGCAACATGTTCGCCGCTCTGTGCGCAGTGTGCTGGGCGCTGACCGTGATGGGCTATCGCTGGGTGGCGCGGCGGCCGGGGACGCGCGGGTCGGATGTCGTCGGTGATCATGGACCGGTTGCTGCAGCGGCGGTCACCGGCAACGTGATGATCTTTCTCATCGCTATGCCATTTGCCCTTCCGCTCACCCCGGGGACACCGCGCGACTGGGTCGTTGTTGTCTACCTCGGGGTGTTTCAGCTCGCGCTGGCGTACGTCTTCCTTTCTCGTGCGGTCGCCGCCGTGCGGGCGCTCGAGGTGGCGCTCGTGGGACTCGTCGAGCCGGTGCTGTCGCCGGTGTGGGCGTGGCTGATACACGGCGAGACCCCGGGGCCGCGCGTCTACGCGGGCGGCGCCATGATTCTCGCGGCCACCGCGTGGCACGCGTGGCGCACGCCGTCCACGATTCCCGTACCCGCACCGGCACTCGAGGGATGAGCACCAGGATCATCCGGTCCTACTACCTGATCACGGGGCTGTTCAATCTCGCGGCGTCGCTGATCTGGGGCGTGGACACTCTGTTCAAGCTCCACGCCGGCCTCGACATCTTCCAGGTGATGCTCACCAACGCCGCCTTCACGTTCGGGATGGTGGTGTTCGAGATCCCGACCGGCGTCGTGGCCGACACGCTGGGCCGCCGCGTCTCGCTCATCCTCTGTATCGTCACGCTTTTCGTTTCGACCCTCCTGTATGTGGCGACCGCGGTGTGGCACTGGGGCTTCTGGTCGTTCATGGGGACGTCGGTGCTGCTCGGCCTGGGCTACACGTTCTACACGGGGGCGGTGGACGCCTGGCTCGTCGACGCCCTGAAAGCGACGGGCTACACGGAAGGGATGGAGCCGATCTTCGCCCGGGGGCAGATGGTGTTCGGCGCGGCGATGCTGCTCGGCACCCTGGGTGGCGGTTTCCTCGGCCAGATCGACCTCGCCATCCCCTATCTCGTCCGCTCCGCCACGTTCCTGCCGCTGCTCGCGGTGGCCTGGGTAGCGATGCCGGAGCTGGGCTACACGCCGCGCGCCCTCGAATGGCGCCGCGTTCCCATGGAGCTGCAGCGCGTGTTCGTGGAGGGGCTGACGTTCGGGCTGCACCACCGCGTGGTGCGCCCCGTGATGTTCGCCTCGCTCGTCGGGATGAGCTTCATGATCTTCGGGTTCTACAGCTGGCAGCGCTACTTCCTCGACCTGCTGGGACGCGAGTTCGTGTGGGTCTCGGGGGCCGTGGCGGCGCTCGTGTCGCTGGCGATGATCGTCGGGAACGCGCTGGTGGGTCGCGTGAGCAAGGTGATCCGTACCCGGACGGGTATCCTGGCCAGCTCGGTCGGCGTGCAGGTCGTCGCCGTGATCGGTGCCGCCACGAGCGGCTTTCTGCTGCCGCGGCCGGCGGCGTTCTTCGGGGCCCTCGGTTGCTACCTGATCTACGCGGTGGCGCTCGGGCTCGGTGGCCCCGTCAAACAGGGATACCTGAACGCCCACATTCCGTCGGCGCAGCGAGCGACGATCATTTCGCTGGACTCGCTGTTCGCGGACCTGGGAGGCGTGGTGGGACAGTCGGGGTGGGGCTACCTGGCAAAGCTGAGGAGCATCGGCGAAGCGTGGCTGTACTCCGGTGCCAGTTTGATCCTGGCCGTTCCATTGTATCTCATCGCGCGCAAGAACGATCACCAGCTGGACGGCTTTCAAGCGGAGACCGCGCAGCAGTAACCTAGTAGTTACTGCCCTGTTCGCCGTCAGGTACTCCGTCGTCACAGTCGCCCCCGAACTTCCCGCCTGCCTGGTTCTACCGTGCTTCACTGCGCTGATCGAGCACCGCTGGGGCTTGCAGCCATTGGCGGAGAGAGACGCGAACGCCGACGACATGGCGGGCGCCTTCGATTTTGCTCAGTAATCGGATCGTCAACAGGCGGGCAGACAGGCGCTAAGAGGCAAAGACGCTTCGCGGTGGGGGAGTCCAGAGTGACTCAGGACTGCAACCCGCGAAGCGCCTCAGCCACTTTGTCGCCGTCTGAGCGTCTACGCGCTGAACTTGGGAAGCGCAGCTCTGTGCCGTTTGAGAAACTCCTCGTATACGTGACTGTCGGTGTAGTCTCTCAGCTCGCAGATCCTGTCCTCTTTGAACTTGATCACCACGCACGTGCGCTGGTCCATGACGTCTTTCGGGTCACTCTTGAGCCAACTCTTCTCCCTGATCTCGACGATGACTCGATCGTCGGCATCGTACCACTGCCGCCAGACGTCCTCGTAGCCCCAATCCGCCGCCCCCAGTCCCGGCTCGCGGTTCCACAAGGCATCGAGCACGGCTTCCCGCCCGCGCCATTCGCCGCCGATGCGGGGCGTGCCGGCCACCCAGTAGACGACGTCGTCCGTGAAGTGGCCGCCCACACCGGCCCGGTCCCCGGCGAACAGCGCCTTCTCGTACGTTTTCGCGATGTCCATGCGTCGACTCATACCGTCGCCTCTTCCTCTTCCGGCATCGGGATTGTGTTGGCTTTGCGCCCGGCGCGCTCCATCGGCTTGTCCATCTCGCTCCGGTGCTCGTCCAGAATCTTCCAGAAGTCCACGGACCGCTGCGCCAGCTCGCGCGATGCCTCGGCCAGCGCGTCGCTCATCTTCACCTGTCGCACGTTGTTCTCCATGTCCTCGGCGTCCCATCCGCGGGAATGGGCGATGAAGGGGAAGGGCGGGAACATGAAGCCGAGCTCGGACCAGAAGGTGAACATCGAGCCGGCCACGCCCTGGATGTTGTCCTGCCCTCCCGTAATGATGAACGCCGCGACTTTGTTCCGGATCAGGACTTTGTTCTTGATCGTGACCTGGTTCTGCACGCAATTGAGCCGCTCCGCCATCTTGTAGTAGAGCGACGACGCGTTACCCCAGCGAATCGGCGTGGAGATCAGGACGACGTCGCCCCAGTTCACGAGCCCCTCGTATACCGCCGTCAATTGATCTTCGGGATCCCGCTCGGTGATGGCACAGGGCCAGGTGCAGGCGTGCGACGCCTTGGAGTAGTTCCCCTCGCAGGGACGGAACTTCAGGTCACGCAGCCGGATCGTCTGCGTGTCGGCGCGCAGCGTCTCCTTGGCGAAGCGCATTGCATGGTCGAGCAAGGCGTCCGAGGTGGAGAAGCGCGGGTTGGTGTCGTCCATCGCCGTCGTCGAGATGCCGAGCACGCGGGGTGGTGCACCCGCGGGCTTCGGCGTCGGGTGGAGCAGGGGATGCGGCTCGTGTTTGGCGAGCACGCGCGGCGACACCGGGGGGGTCTGCACGTACACACCGTCGGCCCGCTCCTCGACGGCGAACACCGCCGCCGCGTCCCCTTCGAATCCCGGTGGGCCCTTGCCCGTGAGGACACTGTATTCCCAGGCGTGCCACGGACACATCACGTACTCGCCGTGGAGCCGCCCCTGGCTGAGCGGGCCGCCCTGGTGGTTGCAGGTCCCGGAGATGGCGCGGAAGCCGCCGTCATACCAGAAGACCGCGATGGTGTGACGGTCGAGCTTCACGGTAAACGGCACGCGGGCGGTCAGCTCGTCCTTCGTGCCGAGTCGGTGCCACACGCTCATACATGCTCCCGGAGGGTGAGGGCTGTGGTAACGTACGCTCTGGAGATTGTCCCGACCATCGTCGGCTCGGCGGCTAGGCGCCTCCCTCGGCGTCTAGCCCCACAGTCCTGCCAGGAACATATTTTCCCTCCCCCTGGCAGGAGTTGTGGCGCTCATGCGCATCTACAAGACAAGTGAGATTCGCAACGTGGCCGTCGTGGGCCACGGCGCGAGCGGCAAGACGTCCCTCGTCGATGCCCTCGCGTTCGTGGCCGGCACCAGCAAGCGACACGGGTCCGTGAAAGACGGGACCGCCCTCACCGACTACACCGCAGACGAAATCGAGCGCAAATACTCCATCAACCTGGCCATGGCCGTCGCCGAGTGGATGGACACCAAGCTCAACTTGATCGATACGCCGGGCTATCTCGACTTCACGGGTGACGCGCTGGCGGGGGTGTGGGCCGCGGACGGCGCCGTCGTGGTCGTCTCGGCGACGGCCGGCGTCGAGGTCGGCACGGAGAAAGTGTGGGACTACTGCGAGCACGCCCGTGTCCCGCGCATGTTCTTCGTCTCCCTGATGGACAAGGAGCACGCCGACTTCGAGAAGGTGTTCAATTCGATCAAGAGTCGGCTGACGACCAAGGTGATCCCGGTCGAGATCCCGGTGGGGGAGGGCCCGGCGTTCCACGGCATCATCAACCTCTTCTCCAAGAAGTGCCATCTCTACAAGAAAGGCACGAAGGCGGGCGAATACGACGAGGTCGACGTGCCGCCCGAATACCAGGAGCGGTTCACCAAGTACTCGCAGGAGCTGATCGAGAGCATCGCCGCGACGGACGATGCGCTGCTCGAGCGCTACCTCGGCGGCGAGGAGATCGGCCGCGACGAGGCGATTCGCGCGATGAAGGCGGGAATGGCCAAAGGGGAGCTGTACCCGCTGTTCTGCGGCGCCGCCGAGCAGACGTTCGGAACGCGGGCACTGCTGTCCAAGATGGTGGAGCTGCTGCCGTCGCCCGCAGAGCGCCCGCCGGTGAAGGCGGAGACGTGGGGCAAGGTCGAGCAGATCACGCTGCAACCCGACGACGCGGGGCCCTTTGTGGCGCAAGTGTTCAAGACGATCTCCGAGCCGCACGTCGGGGACGTAACGTACTTCCGGATCTATTCCGGCGCCGTGAAGAACGGCCAGGATGTGTTCAACGCGCCGCGCCAGGCGACCGAAAAGCTCAACCACCTCTGCGTGGCGGTCGGCAAGGAGCGTACGGAGATCGGTGAGCTGCACGCGGGCGACATCGGTGTGGTGGCGAAGCTGCGCGACACACACACCAACGACACCTTGTCCAGCCAGGCGCGCCCCATCGTGCTCCCGAAGATCCCGTTCCCGGAGCCCGTGATCACCGTCTCCGTGGAAGTGAAGCAGCGTGGGGAGGAAGACAAGCTGTCGACCGGCCTGCACAAGCTGCACGAGGAAGATCCGACGTTCCACCACGAATTCAACGCGGAGCTGGGCCAGACGCTGATCCGCGGTCTGGGCGAGCGGCACCTCGAGATCGTGGTGGGGCGGCTGGCGCGCAAGTTCGGCGTGCACGCCGTGATCGGGAAGCCGAAGATTGCCTACCGCGAGACGCTGCGCGGCAAGGGCGAAGGGCAGGGCAAGCACAAGAAACAGACGGGCGGCCGCGGGCAGTACGGCGACTGCTGGATCCGCATCGCGCCGCTGCCGCGCGGGTCGGGGTTCGTGTTCGACGATCAGATCGTCGGCGGTGTGATTCCGCGCCAGTACATTCCGGCGGTCGAGAAGGGGATCGTCGAGGCGAAGGAGCGCGGCCCGGTGGCCGGTTATCCCGTCGTGGACTTCAAGGTGGAGCTGTTCGATGGCTCCTACCACGACGTCGATTCCAACGAAATGTCGTTCAAGATGGCCGGGATCCTGGCGTTCCGGAACGTGACCCCCAGCTGCAAACCGGTGCTGCTCGAGCCGATCATGGAGGTCGACGTCTGGACGCCCGATGAGTACCAGGGCGCCGTGATGGGCGACCTGTCATCCCGGCGCGGCCAGATCCTCGGCACCGAGCCCGACGGCAAGCTGGTCAAGGTGAAGGCGCATGTGCCGGAAGCGGATCTCGACCGCTACGCCACGTCGCTGCATTCGATCACGCATGGCCGTGGGACGTACCGGCAGAAGTTCCACACGTACGAGCAGGTCCCGCCCGACGTCGCGTCGCGCGTCGTGGACGCGCGCAAGAAGGAGCACGAGGAAGAAAAGGAATAGCCCGAACAATGGCAGACCTGCTGGATCGACTGCGCACCACGCTGGCCGACCGCTACACGTTCGATCGGGAGGTCGGCCGCGGCGGGATGGCCACCGTGTATCGCGCGCAAGACCAGAAGCACGACCGGCCGGTCGCGATCAAGGTGCTGCACCCCTACCTCGCGGTGAACCTCGGCCCCGAGCGCTTCCTGCGCGAGATCCAGATCGCCGCGCAGCTGCAGCATCCCCACATCGTGCCGCTGTACGACTCGGGGCAGGCGGGCGATCTGCTCTACTACGTGATGCCGTACGTCGAAGGGGAATCGCTGCGGCAACGCCTGGAGCGGGAGCGGCGCCTGCCGGTGGACGACGCGCTGTACCTGGGACGGGCGGTGGCCGCGGCGCTCGATTACGCCCACCGTCACGGCGTCGTACACCGCGACATCAAGCCCGAGAACGTCATGTTGCACGAGGGCGAGGCGGTGGTGACGGACTTCGGGATCGCGAAGGCGGTCACCGCCGCGGCGGCGAGTACGCTGACCCAGACCGGTGCGACCGTCGGCACCCCGGCCTACATGAGCCCGGAACAGGCGGCCGGCGCGGCGGAGCTGGACGGGCGCAGCGACGTCTACAGCCTCGGGTGCGTGGTCTACGAAATGCTGTCGGGGCGGACGCCGTTCACGGGTCCCACGGCGCAGGCGATCATCGCGCAGTGCTTCACCGAGCCGCCGCCGCCGCTGCGCGGCTCGCGCGGCGACTTGCCCGATTGGCTCGAGCCCGTGGTGATGAAGTCGCTCGCCAAGGATGCCGGCGAGCGGTTCGCCACCGCCGCGCAGTTCTCGCAGGCGCTGAAGCAGCCGGGCGCGAGCACGCCACCCGGGATGACCACGACGAGCGCGGCCGCCGCCACCGCGAAATCGATCGCCGTGCTGCCGTTCGTGAACATGAGCGCGGATCCTGAAAATGAGTACTTCACCGATGGGGTCGCCGAAGAGATCATCAACGCCCTCACCAAGATCCAGGCGTTACGCGTCGCCTCCCGCACCTCGTCGTTCGCGTTCAAGGGAAAGAACCAGGACATCCGCAAGGTCGGCGAGCAGCTCAACGTCACCACGGTGCTCGAGGGCAGCGTGCGCAAGGCCGGCACGAAGCTGCGGGTGACCGCCCAGCTCGTGAACGTCGCCGACGGGTACCATCTCTGGTCGGAGCGCTACGACCGCGAGCTGCAGGACGTGTTCGCGATCCAGGACGAGATCGCGGGCAACATCGTGCGTGCGCTGCGTGTCGTGCTGTCCGATGCCGAGAGGCGGGCGATCGAGAAGGCGCCCACCGCCAATGTCCAGGCGTACGACTATTACCTGCGCGGCCGCCAGTTCTTCCACCAGTTCCGCCGCACCGGAATGCAATTCGCGCGGCGCATGTTCGAGCGGGCCATCGAGGTCGATCCGGGGTATGCCATCGCCTACGCCGGCGTCGCCGACTGCTGTTCGTTCCTGTACATGTACTGGGATGGCAGCAAGGCGAACCTCGAAGGGGCGGATAGCGCGAGCCGCAAGGCCCTGGAGCTCGACCCGGAGCTGGCCGAGTCCCATGCCTCGAGGGGGTTCGCGGTTTCGCTCAGCAAGCAGTACGACGAGGCGCGCCGCGAGTTCGAGACGGCGATCCGTCTCAATCCCAAGCTGTACGAAGCACATTACTTCTACGCCCGGGCGTGCTTCCAGGAAGGGAAGCTGGAGGAGGCGGTACGCCACTACCAGGATGCGTCCCGCGTGCGGCCCGAGGACTATCAGGCGCTGATCCTGATGGCGGCGCCCTTGCACGCGCTGGGCCGGGAGGACGAAATGCGCGCCGCGATGCGGCACGGGCTCGAGGTCGCCCAGAAGCATCTGGAGCTGAATCCCGATGATGCCCGCGCGCTCTACCTCGGTGCCGGGGCACTGGTCCAGCTCGGCGACCAGGAGCGCGGGCTCGATTGGACGCGGCGGGCGTACGCGATCGATTCGGAGGACCCCGGGGTGCTGTACAACGTCGCCTGCGCGTACTCGAATATGGGGCAGATCGACGACGCTATTGCCTGCCTCGAGAAGGCGGTCCAGAATGGATTCGGACACCGCGAGTGGTTCGAGAACGATTCCGACCTCGACCCGTTGCGGAGCGATGAGAGATTTCAAGCGCTCATGAAGCGGTTGTGAGGAAGTGACCAATAAAGGAGTGATCAT
>CAZXKN010000177.1:0-5873 GCA_964641815.1 uncultured Gemmatimonadaceae bacterium | reverse complement strand
TTCATGGACGTGGGGGCGAGGGTCAAAGCGCTCGCGAAAGCGCGCTGACGTGAGCGAACAGGCGATTCGCGTCTCGCTGGGCGACATCCAGCGTCCGGTGGCGGCGGAGCTCGACCAGGTCGCCGCCGAGCTGCGCCGCATCATCGCGGCCGATTTTCCCATCATCGCCGACGCCAACGACCATCTGCTGCGGATGAAGGGCAAGCTGTTCCGCCCGATGCTGCTGCTGTTGAGCCGTCAGGCGGTGGGCGGCACGGATCCCAATGCCCTGACCCTGGCGGCGGTGGTCGAGCTGATCCATCTGGCCACTCTGGTCCACGACGACTCGGTCGATCACTCGGCGCTGCGGCGCGGCATGCCCACCCTCAACGCCCTGTTCTCTCATCAGGTCGCCGTCATCATGGGCGACTATCTCTATTCCCGCGCCATCATCGAGCTGGTGCGGCTGGGCGACCTGGAGCCGTTGCGCGTGTTCGCGCGCGTGACCAATGAGATGACGATCGGAGAGATGCGGCAGCTCGAGGCGCACGACAAGCTCGCCTACAGCGAGTCCCAGTACGACATGCTGATCCGCGCCAAGACCGCGTCGCTGCTGTCCGGGGCCTGCGAGGTCGGCGCGCTCTCGGCGCCGGCACCGGTGCGGGAAGCGCTGTCGCGGTTCGGCATGCTGCTCGGCATGGCGTTTCAGATCACCGACGACCTGCTCGATTACACCCAGCCGGAAGCGGTCACCGGCAAACCCTCGGGCCTCGATCTCAAGGAACACAAGATCACGCTGCCGCTGATCTCCGTGCTGCCGCGGCTGTCGCCGGGCGAGCGCCAGGTCGTGGCGCATCTCATGGCGACCGACGACCCCCCCGACGCCCAGGTCGCGGAGGTGATCCGTCTCGTTGAAGCGGGCGGCGGATTCGAGGTGGCGCGGCGCCGGGCGCTCGACCTGGCGCAGCAGGCGGAGGCGCAGCTGGCCGCCTTGCCGGCGTCCACGGCGCGCGAGGCGCTGCGGGACAGTATCAGCTACGCCGTCGAGCGGCGGAGCTGAGCGTGGCGCGCGGTCCGCGGCGTCCGCTATTTTACTTCGGGGTCCTCGCCACGGGGTTCGTGCTGGGGGGCTTCATGCAGGCGTTGTTGCGACGCTTCCTGCCCCAGGGTGCGGCGAAGGAGTTTTTCACGACCGCCGTCACGCCCACGTTCGGGCCGATACACCTGGACTTGCTGGTGGTCTCGATCACCCTCGGACCCATCGGGCTCGAGGTGTCGCTGTTGTCGGTGCTCGGGGTGGTGATCGCGTACCTCATCGCCCGGTCGCTTTTCTAGAGGAGTGGCGTATGGAATTCTCGATGGCGCACATCCTGATCCTGCTGGTCATCGCGCTGCTGGTGTTCGGCGCCCGGCGGATCCCCGAAATCGGGGCATCGCTGGGGCAGGGGATCCGGGAGTTCAAGAAGAGCCTGAGCGAGGTGGGGTCGGATAAGCCGCAGCCGCCCGTGCCGCCGTCCAACAGCGCCACGCCCCTGCCCCCCTCGGGCGGAGAGCCGAAGCGCCTGAACGAGTAGCCGCTCCGCCGGCTAGCTGCCGGCGGCGGTGCTCTGGGGTCGGAAGAGGTCTTTGCGCCGGTCGATCACCGTGGCGCGCTGGCGCAGCCCCGTGATGTACGCTTCCACACGCGCCTGGCGCGCCGCCTGCAGGATCCCATCTCGCTGCGCATCGCGTTGTGCCGCCCACGCCGCCGAATCCGCGGCGTGCCGGGCCACGAGCTGGACCACGAACCCGCGATGCTCCCCGATCAACGCGTTGCTGTGCTGCCCCACGCCGAGCCGGAAGATCTCCCCCAGTACGTTCGGCTCGAGTTGCAGCAGCGGCGGGGGATGCAGCCGGGCGAAGGGACCGAGATGCTGGACCGCGGAGCCTTGCGCGGCGGCGGCGGACGCGAGCGGGCTGGAGGCGAGCGCGCTCGCCAGCTGCTGAGTGCGGACTTTCCAGAGCTGGCCCTTCTTTTCGAGCCGCACCTGGTAGTCGACCTGATCGCGCACCTGCTTGAGCGGCGCCACGCCGTCGGGCTGCAGCGAGTCGAGCCGGAAGACGTAATAGGCCACCTCTCCCTGAATCACCGGGCTCGTTTCGCCGACGCGGTGCTGGAACGCCCAGACGCTGATGTCGGGAATCACGTAACGGCCGAGCACCAGGCGATCGCCGTCGACGATGCGCGGCGCCTGGGCCAGCGGCAGGTGCAGCCGCCGGGCGGTGCTGTCGAGCAGCCAGGCGCTGTCACGCTCCGCGACGCTGCGATCCAAGCTGTCGGCCACGGATTCGACGGAGTCACGGTGCGCCCCGGCCAGCTCGATCGGGACGAGAATGTGCCGCACGTGCAGCGAGTCGCCCTTCTCGGCGTCGATGCGGATCAGATGGTAGCCGAAGCTCGAACGCACCGGCTTGGAGACTTGTCCCACCGGCAGGCCGCGCAGCCCGGCGAGGAACAGCGTGTCGAACTGCGGCTGCTTGCGCTTGATCCATCCGAGGTCGCCGCCCTGCCGGCCGCTCGCCGTATCCGACGAGGCGCGTTTCGCGACGTCGGCGAACTTCGCCTGGCTGGCGGCGGCTTCGGTGCGCAGGCTCTCGGCGCGGGCGAAGGCGGCCGCGGAGTCGGCAGCGTTCGGCGCGCGGGGCAGGGCGATGAAGCTCGTCCACGCGGCTCCCGGGCGCTTGAAGTCGTCGCGGTGCGCGTTGTAGTAGCGCGTCGCCTCGGCATCCGACACGGGGACCGCCGAATCGGGGATCTGCTCCGGACCGATCGCCGCGAGGTCGACGGTGACGGAATCGTGCTGGTCCCGATAGATGCGCCATAGCTTGGCGTCCGAGACGTAGAGATCCGCCGTGATGTACTGCAGCAACTTCAGCTGCGGGATCTGGTCGCGATAGCGCGCCTCCAGCGCCAGCAGGAACTCGGGATTCTGGCCGCTCTGCAGGAAGCGACGCCACTTCGTCGGGTCGAATTGTCCGTTGGTCTGGAAATCGGGCAGCGACATGACTTCGGGCGGCGGCGAAGTCTGCGCCGCGTCGCGAATCTCCTGATCGGTCACGGTGATGCCGAGTCGCTCGGTCTCGTGCTCGATCAGTTTCGCGCGGACCAGCTGATCGACGACCTGGTTCTCGATCTGCTGCCGGTCTTCGGCGGGGAGTTGTGTGGTGCCGTTGTTCGCCTGGTACTGCTGGATTCCCGCCTGTACCGCCTGCTGGAATTCGGCGTTGTGGATCTCTACGCGTCCAACGCGGATCAGCCGCAGAAACCAGTTGCTGGAGGTGTTGACGACGACGACGGTATCGCGGGAGCCGGTGAGGATCTCCTGCACTTGCCCGTACGCCAGCCATCCGACGAACGACAGGGCGAGCACCGGAAAGACGAATTTGGTGATGGTTCGCATCTCGCGCATCATTGCCATTCGAAACCCCAGCGTCTTGGGCGGGTGAGGGGGTGTAAGTCTAAGCGGGACAACGAACAAACTCAAGCGATTGGGCTGTGCCGGTATTTGACAGGTCACCCGGCCAAACACTAAGTTAGATCAATTCCGACAAAGACTTAGGCCGTGGCGTACACCAGCGAAATCGAAAAGCTCGAAGCCCGCTACCGGGAAAATCCCAAAGGGCGAAACTTCGCGCCATTGGCCGATGCGTATCGTAAAGCAGGGCTTATAGATAACGCCATTGAGCTCTGCCAGGCGGGACTGACTCTCCATCCCGACTACGTCAGCGGTCACATCGTGCATGGTCGCTGTCTCGTCGACAAGAAAGACGACGCCGGTGCCGAAGCGGTGTTCCGCAAAGTGCTCGATCTGGACCCCGAAAACATCCTCGCGTTGAAGGTGCTCGCGGAAGTCGCCGAGCGGAACAACCACTACGACCAGGCGATGGAGTGGCTCAATCGGTTGCTGCTCGCCGACCCGATGAACGGCGAGGCAGCCGAGGGGCTGTCGCGCGTGCGCGGGAAGGTGGCGACGCAACCGATCACGCCGCCGGCTGCGGCTACGACTGCGCCGCTGGCGGCGCTGGAGGTGGACGCTCCTCCTGCGGCCGATAAACCGCTGCGTGTGGAACACGAAGCGGTAGAGTTCGATCCGGCCTCTGCGCCCGCCGATCACCGCGCGGCGCGACGCGCGTTGGGAATCGAGAACCTGGAGGGACCGTTCGATCCGAGTGCGCCCGATGCCCCCACGGCATCGATGGCGCGCCCCGACTTCGTGCTGGAGCGCACGTCCGAGGTGAGTCCCGAATCGAATGTCTCGGCCCCGGAGCCGGAGCCGGAATTCGAGGCCGTCGACTTCAATCCCGTCGACGTCGAGCCGGTGCTGGCGGATGGACTGCAGGTCGAAGAAGAACCCGCGGTCGAACCCGATCCCGGCGTGCAGGTCGAGGGGCTTGCCCGCACGCAGTACGAAGGCAGCGGGATGTTCAAGGTTGGCGGCGGCGCCGATCCGACGCCGTTCGAGGAGCGACCCACCAGTCCGGTCGCCGATCTGCCGTTGATCATGCCGGAGGAGCTGGACCTGCCACCGGTGCCCGCGCCGCCGCCGCCGAGCCCCGCGCGCGTTTCGGCTGCGACGCCTGCTCCGGTACCGCCACCGCCGCCGATCGGGCACCATGACGACGACGACGGCGCGGCCGATCAGGCGGCGTTGTCGCAGGCCGAGCCGGTGCTCACGGAGACCATGGCCGAGCTGTACCTGCGGCAGGGGCACCGCGAGGATGCCCTGCGCGTGTACGAGGCACTGGCGGCGCAGCGGCCCTACGACACCCGGTTGCGCAACAAGGTGGCCGAGTTGTCGGCGCCGCCGCCGCGGGTGCGTCCCGCCGCTGGTGGCCAGTCGGCCGGCGCGTTCCTGCGGGGAATTCTGGGTGCACGACCGGGTGCGCCTGCTCCGCCACCACCCGAGCCGCCCGTCGCGCCGGGCCGGTCCGCGCCGGCCGTTCCGCCGCCCGTGGCCGAGCCGGTGGACATCGCGCCTGCCGAGACTGCTCCCGCCGCCGAGCCTGCGCCCGGCAGTCCGACCCGGCCGGCGAGTGATGCGATCTCGCTGGACTCGGTATTCGGAGAAGAGAGCAACCGCGCATCGGCGCCCGCCGTCTCGGAGCAAACCCCTGACAGCGGCGCCGCACCGTCGCCGGAAGGCGGATTCTCGTTCGACGATTTCTTCGGCTCGCCCGGGTCGCCCAACGCGGGGAACAAGGCGTCGGCGCCCAACGCGCGTCCCTCGCGTCCGTCGGGACGGGCCCGCGCTCCCGAAAAGGACGAGGACCTGGATCAATTCCAGGCCTGGCTGAAAAGCCTCAAGGCCTAGTGCGCATCGCCGTTCTGAACGGCCCCAATCTCAATCTGCTGGGCGAGCGCGAGCCGGAGCTGTATGGGCGCGCAACCCTCGCCCACATCGAAGCGGCGACGCGCCGTGAGGCGGCGGCGCTGGGGGTCGAGGTGGTGTGGGCGCAGACGAATCACGAAGGGGAGCTGGTGGAGGCGATTCAGCGCTTGCGGGAGTCCGCGGACGGCGCGCTCGTCAACGCGGCCGCGTTCACGCACACCAGTCTGGCGGTGCGGGACGCACTGCTCGCGGTGCGGGTGCCGTTCGTCGAAGTGCACCTGTCGAACATCTTCGCGCGGGAGCCGGCGCGTCGGCAGTCGCTGCTCGCCGACATCGCGTGGGGGGTCGTGAGCGGATTCGGCGCGGACAGCTATCGCCTGGCGCTGGATGGACTGGTGCGCCGGCTTCGCGCGACGCCCGCCGGTGGCGGCTGACCCGCGCCCGGCGCGGCATGCGGCGCTGGCGGCGCTGCTCGGGGCGGAGGGACTCGACGCGCTGCTCGTCACCTCGCTGGCGAACATCCGG
>CAZXKN010000176.1:0-6313 GCA_964641815.1 uncultured Gemmatimonadaceae bacterium | reverse complement strand
GCCGCGATCTTTCGCCGCCTCCGGGCCGCGAACCCCGCCCCCACGACCGAGCTCGTATACGCCTCGCCGTTCGAGCTCCTGGTCGCCGTGATGCTCTCGGCGCACACCACCGATCGGAGCGTGAACGCCGCCACCGCCGTGCTGTTCCCGGTCGCGAACACGCCCGCGGCCATCGCGGCGCTCGGCGTCGAGGGAGTGAAGCGCTACATCCGCAGCGTCGGGCTCTACAATACCAAGGCCGCGAACCTGGTAGCGCTCGCCCGCCAGATCGTCGAGCTACACGGCGGCGCGGTGCCTGCCGACCGGGCCGCACTCGAGGCGCTGCCCGGCGTCGGCAGGAAGACCGCCAGCATCATTCTCAACATGGTGTTCGGCCAGCCCGAGATCGCGGTCGACACCCACATATTCCGGGTCGCCAACCGCACCGGGCTCGCGCCGGGTAAGACACCCCGCGAAGTCGAGGAAGGTCTGGTCGCCGGGACGCCGCCCGAGTTCCGCAAGGACGCGCATCATTGGCTGATCCTGCACGGGCGCTATGTGTGCACCGCGCGTGCGCCGAAGTGCCCGGCGTGCATCATCCGCGACCTGTGCGAGTACCGGCACAAGACGACCGCGCCGGCGAAGCGAACGCGCGTGAGTGCTGCGAGCCGCCGAGCCGGCGCCGGCAACGCACGCGGTGCTACGGCTAAGGCCGCGCGTAAGCGCCGCGCGGCGCGCGGCGCGCGATCAACCAGGAACGTAGGTTAACCTGATCACATCCTCGCAAATTCGATCGCTGGCCACGAGGCGCAGCGGTGGCCGGGGGCCGGCGAAGAACGGCTTGCCGTGACCAAGAACGACGGGGTGCAGGTAGAGCCGATACTCATCGATCAGACCGAGATCGGTGAGGCTTTGCGCCAGCTCTGGTCCGGCAACGTCGATCTCCCCGGCAAGCCGGGCCTTCAAGCCACGTATCGCCGCCTCGACGTCGTCCCCGAGAAGCGTGGCGTTGGGACCGAGCGACTTCAATGAGCGCGACGCGATCCACTTCGGTTGGCTGCGCCACGCGGCCGCGAAGTCGTGTTCCGCCGCGCTCTGCACATTACGGTCATCGTCCCAATAACGCATGACCTCGTACGTGCGGCGACCGTAGAGGAGGCCTGCCGAGCCGCGCACCTGCTCAACGAAGTGACGGAAGAGCGCGGGAGGTGGCGAGAATTCCGTATGGTCGACGTAGCCGTCCAGGGACTGGTTCAGTCCGAATACCAGCCTCGCCATGATCTCTTCCTTCCCAATCGCTGAGGATGCACGCAGCAGCTAGCGCGTGCGGTATCCGCCGGTCTCGCGTCCGGGATTCCTGGCGAAACGATCGGTCGCACAGATCAGCTCGTGCGTGATGCCCGGTTCGAAGGCGGAGTGTCCGGCGTCGGGGACTATGCGCAGCTTTGCTCGCGGCCAGGCGCGGTGCAGTTCCCAGGCAATCCGGGCCGGGCAGAGCACGTCGTAGCGTCCGTGGACGATCACCGCCGGGAGGTGGCGGATGCGGCCGATGTCCTCCAGCAGCTGGTTGTCCGACCGCATGAACCCTCTGTTGAGGAAGTAGTGGCATTCGATCCGGGCGAAAGCGGCGGCGTATGCGGGCTTCTTGAACGAGGCGACCGTTCCCGGGTCGGGTCGGAGGTGGATGGTGGAGCCTTCCCAGGCCGACCAGATTTTGGCGGCCGCAATCATGACCTTCCGATCCGGGCTCGTCAGCCGTTTGTAGTAGGCGCCGATCATGTCGCCACGTTCCTCGGGCGGGATGTGGCTGATGAACTCCTCCCACCCCTCCGGGAACTGAGCGCCGGTGCCGAACGGGTTCTGGTACAGCCATTCCACCTCCCAGCGTCGCAGCAGGAAGATGCCGCGCAGGATGAGCTCTGTTACGGCCTGGGGATGAGTCTCGGCGTAGGCCAGGGCCAGGGTAGAGCCCCATGATCCTCCGAATACCAACCAGCGATCGATCCCGAGATGCCGGCGCAGGCGCTCGATGTCTTCCACCAGGTGCCAGGTGGTGTTGTCGACAAGGCTCGCGTGGGGCCGGCTTTTGCCGCAGCCACGCTGATCAAACAGGACAATGCGGTAGCGTTTGGGATCGAAGAAGCGGCGCATCCTGGCTTCGGTACCCCCGCCCGGTCCACCATGCAGGAAGATCACGGGCTTGCCGCCCCGATTGCCGCTTTCCTCGAAATAGATCTCGTGCGGCTCCGATACGCGCAGATACCCTTTGCGGTAGGGCCTGATTGCCGGGTAGAGGGTGCGGCGAGCTGCGGGCTTCACGCAATACCCGCCCCTGGCCGATCGCGGTTCATCTCTCCTCCCGAGCCGCTTCCGCCGGCTCGCGCACCGTGAGCGGCGCCATGCCCGCGGCTCGCAGGTGCTGGTTGAGGGATCCGAGCGCCGGCTGCGTCGAGGTCCGCCATCCCTGCAGCGCGTGGCCGAACCCGGCGGTGTAGTAGGCGGCCACCTGCCGCTGCGCCGGCGTCGGGGCGAGGTCCGCCTCCTCCAGGTCGGCTTTCAGGGCGACCAACCGCTCGCTGATCGGAGCGAGATCGGTATCGCGGTCCGGGCGAGTCAGCAACTTGCGTACCGAGGACGCTTCCTGCAGCAGCGCGGCGTGCACCGCATCGCCCGCGAGGCGGCTCGTGAGGCTCCCGAGCTGCTCCTCGAGACTGCCGCGCGCCTCGTGCGCCGTCCGGACTCGCTCGATCGACTGGTCCAGCTGGCGGCTGAAGGTCAACAGCCGGCCAAGAGCTGCAGGGTCGGTATGCACGCGCGGATCCATGCTGACCGTGAGCGGCGCCCGCCGCGTCTCGCCGCCCGCGGACAGCGTGATGATGTAGCTGCCCGGCAGCACGAACGACCCCTCGACGCTGGTCGGTGTGTCCTCACCGAATACCGCGGCGATGCTGTATTCATATTCGATCGCCCGCGGCCGGGGATAGCGCAGATTCCACACGAACCGGTGTGCACCTGGAGCCGCGGAGAGCGGCGGCACGGGCCGCAGCCACCCAGGCGCGAAGTAGTCATTGCTCGCCTCGACCCGCTCAGGTTTGTCCTCGGAGCTGAAGCGCCGTACCAGCCGTCCGCTGGAGTCGCGGATCTCGAGCGTCACCGGAGCGCGCGTGTCGGGCCCGAGCCAGTAGTCGATGGGAGCTCCGGCCGGAGGATTGGCCCCCACGGGCATCTCCGGCGGCAGCGGCGTATCCCTGTTGTTGTTGGGTTGAACGCGCCACGCGCGCGCCGGGGTGAACAGGTGCAGGCGCTCCCGGCTGGTCGAGGGCGCGAGTTGCCGCAGCGCGCTCACGTCATCGAGCACCCAGATGGCGCGGCCCTGGGTGGCGGCGATGAGATCGTCGCCGTGCACCAGCAGATCGCGCACCCAGGCGTGCGGCAGGTTGAGCTGCAGGCCCTGCCAGTGCTCGCCGTCATCGAAGGAGACGGAAACCCCCTCCGCCGTGCCCGCGTACAGCAGTCCGCGCCGCTGCGGATCGGTGCGCACGACCGACACGAACTGCGCAGTCGGCAGCCCGGAATCGATCGCAGTCCAGGTCGCGCCGAAATCGCGGGTGCGAAACACGTGGGGGCGAAAGTCGTCCTGGCGCTGGTTGTCGATGGCGGCGTAGGCCGCGGCCGCGTCGAAGGGCGAAGCCTCGATGTAGCTCACTTTGCTCCAGGGCACGACCGGCGGCGGCGTCACCTCGCTCCAGTGCCTGCCACCATCGCGCGTGAGCTGCAGCAGACCGCTGTCCGTGCCCACCCAGATGACATCGGCGGACCTCGGCGAAGGCGCGATGCTCACGATGACGCCGAACCCGCAGCCCTTCGCCGCCTCCATGCTCACATCGTCCTGGCAGCCGGTGGCATCGGCGCGCTTACCGGTCAGATCGGGACTGATCACATTCCAGTGCGTTCCGTGGTCCACGGAGCGGAACAGCACCTGCGCGCCGAACAGCAGCGCGTGCGGGCGGGTGGGAGTGAAGACGAGCGGTGTGATCCAGCCGTAGTGATACTTGAAGGCCGTGGGCCGGGCGTTATAGGCGCCTGCGGGCCAGGGCGATACGTTCGCCACCTCGCCGGTGCGGGCGTCCCAACGCGATACGTGGCCGCCGAGTCCGCTGCCGTAGACGATGTCCGGCGCATCGGGATCGGGCAGCATGAAGTCCCGCTCATCGCCGCCGACCGGGTGCCAGTCCCGGAACGTGAGCGAGCCGTAATCGCTGCGGCTGACGGCGGCGACCGTGCCGCTGTCCTGCTGCCCGCTGTAGATCCAATACGGAAAGCGCGCATCGGTCGCCAGATGGTAGAACTGCCCGGTCGGCTGGTTGTACCAGTCGCTCCAGGTGCGTCCGTCGTCCAGGCTGATGACGGCACCCTGGTCGCAGGCCGTAATCCAGCGCTCAGGGTGCGCGGCATTGATCCACACGAAATGGTAGTCGTCGCCGCCGGGAGCGCCCTTGATCGGCGTCCAGTGGACTCCCGCATCGGTTGAGCGGCGCAGCGCCCGCCCCACCCCATAGACAACGTCGGGATTGCGCGGATCGACGGTCAGACGTCCGGCGTACCAGCTGCCGATCACATCCTCCCGCTCGTTGACATGCACCCAATGCCCGCCGCCGTCGTCCGAGCGCCATACGCCGCCGTCCTTCGCGCCATCGACGGTCGCGTAGATGCGCACGGCCGCGCTGGTGTGCGTCACCGCGAGGCCGATGCGCCCGAGCGGGGCGACCGGCCAGCCCTGCCCGCCCAGGCGTTGCCAGCTCGCGCCGCCGTCGGTAGAGCGGTAGATGCCGCTCTCGGGTCCCCTGACCGGCAGGAAGTACGACAGCCACGGCCAGACACGTGCCTGCCACACGGCGGCGTACAACAGATCGGGATTGGCCGGATCGCCGGCGAGGCTCACCGCTCCGGTCGTCTCGTCGATCGCCAGCGCGTGAGTCCAGGTACGCCCGCCATCGCGAGAGCGGAAGATACCGCGCTCGGGGTTGGGGCCGAAAAGGTGCCCGAGCGCCGCGACTACGACGACGTTCGCATCCCGCGGGTCGATCCAGATGTCGCCGATGTGCTGCGTCCCCTCGAGGCCCGCGGCATTCCAGCTGCGCCCGCCGTCCGTCGACTTGTACACTCCGCGGCCTGCGATCGTGTCGTAGCGCGGCTCCGGCTGCCCGGTTCCCACGTAGATCGTGTCAGGATCGGAAGGCGCCACGGCAAGGGCGCCCACCGAGGCCGGCAGCGCATCCCCGACCGATACCCACGTGCGGCCGGCGTTCACGGTCTTCCATACGCCGCCGCCCGCCGCGCCGAAGTAGAAGGTATCCGGCTGAGTCGGGACACCGACGGCCATGGTCGCCCAGCCCCCGCGAAAGGGACCGAGCAGACGCCACTGAAGCTGCGCATACGTGCTCTCCGCAGGCGCCGGCACCTGGGCGCGTGCGAGGCTCGCGAAGAGCAGACAGATACAGACGATCAGCGCGCCGCGCAGCTCTCTGGTGATGCTCACACGTCGACCCTTCTTTTGATTCTGGTCACGGGGCGTGACGGAATCGAGCCGTCGACCAGCGGACTAGGAACATGATTCTGGGCGTTGCGGGCGCCACAGAGCAAGAGCAGCAGGCTATTTCGGCGGCTGCGGCAGAGCCAGCATGCGCGGCCAGAGCAGCCACATCGCACCGCTCTGCCGCATCTTACCGGCCATGTCCCTGGCCTCATTGCCGGTGCCCCAGAAGAAATCCGCGCGCGGCGCACCGCGAATCGCGCCGCCGGTATCCTGTGCGATCACGAGACGCTCGAGCGGGGCATCGCTCGCGGGAAAGGTCGTGGCGAGGAAGACGGGCGCGCCGAGCGGAACGTACGCCGCATCGACCGCAATGGATCTGCCCGGAGTCAAGGCGACGCCCTCGGCACCTTTCGGTCCCTCCTCCGGATTGCCGAGCGGCATCTCCTTGAAGAAGACGACGCTGGGATTCGCGTCCAGGACCTCCTGCATCCGCTCCGGGTTCGCCTCGAGCCACGCGCGAATCCCAGGCATGGTCGCCTGCTCGACCGTCAGGAGACCCTTGTCGACGAGATAGCGCCCTATCGAATGGTAGGGCTGCCCATTCTGATCGGCGTACTGGATGCGGACGGTCTCGCCATCTTCGAGCTGCACGCGCCCGGAGCCCTGAATCTCGAGCGTGAAGGCATCGAGCGCGTTATCCACCCAGACGAGCTCCTTACCACGCAGCGCGGGGTCGGCCGCGATCTCTGCGCGGCTGTAGTACGGCACGACACGATTTCCGTCGAGTCGTCCGCGGAC
>CAZXKN010000175.1:0-4068 GCA_964641815.1 uncultured Gemmatimonadaceae bacterium | reverse complement strand
ATCTGACGGGACGCGAGAACGTGTTTCTCGAAGGGGCGCTGCTCGGGCTGTCGCGGCGGGAGCTGCGCGCCAAACTGGACGCGATCTTCGCGTTCGCCGAGCTGGAGCGGTTCGTCGACGTGCCGGTGAAGTTCTACTCGTCCGGGATGGCCCTGCGGCTCGGCTTTGCGATCGCGGCCCACCTCGAGCCCGAAGTGCTGCTGATCGACGAGGCCTTCGCTGTGGGGGACACGGCGTTCCGCGACCGCTGCCTGGGACGTATGCTGGCCTTCAAGGCGGCCGGCACGACGATGGTGCTCGTGTCCCACGAGCGCTACCTCGTGGAGCAGCTGTGCGACACGGCGCTGCTGCTCGATCATGGCCGCGTCGTGGCGCTGGGGCGGCCCGATGAGGCGTTTGCCGCGTACGAGCGCATCATCGAAGCAGAAGAGGCGGACAACCCCGAGGATCGCGAGGGCGAGCCGGGCCGCTCTCCGCTCGAGATCGAATCGGTGGAGCTCGAGGGCGGCAGCGGCGGTCCGGAACCGCTGTGCACGCCCGATGGCGGGCTCGTCGCCCGGCTGCATCTCGTGGCACGCCGCGACATCAGCGGAGTGTCCGTCGGCGTGCAGATCGCACGAGAGTGGCACGTGCTGCACGGCACCCGCTGCAACCGCCAGGGAATCGAGCTCAGCGCGCGCGCCGGAGAGCGGCTGACGCTCGAGCTGGAATACAAGCCGCTGGCCCTGGCCCGCGGCTCGTATGCGATGCACGTCCTCGTGTACGACCATCGCCTGCAGGTGACGCCGACGGTGGTGTGGAAGCGCGCCGCACGGTTTCGCGTGGCGCTGCCGGAATCGGAAGGGATCGGGCTGGTGCGGCTCTCGCACACCTGGCGGCTGGAGAACGGCGGGACCCGCCGCTAGCGGCGGGCCACCTCACTCGACCACCACGCCAGGGCCTTGCGCCATCCGGCGGGCACGGCCACCCACCGCAGCACCGCGAACCGCAGCCGCAGCTCCTGCGACAGGTCATAGGGAGTCACCCGCCCCGCGAGCGCGGCCGGCAGCTCCTGATCGGCAAGCACCCGGGCGGCTCCCAGCCACGCCGCCGCCGCCCCACCGTCCACGATTTCCTTCGCGTCGAGTCGCCGGGCCACCTCGTCCCAGTCGATCGCGGCACCACTCGCCCACACGAGCGCCGTATCGAGCAGCCGCACCAGGAAGAACGCGAGATCGGGAATCAGCAGCGCATGCGCGGTCGCGGTCCACAGCAGCTCGGTGGCCGACGGCACGCGAAACGTCACGCCACTCCGCATCACGGTGGCACCGTTGGTGACGTGTCGTTGCCACGACACGCCGGGATCGATGCCGCGGGCGTGGGTCGTATGGATCTCGACGCCGACGCGCCGGTCGTTCATCAGCGCCGGGAGGTGATGATGCTCGGGACGAGGAGGCTTCGTGAGGTTGGTGCGCTCGTATCCCTGGCGGCGCAGCTCGTACCAGAGATCCCAGGCGCGGCGCTCCGGGACGAGGACGTCGACGTCGCTGGTGCGGCGTGCGTCGGCCAGCGGATAGCGATCCGCCACCAGCCGGCGCGCCGTGCCTTTCATGAACACGCCGGGCATGCCCAGGCGATCGAGTGTGCGCGCCACCGCTTCGGCCTCGGCGTCGATGAGGAGATTCCTGGCGGCGGCGTCGCGGCCCTGATCACTCAACCACGACGCGAAGTCGGCGTCGAGTGCGGTGAGGACGTCGAGCTGGCGCAGCCTGCGGTAGGTCCAGAGCGCGCACCCCTCGAACTCCACCAGGCGCTGCAAGGTGCGCAGGTCGGCGCGCGGCCAGGCGTCCCGAAGCTGGTCCGCCGACGCCGCGCCCCCCAGGCGGAGGGTCGCGAGCAGCACGTCAGCCGAATTCACTGCGTGACAGCCGCGGCAGGGGCTTCAGGGAAGCGGGCAATGACGACGTGACTCAAGGCGTGCTCCGGGTGCGCCTCGAGATACGGCTCGCCGGCGCGCACCAGCCAGGCGTGTGCCGCGATGACGCCCTTCCCCGGTTGACTGCTGCGGTTGACGCCGATGCACAGCTCGACCGGACGGCCGGCCCGTCGCAGCAGACGATACAGCACCGCGGAGCGTTTGAGACAGGTGCGATGCCAGGGGCCGGGGAGGTTGCGCAACAGGCGGTCGACCCAGCGGGCCAGGGCCGAGTCATCGAGCGCGGGATCGGGCGCCGGCTGCGTGCGTCCCGCGAGCCAGGTCGCCAGACGGGCAAACGAAACGATGTACACCAGGGGCGGGATCAGCAGAACCAGCGCCGCGGCTCGCAGCCGCCACCCCAGGGGGAGACCAGCCGTCACCGCGTTCCTTCTTCGATGAGCAGCTCGGCGGTGCGACAGGTGTCCAGGAACTGGAGCACACTGGCCTCCGCCTGCTCCGGCGTGACTTCATAGCGCTCGAGCAGCACCTCGACGAGCTCGGGAATGGTGCGTGGGGTCTCGAGGGCCTGCAACAGGGCGAGCCCGCTTTCGCTGACCGAGAAATAGCGCCGGGTGCCGAGGTGCAGCACGACACCGTCCCCTTCCACATCGGCCAGGCGAAGATCGGGATGCCGCTTGTAGCGGTCGGTCATGTGATGAGCTCGGTCAATCGGTTCGGCCGGGCGAACAGGTCGCGTCCCAGGGTCACGCGATAGCAATGCGCCTGTACGGTCAGCCGCGTCAGTGCGTTCAGGTGGTCCTGCGCCAGCTCCGGTTCGAGCATCACCCAGGCGGACCAGCGGACCAGCTCACCGAGTGCCGCCGCCGCAGGGATGCGTTCGCCCGTCGTCTGGGCGTCTCCGACGGAGGTGAAGATAACGATCTCCGGGAAGACCAGCGGGGTCCAGACGCCCCCGAGATCTTCGGGCCAATACGCGACTTTGCCGCGCTCGGGGAGCTCGATGCCACCGGCCCGGGCGAGCAGCGCCCGCCCCCCGGGACGCAGAGCGATGGGGGCGCGACAGGTGTGTACGATGACCCGTGTATCGCGCGCCTCGAGGAAAGCCGCATCGTCGGTTCCTACCTGCCAGCCACTCGCCGCCAACAAAGCCGCCGTCGTCGACTTGCCGCAGTGCGCGTTGCCCGCGAACAGCCAGCCGCGGGATGTGGGATCGATCGCCGTCGCCGCGTGCAGATGGTACCACCCGGCACGGCGCAGCAGGATGATGACGACGGCCATGAAGAAGTTGCCCAAGCTCTGCTCGAGCCGCGCTGCGGCCAGGCCCGACAGGCGTACGGTGGCGGTCCGCGCGCCGCCCGGCAGGTCGGCGACCGCGGCTGCCTCCTCCCATACGATGCGCAAGCCGCTGCCGCCCGCGCCACGCAGGAACCCGACCTCCGGCTGCTCGAAGACGCGCTCGCCGTTCTGCTCTTCGATGTCCGGGACGAGTGCGACCTCGAGGGCGAGGCCCGGCGGCGCCGCGATGCGAAGCTCGGCGAGCCACCGCTCGAGCGTCGCGCGCACCGAGTGGTCGGCGCAGCGGACCGCGATCGCGGAAGTCGACATGAGGGGAAGGAAAAAAGCCCTGGAATGCAACGCGCGCCAGGTCTATAACGACCTGGCGCGCGTCACGACCCGCGGCAGTCAGTTAGCTGTTATGCCCGTGGCCGTGGTAATTGGAGGTGTTGTTGTTGTTGTTGCCGTGCTTCTCACCCCTGCCGCCCGAGATCAACGTGACCTTAGCGAGCGACGCCTGCTCCTTGATCTGCGGAACGACAAACGGCTTGCGAGTGTTGCGATTCATTTCCGGCCTCCCGGTGCCGAGGATCGTTAGTGGGGTCGTTGTCCCCGCCAAGAGGGTTAGCAAACGGCGTGCCAGAGAAACGGGCAGTGAAGGCGGTAGGCGGTGTACGGTGGGGAGACAACATCGCGCGCCAGGTCGCGGAGGCGGCCTGGCGCGCGTGGCGATACCCGACGAAAGCGCTTAGGACGAATGACCGTGGCGCGTCGGCGTGCCGCCACCACCACCAGATACGAGAGTGACGCTCGACAGCGACGCTAGCTCTTTGACTGTCGGCACGACAAAGGGTTTGCGGTTCAACTGTTTCACG
>CAZXKN010000174.1:0-10370 GCA_964641815.1 uncultured Gemmatimonadaceae bacterium | reverse complement strand
AATCACGATCGGGCTGGGAGATTCTCCTCATCGATCGGCCGCGACCGCCGCCGCGCCGCCGCCGATTCCCGCAGCCGCGACGTCCGCCACGACCTATCACCCGCGGTCCGACGCGGTCCAGCCCTCGCTGATGCTCGTGAGTGGACGGGGAATGGATGTCGTCGAGACCGCGCTCGACGTGCTGGGGAGTCCCTATCAGTGGGGCGGAACGGCGGAAAACGGCTTCGATTGCTCGGGGTTGATCCAATATGCGTATGCCCGCCACGGCATTCGTCTGCCGCGCACCAGCCGGGATCAGTCGGTGGCGGGGGATGCGGTCGCGATGGTGGTGGATTCACTGTTGCCGGGGGACATCCTCGCGTTCGCAGGGCGCGTGGGCGGCTCCGTCACGCACGTCGGGATGTACGTGGGAGAAGGGAAGTTCATCCACAGCTCCTCGACCGGCGTGAAGCTGTCGCGTCTCGACGCGAGCGATCCGGAGGGGTCCTACTGGATCCCGAAATGGGTCGGCGCGCGCCGCCTGGTGCAGTGAGGCGGACGCTCGCTGCTCTCCTCCTGGCCGTCGCCTGCGCTCCGGCCACCCGCTACCACATGCCGTCGACGCTGCACGGGTATGCGTTCTACGTCCCCGGCACCGATTCGCTGAGCGCGCAGCTCGGCGCTGCGATGCGGCGCCACGGATTCGTCGTGCTGCCGGAGGTGAAGGGCGGTTCGGGCCCGACTGCGGCGGTGGTGCACTTCCTGTTTCGCGAGCCCGGCGACTCGCAGGGGCCCGTGCTGCACGTGCGGCTTGCCGACACGCGGACGGGAGCGATCGTCGGGGCGGCAGCGGCGGTCGTCGCGCAGTTGCCCGCCGATCTGTCGCAGCGTGCCGAGGCGTTGCTCGACTCGCTCGGTATGGGGCGAGGGCCCCCGTTCCAACCCTAGGCCCAGGCACAACTTCGACGGTCGATCCTGCCTCTTGACATCGAGGGAGAGGTGGGAGAGATTCCCCTTCCGAAATCTTGGCACTCATCGTAGTAGAGTGCTACTCGTCATATTCTGTAACAACTTACAAGGTTCTACTTCTGGTGGAGGCGGACGCTATGCCAACTGCGACGAAGACGAAGTTGAAGGTCTTCCCGCTCGCCGACCGGGTCGCCATCCGGCCGATGGAGGAGACCGCGCAGATGAAGGGCGGGCTCTACATCCCGGACACGGCGAAGGAGAAGCCGATCCAGGGCGAGGTGATCGCCGTGGGACCGGGGCGGACGGAGAAGGGCGACAAGGTCCCGATGGAGCTGAAGGTGGGAGACCGGGTGGTCTACGGGAAGTACAGCGGCACGCAGGTCGAACTGGAAGGCGAAGAGATCATTCTGATCAAGGAAGCCGACGTCATCGCGAAGCTCGGCTAAAGACCGGGGAGGAGTTCGAGCAATGGCAGCCAAGTATCTGGAGTTCAACACGGAGGCCCGGTCGCGCCTGAAGCGGGGCGTCGATCAGCTGGCCGAGGCGGTGAAGGTCACGCTCGGTCCCAAGGGCCGCAACGTCGTCATCGACAAGAAATTCGGCAGCCCGACCGTCACGAAGGACGGGGTGACCGTCGCGAAGGAAGTCGAGCTCGAGGACGAGATCGAGAACATGGGCGCCCAGATGGTGAAGGAAGTGGCGACCAAGACCTCCGACCTCGCCGGCGACGGCACGACGACCGCCACGGTGCTCGCGCAGGCGATCTTCCGTGAAGGGTTGAAGTCGGTCACGGCCGGCGCCAATCCGATGTCCTTGAAGCGCGGCATCGACAAGGCGGTCGAAGGGGTCGTGGAGGAGCTGAAGAAGATCTCGGTGCCCACCAAGGGCCGGAAAGAGATCGCGCAGGTCGGCACGATCAGCGCCAACGGCGACAAGGAGATCGGCGACAAGATCGCCGACGCGATGGACAAGGTCGGCAAAGACGGCGTGATCACGGTCGAAGAGGCGCGCGGCCTCGAGACCACGCTCGAGACGGTCGACGGGATGCAGTTCGATCGCGGCTACCTGTCGCCCTACTTCATCACCGACCCCGAGAAGATGGAAGCCGTGCTCGAGGACGCCTACATCCTCGTGCACGACAAGAAGATCTCGGCGATGAAGGATCTGCTCCCGCTGCTCGAGAAGGTCGCGCAGTCGGGCAAGCCGTTGTTGCTCATCGCCGAGGACATCGAGGGCGAGGCGCTGGCCACCCTGGTGGTCAACAAGCTGCGCGGCACCCTGAAGGTGTGCGGCGTGAAGGCGCCCGGGTTCGGTGATCGCCGCAAGGAGATGCTCACCGACATCTCGACCCTGACCGCCGGCAAGGTGATTTCGGAGGAGCTGGGCTTCAAGCTCGAGAACACCGTGCTGGGCGATCTCGGCCAGGCCAAGCGCATCGTGATCGACAAGGACAACACCACGATCATCGGTGGCAAGGGCAAGCAGGCCGACATCCAGGGCCGCATCGGCCAGATCAAGGCCGCGATCGAGAAGTCGACGTCGGATTACGACAAGGAGAAGCTGCAGGAGCGGCTCGCCAAGCTGGCCGGCGGTGTCGCCGTGATCAACGTCGGGGCGGCCACTGAGACCGAGATGAAAGAAAAGAAGGCCCGTGTGGAAGACGCATTGCACGCCACGCGCGCCGCGGTCGAGGAAGGCATCGTGCCGGGCGGCGGCGTCGCGCTGCTCTGGTGCCAGAAGGCGCTCGACAAGATCAAGGGCAGCGATGACGACGAGAAGATCGGCATCGAGATCGTGCGCCGCTCGCTGGAAGAGCCGATCCGCATGATCGCCCAGAACGCCGGTGCCGAAGGGGCGATCGTCGTCGGCAAGGTGAAGGAGTCGGCCAAGCTGAATTACGGCTACAACGCCCAGGGCGACGAGTACGAAGACATGGTCGTGGCCGGCGTGATCGACCCGACGAAGGTCACGCGGACGGCGCTGCAGAATGCCGCGTCGATCGCGGGGCTGTTGCTCACGACCGAGTGCGTCGTGGTCGAAAAGAAGGAGAAGGAGAAAGCGCCGCCGATGCCGGGTGGCGGCGGCGGCATGGGTGGGATGTACTAAACGTCTAGACGTCTAGACGTCTAGACGTGTGACAGGCACTCCGGGAGGCTCCCGGAGTGCCTGTTGTGTTTCGATACAGAAAGAACACATCTCAGGTATTACCTTAGCAGGGTGACCAGTCCGTCGGGATCGAGCCTCCCACCGGCTGCCCCACTGCCTCATGAGCGCGCGACGCTGTCTCGCGAGCTCAGCGAATTCTTGATCGAGCTGTCGATCGCCCTCCACAAGCATTCGATGTATCCCGCGGATCACCCGTCCCTGGGTCCCGCCGCGGCCGGGGTCCTGCGCCGCGCCGACGCGCTGCTCAGGGACCGGTCCTCGATCTCCCTGGGCGTCGCGCGCAGTCAGCTCGTGATCGAAGGCGTGGCCACCGATCCGCGCCATCCCGTGCTGGCCGAGCTGGCGGGCCGGCTGCACCGCCATCACCTCGGCGCCATCACGTTCAACCGCGGCGTCCAGGTGAGCGAAATCCAGGACGTGCTGCGCACGCTGGCGGTGGAAGCCGACCGGACCGGCCAACCGCTCGGTCTCGGGGACCCGGCCCGGCTCAGCGCCTGGCGCAACCTCCGCCTGCATCCGATGTCGTACGAACGCCTCGAGCTGCTGGACGACGCGTCGGGGCAAACGGGCGACATCGACGCCCACGCGACAGCCGAGGGGGGCGGCACCCGTGATCAGCGGGTGCGCGGCGCCCAGCTGTGGATCGGCCTCGCCCGGGCCGCGCTTGCCGGTCAGATCGGCGAGGACGACGCGCCGCCGACCAAACCGGCCGTGATCGCCAAGGCGATCGACGAGCACCCGCGCGGCGAAGCCTACGATCAGGTGATCGTCGGATACCTGCTGCAGATCGCCGAGGAGCTCAAGACGGCCGGCGGTCAGGAGGCGGTGGAGCTGCGCCGCCGCACGTCGCGGCTGATCGGCGACATGCAACCGGAGACGCTGCGCCGGCTGATCGAGATGGGCGGCGACGGGTCGCAGCGGCGCAAGTTCGTGCTCGACGCGTCGCTCGGGATGGCGGTGGACGCGGTGCTCGACATCGTCCGGGCGGCGGCGGACGCATCCAACCACTCCGTGTCGGGATCGCTGATGCGGATGCTGTCGAAGCTGGCGGCCCATGCGGAGCAGGGGAAACCCGAGGCGCGCCCCCTGGCGGATCGCGCCCTGCGCGAGCAGGTGCGCGGGCTGCTCACGGGGTGGAGCCTGACCGATCCCAATCCCGAGGCCTACGGGATGGCGCTGCAGCGCATGTCGCAGTCGTCGGGGCGGCTCGTCGAGTCGACCGTGGTGATGCACGCGCCGGAGCCCCAGCGGCTCGTGGAGATGAGCCTCGAAGTAGACACCGTCGGACCGGGCGTGTATCGCGCCTGCGGCGCTCTGGTCGATCAGGGACGCCTCGGCGAGCTGATCGGTCTGCTCGAAGCGGCGCCGGCGGGCACGACGACCGCCGAGGAGCTGTGGGGCCGGGCGGTGAGCCCGGACACGCTGCAGTGGCTGCTGGCCGACGAGCCGGTGGATTTCGCCACCGTGGATCGCGTGTTGCCCCGGCTCGGCTTTTTCGCCGTGGATCCGCTGCTCGACGCCCTCGCCAACTCCGAGGAGCGCGCCACGCGCCGGGCGCTGCTCGACCGGGTGAAAAAGATGGGCCCGATTCTCGGGCCCAGCATTACGGCCCGCCTCGCCGACGAGCGCTGGTACGTGCTGCGCAACCTGCTCACGCTGCTGGAAGAGCTGCCCCAGCTGCCGATCGGTTTCACGGTGGTGCCGTGGGTAACGCACGCCGATCCGCGCGTACGGCTCGAGGCAGTCAAGATCGGCCTGAAATTCCCGGACGAGCGCGACCGGGTCCTCACCCTGGCGCTGGCCGATCCAGACCATCGCGTCGTGCGATTGGCGTTGCTCGCGGCCGTGCACAGCGTTCCAGCGGGCGCGCTGCCGCGCGTCATCATGCTCGCCACCAGCCGCGAGGGGCCGATGGACCTGCGCCTCCAGGCGATCCGGGTGCTCGGCGCGGCGCGCACGCCGGAGGCGTTCGCTGAGCTGGTGAAGCTGGTTGACGGCGGGCGCACGCTGCTGGGGAAGCGCAAGCTGTTGCCGCGCTCGCGCGAGCTCGTGGCGGCCGTCGCGGCGCTCGCCACGGGGTGGCGGGACGAGCCGCGTGCGCTCGAGCTGCTCGCGCTCGCAGCCGTCTCCGACGACGCCGACGTGCGCGCCGCTACCGATCCCGAGGCCGCGTCGTCGTGAGCGAGCCCGCCGAATTCCTCGGCGCGTTTGCGCAGGCGCTGGCCGGCATGTCGCTCTACGGCGACGGGCATCCGGCGCGCGAGCGGGCGATCGACACCGCGTACCAGGGGTTGCTCGATCTCCAGGCGAAGCATGCGCATCCGCTGTTCACGTTCCTCGGCGACGAAGTGATCTTCGGGCGGCTGCCGCTGCGGGAAATGCGCGAGTGGGGCTGGTCCAGCCGGCTGGCGGAGGCCGGCATCCAGCGCCTCGAGTTCGCCGATCACGTCACGCGGGATGACTTCGAGGTGTTCCTCGAAGACGTGCTGTCCCGGCTCACCGTGGACGGAATCGACACGGCAGAGGCCCGCCAGCTCCGTCCCACGGCCATCAAGTTCGGCGCCGTGGGGGTGCGCGGCGGTGGGGAGGCGCTGGCGGAGGAAGCCACGCTGCCCACGGCGACGATCACCTTTTCGCTCGGCGAGGAGGCGGAGACGATCCGCTGGCTGCACGACGAAGTGCAGCAGCGCGAGTCGCTGCCGCTGGCCGAGGCCGAAGCGGTGGTGCGATCGCTGTCGGTGGCGATGCATGGCGATCGACAGATGATCCTGCCGCTGCTGCAGCTCAAGCAGTTCGATCAATACACCACGACGCATTCGCTGAACGTGTCGGTGCTCAGCATGGCGCTGGCCGAGTACCTCGGGATGGCTCCGGCCGACGTGCGCGCCTTCGGCGTGGCGGGGCTGCTGCACGACCTGGGCAAGGTGCGGATTCCGATCGACGTGCTCACCAAGCCGGGCAAGCTCACACCGGACGAACGCGTCCTCATGAATCGCCATCCGGTCGAGGGGGCGCGCCTCATCCTCGCGAGCGAAGAGGATCTCGACCTTGCGGCGGTCGTCGCCTACGAGCACCACATCATGCTCAACGGACTGGGCTACCCCCAGATGCGTTATCGTCGCTCCTGTCACGAAGCGAGCAACCTGGTGCACGTGTGCGACGTCTACGACGCGCTGCGGACCCGGCGCCCCTATCGTGATGCCTGGCCCGTCGCGCAGGTCCTTCCCTATATCGAGGGACGCGCCGGCCTGGAATTCGATCCCCAGTACGTGCAGGCGTTCATCGCGATGATGCGCAAGTGGGAGGCGCAGGTGGCCGTCATCGGCGACGAGCGCGCCCCGCTCCCGGCGAGCGTCGCCGCCGCAGTGGCCGCTGCACCGCCCGCAGCGTTTCCTCCGGAGGTTCGGCCGGAGAGTCATTAGATTTGCAGTCATGACAGGTGGTCTGCGCACCCTCCTGCTGCTCGTCGCACTCCCCGCTGCCGCTGTGGCGGCGCAAGGACGCACCACGCCCCGTCTCGAGGGAAAGTGGGAGGCGCACACCGACGACGGGCCGCGGCTGATCATGGTCCGCTCCGACAGCTCGGCCCAGTTCGGCGATCAGGTGGCGCGGTGGCGGGTGGTGGGGGACAGTGTCTGGTTCACGATGGGCGACGGCGTGTGGAACGTCTACGGCCTGAAGGTGCAGGGCGACAAGCTCACCATCTCCGGCGGCGATCTCGACAAGCCGGTGACGCTGCGCCGTGTCGGCCCGCCCACCGCCCGCCCCGATACGCTACACGTCCCGGAGCCGCCGCCGGGAACCGCCCGCGCTTGGTAACAGACCCAATGTAGAATGTCCAATACTCAATGCTCAATGTCCAAGTCGGTTGAACATTGAGCATTCTACATTGGACATTGGATGTTTTATTTCGTAGTCCAGTCGTACACCCGGCCCAGCACCTCGCGCATCGCCGGCGTCAGTGTCTCGTCGCGGCGTGGTAAGACGCGCTCCACCGTTTTCAGAAAGCCGTCCCGCGTCATGCGCTCCGCCGACGCGCCGCCCCAGGCGAACGGCGCGACGTACTTGGGGGCGCGCACCCCGTCGAACACGTTGGCACCCGCGCCGATGACGGTCCCGGTCACGAGCAGCGTACCGATCGCCGTCTTGGCGTGATCGCCGAGCAGGCTGCCGCAGAATTGCAGGCCGGTCTCGATCGCCGTGCCGGCGACGTCGAGGCGGACGGGGCCGTAGGTGTTCTTGAGATTCGAGGTCGTCGTCCCCGCGCCGAAGTTCACCCACCGCCCTACGATGGTCGTCCCCACAAAGCCGTCGTGCGACTTGTTGCCGTATCCCAGAAAACTGCAGGCCGACATCTCCCCCCGGACGTTGCAGTGGGGGCCGATTGCCGAGCCGCGGATGTCGCCGCCCAGCACGCGCGTGTTGGCGCCGATCCAGATCGGTCCCTCGAGCCGCGTCCCCGAGCGCACCTCGGCGCCGCTCTCCACGACCACGGGTCCGTTCGCGACGTCGAACACCACGCCGGGCTCGACGATCGCCCCGTGCAGCGCCAGGCCCGTCGGGTCGCCGATGACGATCGAACCAGCGGGAACCGGATCCGAGTCGCCCAGCATCGCCCGCAGGTCTTCGGGGAGCAGCTGGCCGAGCGCCGGGATGAGGTCGAAGACGCCGTGCAGGACGAGTCCGGTCACTTCGACCGCCTGGGCCTCGGGCTGCGGCCCTTGCCACGTCGTGCCGGCCGGAACCGCCCACCCGACGGTGATGCCGCGCGCGACGAGACGCGCCGCCGTCGGGGGGAGGGCGGGCGCCAGGCCGCGCGGCGCGAACGTCGACGAGCCGATCACGGCCGGTCCGGTGATGGCGTGGCGCGCGCGTACCGGCGGCATCCCCGGCTCGGCGAAGTCGGCGAGATGGGGCAGCGCGAGAATTTCCATCGCCTCGGCGCCGATGAACGTCTCCCAGCGCTCGCGGATCAGGTGGGCGCCGGCGCGCAGCTCGCAGAGCGGGCGTACGCCCGCGAACGGCGCCCAGGCCGGCGCCGGATCGGGATCGAGCAGATAGAGGGCGGTCGTCACAGCTGCTGCACCAGCGCCTTGAGCCGGTCGGCGCTGCCGGTCGGCATCACGAGGGTGTGACCGTTGGCGCGCACCACGATGAGATCGGTGATGCCGCTGACCGCCAGGTGCTCGTCCTCCGACCACAACACGCAGCGCCGCACGTCGTCGCCGATGGTCACGTTTCCCACGACGATGTTGCCGTGTGAGTCGGCCGAGCGGATGCGGAACAGTGCGTCCCACGATCCGATGTCGTCCCAGCGGAACGTCCCCTCGACGACCGCGAGCCGTTTGGTGCGCTCGAGCACGGCGATGTCGACCGCGGCAGGACTGACCGCGCCGAAGAACGCGGCGGCGTCGCCACTGGCGAGCGCCGGCCAGCCACGGCGCAGCTCGCGCGCGTGCGCGCGGGCCTCGGTGAGGAAGCGCTCCACATCCCAGGCGAAGAGGCCGGTGTTCCACAAGGCGCGGCGGCGCCGCAGCTGGGCGGCGCGCGTGGCCGTCGGCTTCTCGACGAAGCGCTGCACGCGGCGCGCGTGCCGGCTGCCGCGACCCAGCGCGCCGCCGGGAACGATGTAGCCGTACGCCGTCTCGGCCCGGGTCGGCTTCACGCCGACGGTGACGAGGACGTCGTGGTCGCGCGCCGTCTGCAACGCGCGCTCGGCGGCGACGCGGAACGCCGCTTCATCGCCGACCGCCCAATCGGCGTGCAGCGACAGCATCTGCGCGCCCGGGTCGCGCTTGGCGATCCAGTTCGCGCCCCACACCAGGGCGGGGGCGGTCGACGCGGCGCGCGGCTCGGCGAGGACCTGCGCTGCCGGCACCTCGGGAACGAGCTCGATGACGCGCTCGACGAGAAACGGTCCGGTGAGGATGAGCACGCGGCTCGGGGGCACGAGGCCGTCGAGCCGGCGCACGGCCTGCGCCAGCAGCGGTCGATCGCCGGCGAGGGGCAAGAGCTGCTTGGGCCGCTCGGCGGTCGACAGCGGCCAGAACCGCGTTCCGGCGCCTCCGGCGAGGATCACCGCCCAGGTATTCACCCGGCGGCGTCGGGGTCCGAGTCTCCCACCAGCGTGGCGACGAGGGCCCGCAGCTTCGTGGGACTGAACGGCTTCGTGATCGTCTGGGCGCCGAGGCGGCGGGCCTCGGCGAGCACGCGCTCTTCTCCTTCCGCGGTCAGCACGAGCACCGGGATCGTGGCCGTGGCAGGCCGCTCACGCAGCTCGCGCAGCAGATCGACCCCCGAGCCATCGGGGAGGTGGATGTCGAGGAGGATGCCGTCGGGCGGGCCCCAATCGGTCTTGAGGGCGCCGCGCGCCTCGAACAGCGAGCGCGCCAGGCGCAGCTCGTAGCCGCGCGACTCCAGCTGCAGCTGCAGCAGGAGGCCGATGTGCGGTTCGTCGTCCACCACCAGGAGTCGCCGGGTCACCGTGCCTGCCTTCGGTTACAGCAAGCCGGCGATAGCGGTGCGATGGCGGCGGATATCGAACAGCAATGTGCCGACGTTGGTATCGGGCCGCACCAGAATCACGAGCAGGGCATCGGAGTGGAGCACCGCGACGACCGCCATGCCGACCGCGAACTCGAGCACGGCGGTGGCGAAGTCGCCGCGGCCGCCCGCGCCGCCCAGGTCGGTCATGCCGCGGATCACCGCCGGCAGGACGGCGGCGACGCTTTCGGAGTCGATGCCGTTGCGCGTGGCGGAGTCGATCGGCAGCCCGTCGCGCCCGACGACGACGACCGCGTCGACGCCGTCGCGGCGGGCGATCGCCTGCACCAGCTCCCGGATCGTCGGCATACGCGCGCGAAGCTAGGACGCGCGATAGGGGAAGTCAAGCAGTGATAGTCGGTTAAGGGTTGATCGCTTCACGGCGCTGCGGTATCTTCACGCGACGATGTCCCGCGGTCTCGCCGGCGCTTCACTCGCCTCCCTCGTATTCGGGCTCCTCACCGTCCAGGCCTGTGGCAACACCGGCCTGCAGCCGGGCATTATTGCGAACGAGGTCGACACGGTGTCGCTGTACGCTCTGGACGGCACGGCGCTCGATTTGCCGTCGGCATTTCGCATCGCGTCCCCACACGTGCTGCGGACCGACCAGGGGTCGGATTTCGATTTCGTGTTCAACCTCACCGCGGGGGATTCGGCGGTACTGTTGCCGACCGGCGCCGTCGGCCTCGGCATCGGATCGGGGATTCAGAAGG
>CAZXKN010000173.1:0-2545 GCA_964641815.1 uncultured Gemmatimonadaceae bacterium | reverse complement strand
TGCAGGTAGACGAGGTTCGCGCCGAGGTACAGCACCACGACGATCACCGTGCCGAGCACCAGCGCCCGGGGCAGATTGCGCTGCGGATCGCGCACTTCGCCGCCGACGAACGCCAGGTCGCCCCACCCGTCGTACGCCCAGAGAATCGCCACCAGCGCGAGCAGCACCGGGGAGAGGGTCACCGGCGCCGCCGTTCCCACCTCACCGACCGGCGGGACGCCACCCCCCAGCGCGAAGCCGAGCACGATCAGGGCACCGAGCGCCGCGACCTTGAATGCCGTCGAGATGTTCTGCAGCACCGCCCCGCGATGGATGCCGCGCAGGTTCACCGCCGCGACGACCGCGATGTACCCCGCCGCCAGCACCTGCTCGGCGTGCAGCGGCAACCCCGCCACGCTGGCCTGGGGATCGATCCCCACGAGCCGCAGCGAGTACGCCGAAGCGGTGATCGAGATCGCCCCGAACGCGCCCGGTCGGATCACGAGCAGCTCGGCCCAGCCGAAGAGAAATGCCGGCAAGGCCCCAAATCCCTTACGGATGAAGACGTAGATCCCGCCCGAGCGTGGGAACATGGCGGCGAGCTCGGCGTAGGTCAGCGCGCCGCACAACGCGACCACGGCGCCGACGACCCAGATCGCGAGGAAGACCCCGACGTCCGGGACCCGCGCCGCGACGCTCGCCGGAGTGCGGAAGATGCCGCTCCCGATCGTCGAGCCCACGGCCACAGCTACGGCACTCCACAGGCCGAGGCGGCGCGGCAGCCGTTCGCCGAATTGATCGGGGGTCGTCATGAGAGGGGTGAATATACCGCGGATTGGTCGCGGCTAAGAGCCGCGCCTCGGCTGTCAGTCGCTACGAGCGACAGAACGCTCCGGTCACGCTCAGTGACAGGTAGCCGAGTCGCGCCTCTCAGGCGCAAATCAAGTGCGCCGACGTACATTTCCGTCCCCATGACACGCACCCTCACCCGTCTCGCCTGGTCCGCCGCCGTCGCGACCTGGATGCTCATCGTGCTCGGCGGCGTCGTGCGCATTACGGGCTCCGGGCTCGGCTGCGGCGACGAGTGGCCGATCTGCCACGGCCGGCTCGTTCCATCGTTTGCTGACGTTGGGACGGCGATCGAATGGAGCCATCGGCTCGTTGCCGCCATCGTCTCGACGCTCGTCCTGCTGCTGGCGGGATCGGTGTGGTGGGCGCGCCGCCGCACGCCGCCGGGCCTGGGCCCGGGCCGGCTTGCCTACGCAGCCCTCGGGTTGCTCGTCGTGCAGGTGCTGCTGGGCGCGGTGACGGTCAAACTGCAGCTGCCCCCGTGGACGATCGTGCTGCACCTGGGCACTGCGATGCTGCTCCTGGCGACGCTCATAGCTGCGTCAATAACCCCGGACTTGGCTGCATCAATGACCCCGGGCTTGCGCCCGGGGTTGGTTGGATCGCCAGCGGCTGGCGCTGCCGTCCTCGTATTCGTCACAGTTCTCGCCGGAGCAGTCACGGCGAATCTCGGTGCCGCTTCGGCGTGCGTCGGTTTCCCACTGTGCAACGGCCAATGGATCGTGACGGGCAACGGTCTCCAGTTCGTACAATGGACCCACCGCCTGCTCGCCTACACGACCTACGCCTATCTCCTGGCCTGGGCGCTGGCGACCCGCCAGCGCGCCGCGCTGCTGGTGCTCGGCCTCGCCACGCTGCAGATCGTGATCGCGGCGGTGATGGTGACCCAGGGCCTGCCGCGTCTCGTGCAGGCGGCGCATGTCGCCGTGGGAGCGGCGCTCTGGGGAACGGTCGTGTACGTGGCCCTGGGCTCTGTTCCCACGGGCGTCCGGTCCTGACGCGAAACGCCCGGAGCCAGCATCGGCTCCGGGCGTCTCCAGACGGGGCTGTTCTGCTCCTTCAACAGCTCACGGCAAACCGGCGATGTTGAGGCGGACTAGCACGGACCCGAGGCTCCCCGGGTCGAACAGATTCACCCAGATAACGATCGTCTGACCGGCCTGCACCTCAAATGTCTCTGTCTCAGGATTGGCGCCGGTCGCCGAACCGAAGCCGTCGATATCGTCACCGACACCCACCGAATTCCCACACGCCGGCACGCCGTTGGTTGCCAGCGCCGATCCGTCGCAGGCGTAGAAGTCGACGTCGGAGTCTGTGAACCACGACCCGGTGAGTGTGACCGCCACAGAATCCGGCCCAGTGTTCGTGAAGCTGAAGTAACTGTCACACTTGTCGCCGCCCTTCGTGACCACACCACCGTCGCACCCACCCGACAGAGTGAGGTAGGTGTTGCCGTTGCCAATCGGCACCGGGAAGTTCGGCTGATCGTTGTTGTGCCCGTTCGCGTCGAGCAACGAGCCTGAGATGCTCCGGACGGCCGACACGGATTCCGTCGCATCCTGGCCCGCACCGTGAGGGGTTCCGAGCAGATCGAGCGCGCCCGTGTGACCCACCGGCGGAATCGCCACCACGGCGGTGTCCGCCGAGAACGACTGGATGAACGTCCGCAGGCCGTCGAAGTAGATGCGGCTATCGACGTCGAACACGGGATCCGAGC
>CAZXKN010000172.1:0-17208 GCA_964641815.1 uncultured Gemmatimonadaceae bacterium | reverse complement strand
CCCTAGTACGAGAGGACCGGGACGAAGCGACCTCTCGTGTCCCGGCTGTGCCGCCAGGCGCAACGCCGGTTAGCGATGTCGCGCGGGGATAACCGCTGAATGCATCTAAGTGGGAAACCCTCCCCAAGATGAACACTCCCGGGTCGCAAGACCCCTGAAGGGCCGTGGGAGACTACCACGTTGATAGGCGGCAGGTGTAAGGCGCGCGAGCGCTTCAGCCGAGCCGTACTAATCGCCCGTGAGGCTTGATCTCTCCGCTGGAACCATTCGTGTGATTCCGCTGCACCACACATCTCCGTACGTCAGGGTTTCAGGTGCTAGGTGTTAGGTGTCAGGTGGTTCACCACCTGATACCTGATCCCTGACACCCGACACCTGCATCTTTGCTGGCGACGAGCGCGACAGGGCCACACCCGTTCCCATCCCGAACACGGTCGTTAAGCCTGTCAGCGCCGATGGTACTGCGGTCGAGAGGCCGTGGGAGAGTAGGCCGCCGCCAGCGTCCCCAAAACAGCAGCCCGTCCGGTGAATCGCCGGACGGGCTGCTGTGCTTTCAGCCATCAGCTACGTTGCGAGGGCAGTCAGCTGACAGCTGAGAGCTGACAGCCGATAGTGAATTAACCAGAGGATGGAACTCCCGAAGGCGCCGCCGCCCGCCGCTCGACGAAGGCCGACCGCAGCATCGTCAGCGCCGTGTAGACCACCACCACCACCACGAGCCACCGGATCGCCGTCAGCGACAACTGCTTCACGATGAACGCCGCGATCAGCACCGCGGGAATCCCCGCCAGCGTCAGCACCACCGACGCCCGCACCGAATAGCTGCCTTCCTTGATGAACCGCATCCCCGCGATCGGCATCAGAAACGCGCACGACCCCATCATGATCGGAAACGCCGCCCGCGGATCCATCCCGAGCAGACTCACGAGGATCAGGCACGGCGCGTACAGTCCGATGCCCAGCGTCATCAATGCCCCGAGCGCGAAATTGCCGACCAGACCGGCAACCAGCACGGCGCCGCGCAGCTCCAGGGCGGCGCCGCCCGCTACCCCCAGCCCGAGCTGCGTCATCAGCATCAGACACGCCGCGGCGAGCAACGCGAATCCCATCCCGATCTGAATCCGCATCCGCGGCCAACGGCACACCACGCCGGCCCCGAGCCACGCTCCGAGCACGGACGCGCCGATCATCGTGACGAGGGTGAGGAAATCGACCGGCACGAGCTTGATATAAATGAAAGCCTGCGCCACGGTCGGCAGGGCGTACGCCACGTTGAGCGTGCCGGGAATCCACTCGTCCCGCACCGAGTGGCGCAGCTTGAACATCGACGTCGTCGTGGCGAAGTTCCCGATTCCGAGCGTGTCGAAGAAGCACATCACGAACCCGACCGCCGAATGGAAACGGTCCGCCGGCGGATCGTCCACGACGCGCCCGGCCGCCCGCGCCGCCCGCACACGCCAGTACCAGGCCGCGACGAACCAGGCCGTCACCACGCCGAGCGCGAGGAAGAGCACCGTCCGAGGATTGCTCATGAGGCCCGAACCTACGCTATGAGCGGACTCCCCGCCATCGCCGCCCTGGGATTCTTCCTCGGGATGCGCCACGCGACCGACCCCGACCACGTGATCGCGGTGTCGACCATCGTCACGCGCTCGCGCGGGACGAAGAACGCCGCGCTGATCGGCGCCGTCTGGGGCGTGGGACACACGCTCACGATCCTCGTCGTCGGCGCCGGCATCATCCTGCTCGGCTGGGTGATTCCGGCGCGCCTCGGCCTGTCGCTCGAGCTGTCGGTCGGCATCATGCTGATCATCCTGGGACTCATGAATCTCCGCGGTATCCTGTCGCGGGTGCCGGCGGGCGCGGCGGGGCACTCGCATCCGCATCCCCACGGCGATTACGTCCACACGCACGAGCACGGCCACCACCCCGAAGCGCATCCGCACCCCGTCGACCAGACACCCGTCGCCTGGCTCGACCGCCACCTCGGACGACTCGGCCTCTACCAGCTGCTGCGGCCGCTGGTCGTCGGGGTCGTGCATGGCCTCGCGGGCTCGGCGGCCGTCGCGCTGCTCGTGCTCGCGACCATCCCGTCCCCGGGCTGGGCGGTCGCCTACCTCGTCGTGTTCGGAGCAGGGACAATTGCCGGGATGATGCTGATCACGGCCCTTATCGCCCTCCCGGCGGCATATGCAGAACAGCGGCGCGCGGCATGGCAGCGCGGGCTCCGCCTCGCGTCTGGACTCATCAGTCTCGGCTTCGGGTTGTTCATCGCCTGGCAGATTGGGATCGTCCACGGGCTCTTCACGGGACGTCCCGAATGGACCCCACACTGACGCCGGAGTAGCTTCCGGGTCGCTCCACGCTTGGGGGATGATGGCCGTTCGTCGTGAGCCGGGAAAACCGCCGCGCGCGCCGCGCACAGCGCGGGCCCCGCGCGCCCCCGCGCGCCGCCGTTCCGTCCTGCAGACCAACGCGGGCGAGCCGATCCCGATCGTGCACCTGGCGGCGGAGTGCTGGCCGTGGGCGCGCACCGGCGGGCTGGGCGAAGCCGTAGCCAGCCTCGCGACTTATCAGGCGATGGCGGGACTCCCCACCACGGTGATCATGCCGCTGTATCGCGCCGTGCGCCGCACCGTGAAGCAGCTCGAACCCGTGGGGGAGCCGTTCGCGGTCCAGCTCGGTCCCACGACCGAGGGGGCGCGCCTGTTCCGTCCGCGCGGCCGGGTGCGCGGCGCCAACGTCATCTTCATCGAGCATCCCGCGTTCTACGATCGGCCGCAGCTGTACGGGGAGAAGGGTGACTATCCCGACAACTACCGCCGCTTCGCCTTCATGTCGCTGGCGGCGATCATGGCCTTGCCCCAGATCGCCCCCGGCGCGGCGATCCTCCACGCCCACGACTGGCACGCCGCCCTGAGCCTCGTATATCTGCGCACGGCGTTCGCCGGACATCCGTACTACCGGCACGTGCCTGCGGTGCTCTCGGTGCACAACGCCGGATACCAGGGGCATTTTCCCGCGGCCACGGTTCCCGACGTGGGGCTGCCGTGGGAGCTGTACACGTGGAAGGTGCTCGAGTGGTACGAGCGGGCCAACTGGCTCAAAGGCGCGCTCGCGTTCGCGGATGCGGTGGTCACGGTGAGCGCGACCCATGCACGCGAGCTGCAGACGCCGGACGGTGGCTTCGGGCTGCACGAGACGTTTCACCAGCTGCGCGACCGGCTGTTCGGGATCGTCAACGGCATGGATCACGATATCTGGGATCCGACGCACGACACGCAAATCGCCGCCACGTTCTCAGCCGGGTCACTCGACGGAAAGCGGCGCTGCAAGGAAGCGGTGCAGGCGCGGTTCGGTCTCGCACCGAATCCCCGCACGCCGATCTTCAGCATGGCCGCTCGACTCGTCGCCCAGAAGGGCCTCGATCTCCTGATCGACGGCCGCGCGCTCGCCGCCACCGACGCGCAGTACATCTTCCTGGGGCAGGGCGACGAACGCTACGTGCAGCCGCTGCAACAGCTCGCCGCGCGCCACCCCGACCGCATCGCCGTCGACACCGGCTTCACCGACGAGCTGGAGCACGTGGTCATCGCCGGCGCCGACATGCTGCTCATGCCGTGCCAGTACGAGCCGTGCGGTCTGACGCAGATGCGCTCGCAGCGCTACGGCACACTGCCCGTGGCACGCCGCACCGGCGGGCTCAACGACACCATCGACGACGGCGTCACCGGCTTCCTGTTCGATGAGTTCTCGACCGACGCCCTGGTGCAGACGCTGCGCCGGGCGATGCACCACTACCAGAACGAAGCCGGCTGGAAGGCGCTGATGCGCAAGGCGATGGCGAAGAATTTCAGCTGGGAGCGCTCGGCCCTGAAGTATCTCGCGGTGTACCTCAAGGCGCTGGAAGTCGCCGAAGGCACGGGGCGCGCCACGGACTGACGCTCTGCCGTCAGTCGTGACCCGAGATGTACGCCCGGATCATCTTCTCCCAATACGGCCAGTCGTGCGACCAGCCGTCCCAGATGCGCAGCGCATTGCCGATGCCCTTGCCCCACAGAATCCTCGAAAACTCTTCGTTGTTGGGACAGGCGGGATCGTCGCGTCCCACGGCGAGGACGATGTCCTGCTTGCGGAACGCCTCCAGCCGCGCGGGATCCGTCTCGTGCCGCATGAAGTCGGTGGGGTTCGCGGCGTACACGTTGTCGTCGGAGTAGCCGCCGGTGAGCCGCTTGATGTCGTAGGTCCCCGAGAGTCCGATGATGCGGTGCACCCGTTCGGGATGGCGCAGGCCGAAGCAGGCGGCGTGGTAGCCGCCGAAGCTCGCCCCGGTCGCGATCACGAATGGATTGGCATTGCGCGAGGCGGTGAAGGGGAGCACTTCGTCGAGCAGGTAGCGGTCGTACTGAAGCTGCCGCCACGCGCGAGCTCCCGGATGGAGATGCTCCCCGTACCAGCTCTCTTCATGGACATGATGCAGGCAGAACATCTGGATCCAGCCGCGCTCGAGGTGCACGCCCAGCACTTCGGGGCGATGCATGTGGCGATCGGTCCACTCGCTGCACGAGCCGAGGCTCGTGGGAAACACGAGGACCCGCGCGCCCGCGTACCCCACCACCTGGAGCGGCATCTCACGCTCCAGCGCCGGACTGTACCACTGCACCCGTTCGACGCTCATGGGCGCAGCAGGAACGGCAGCGCTTTCCGGAAGCGCCGCCCCCAGTCGGCTTCGCGGTGCGCGCCGTCCGTGTCCTCGACGTAGCGCAGCGTGCGGCGCGGCTCGAAGCCGCGTGCGATCAAGAGGTCGCGCATCCTGCGGGCCAGTGTGACGTGTCGCTCTCCTTCGCGCAGGCCGATGTCCAGATAGATCCGTCCCGGAAGGGCGGAGGATCGTGCGACCACGTCGAAGATCGCCTCATTTCCGAACCACAGCGACGGACTCAGGGCAGCCACGAATCCAAAGACCGTCGGGAGACGAACGAACGCGTAGAGGCTGATCAATCCGCCCAGCGACGAGCCGGCGATCCCGGTCGCCGCCCGGTCCGGCAGCGTGCGAAACCGCTCGTCTACGAGCGGTTTCACGGTCGTCAGGAGAAACTCGAGGTAGCGGTCGCCGGCGCCGCCGCCCGTTCCCGGCTCGACAAACGGGCTGTATTCGTCGAACCGCGCCTTGCCGGCGTTGTAGATGCCCACCACGATCGGCTCGATGCCGCGACGGCTCGCCCAGCCCAGCGCGGTGGAGAGTCCCCAGTCGCCCGCGAAGCTCGTCCGCGGGTCGAAGAGATTCTGTCCGTCCTGCATATACACCACCGGGTACCGGCGCTCGCCGGTCGCATAAGAAGCCGGCGTCGACACGATCAGGCTGTGGCGATTGCCGAGGGCGGGGCTCGGGACATCGGGAATGACGTGGAGCGCACCGCGCCAGGCGCGGGCGCGTGCGCGCGCGCGCCAGCGGACGGTGAAACGGGAGAATCGCAGCATTGGCAGGGGAAGAATGTATCTTGAGCGCCACCGTCGTTCCAGAAACCAGCACCGGAGGACCAGCGGGTGAGTGCGAAGGTCGGTCGCAAAGTCGGTCTGATCGTGGGGCGGGAGTGGTCGTTCCCGCCGCACTTCATCGACGAGGTCAACCGCCGCGACACCGGCGTGACCGCCGAGCTGGCGCTGTTGGGCGGCGAGTCGATGGACGGCGCCGCCGCCTACGCGGTGTTGATCGATCGCATCTCGCACGAGGTGCCGTTTTACCGCGCGTACCTGAAGCACGCCGTGCTGCAGGGTGTGGCGGTCGTCAACAACCCGTTCATGTGGAGCGCCGACGACAAGTTTTTCGGCGCCACGCTCGCCACGCGCCTCGGCGTGGCGAGTCCGAAGACCATCCTGGTCCCCAACAAGGAGTACATCCCGGGCATCAAGCACGACGAGAGTCTTCGCAATCTCAGGTTTCCCATCGACTGGGACGCGATTGTGCGCGAGATCGGGATGCCGTGCATCCTCAAGGACGCGCACGGCGGCGGCTGGAAGGACGTGTACGTCTGCCGCAGCAGGGACGAGCTGCTGCACAACTACGATCAATCCGGCCTGCACACGATGATCGTGCAGCAGTTCATCGAGTGGGACCAGTTCGTCCGCTGCATCTGCATCGGGCAGCAGCACGTCCTGCCGATCCACTACGATCCCAGGGCGCGCGCCTACATCGTCGACGACGCGTATCTGAGCGATGCGCTGCGCCAGCGCATCGTGCGCGACTCGCTCACCCTGGTGCGGGCCCTCGGCTACGACATGAACTCGATCGAATACGCCGTGCAGGACGGCGTTCCCTACGCCATCGATTTCATGAATCCCGCGCCCGACTTCGACATCAACTCGCTCACCCCGACCTACTTCGAGTGGGCGGTGCAGCACATGGCGGACCTCGCGATCGAGCTGGCAACGAACGGGGCGGCGCGGCGCGACTTCCATTGGAACGCCCTGTTCGCCGGGCGGGGCGCGCGCGCGGGATGAAGTCGGGAGTCCCGGACGCCATCGCGCGCTACCACGAGCTGCTGACCGCCGACATCGCCGCCGAGTCGCAGGCGATGCTCGCGGACGAGCAGAAGCGCCGCGGCGTCTACTTCGGCGACCGGCCGCTGTGCACGGCACTGCGGCCGCGCTTCTTTTCTCCCGACCAGTACCGCTACGTACGCGCCCGCTGCGCCCTGATGCTCAGCGCCATGGGCCGGCTGCTGCGCGCGGCGTTGCAGGACGCCGGCCTGCGCCGCCAGTTCCGTCTCACCGACTGGGAGGAGGAGCTGGTCGCGGTCGATCCCGGCATCGAGGAGCCCAGCCCCACGTCGCGCTTCGACTCGTTCTACTTTCCGGAGACGGGCGTCCTGTGGCTCACCGAGTACAACGCCGAAACGCCGACCGGAGCCGCCTACGGCGACACGCTGGCGGACATCTTTCTGGCGTTGCCGGTGATGCGGCAGTTCCTGCGCACGATGGACGTGCGGCCGCTCCCCGGCCGCCACGGCATTCTCCACGCCGTGCTGGGATCGTATGCCGCCTGGAGCGGGTCGCGTGCCGCACCGCGCATCGCGATCCTCGACTGGCGTGAAGTGCCGACGTTCAGCGAGTTCGTGCTGTTCCAGGAGTACTTCCGGTCCCACGGACTCGACGCCGTGATCGTCGATCCGCGCGAGACCGAGCTGCGCCATGGTCGCCTGATGGCAGCCGGGGCGCCGGTCGACCTGATCTACAAGCGGGTCCTGATCAGCGAGCTGATCGATCGCTGCGGCATGGACCACGCGGTGGTGCAGGCGGTGCGCAACCGGACGGTCTGCATGGTGAACGGATTCCGCTGCAAGCTGCTGCACAAAAAAGCGAGCTTCGCCGTGCTCGGCGACGAGCAGAACGCGCGGCTCTTCTCCGAGGAAGAGCGCGAGGCGATCAGGGCCCACATTCCGTGGACGCGGGTGCTGGAGGAGCGCAAGACGCGCCACGCCGGGAAGGAGATCGACCTGGTGCCGTTCGTGCTGGCGCAGCGCGAACGCCTCGTCCTCAAGCCGAACGACGAGTATGGCGGCAAGGGCGTCGTGCTCGGCTGGGAAGTCTCCGACGCCGAGTGGCAGGAGCGCGTGCGCGCGGGGCTGACCGAGCCGCACGTGGTGCAGGAGCGCGTGCCGGTGCCGCGCGAGCCGTATCCCAGCGTGGCGAACGGCACGTTGCAGATCGCCGACCGTATTCTCGATACCGATCCGTTCGCCTGCCAGGGCGCGTACGTCGACGGCTGCCTCTCGCGCCTGTCGACGGCGGCGCTCGTCAACGTCACCGCCGGCGGCGGATCCCAGGTCCCCACCATGCTCGTGGAGCCCCGATGAAGCCGCCCTCGCTGACCCTCGGCATCGAAGAGGAGTATCAGATCATCGATCCCGAGACGCGGGAGCTGAAATCCTACATCACCCAGATTCTCGAGCAGGATCACCTGGTGCTGTCGCAGGTGAAACCGGAGCTGCACCAGTCGATCGTGGAAGTCGGCAGCAAGGTGTGCAGGACGCCGGCCGAGCTGCGCGTCGAGCTGGCGCAGCTGCGGCGCGAGGTGATCGGGCTGACGGCGAAGAACGGACTGCGCATCGCGGCCGCCGGCACGCATCCGTTCTCCTCGTGGGAGCGTCAGGAGATCACGCAGACCGAGCGCTACCTCGGGCTGCGGGAGGCCATGGGGGAGCTGGCCCAGCGCTTGCTCATCTTCGGCACCCATGTCCACATCGGCATCGAGGACCGCGAATTCCTGGTCGACGCGCTCAACGTGTCGCGCTACGTGTTGCCCCACATCCTCTGCCTCTCCACCAGCTCGCCGTTCTGGATGGGGCGCAATACGGGGCTCAAGTCGTACCGCTCGGTGGTGTTCCGCGGCTTTCCGCGCACCGGCGTGCCGCGGGCGCTGCGCTCCTGGAGCGAATACACCGACCTGGTCGAGATGCTGACCGCCACCAACTGCATCCCCGACGGCACGAAGATCTGGTGGGACGTGCGCCCCAACTGGTCTTATCCCACTCTCGAGTTCCGCATCTGCGATGTGTGCACGCGCGTCGACGAAGCGGTGTGCATCGCCGCGATTCTCCAGGCCGTCGTGGCGAAACTCTGGAAGCTGCGGCGCGACAACATGACGCTGCGCGTCTACCCGGCTGATTTCATCGAGGAGAACAAGTGGCGCGCCGTGCGCTACGGCCTCGACGGCCAGCTCATTGATTTCGGCAAGAGCAAGGAGCTGCCGGCGCGCGACCTGATCCGCGAGCTCGTGGAGTGGTTCATCGGCGACGTGGTGGACGAGCTGGGCAGCCGCCAGGAAGTGTCCTACGCGTACAAGATTCTCGCCGAAGGCTCGAGCGCCGACCGTCAGCTCGCGACGTTCCAGCGCACCAACGACCACAAGGCGGTCGTCGATCAGCTGATCGCCGAGACCGCCGAAGGACTGTAAGCGACATGGCGGACCGGCCGGTCATCGGCATCACGACGCAGACGCTCGAAGCGATTCCCGATCAGCTGCCGCGCTGCTGGGTGATGAGCCAGCGCTACGTGCAGGTCCTCGTCGCGGCCGGTGCGATCCCGTGGGTGATTCCCCTGCTCGAGGGCGACGAGGCGACCCTGCGCGGCATCTACGAGCGCACCGACGCGTTGTTTCTTCCGGGCGGCGTGGACATCGATCCGGCGACGTACGGGGAGTCGCGCAGCGCCGCGTGCGGCCGCATCGATCCCGCGCGCGATTGGACCGAGCTGCTGCTGACGCGTTGGGCCCTGGCGGACAGGAAGCCGGTGCTGGCCGTCTGCCGTGGCGCGCAGATTCTCAACGTCGCCGTCGGCGGAACGTTGTATCAGGACATCGGCGCCGAACACCCTGCGCCGCTGAAGCACGACCAGTTTCCCACCGGCGGCCGCCGCCGCGACGATCTCAGTCACGACGTGCGGCTCGCCCCGGGCTCGCGACTCGCGAGCTTGCTCGAGACCGACCTGCTCCCGGTGAACAGCATGCATCACCAGGGCATCGCGCGTCTCGCACCGGGGCTCACGCCCGTGGCCCTCGCGAGCGACGGGCTGATCGAGGGCGTGGAGGTGACGGACGATCGGTTCGTGCTCGGCGTGCAGTGGCACCCCGAGGATCTGGTCGACGTCGACCCGCGGATGCGGCGGTTGTTCGACGCCTTCATCGCCGCGGCGCGGGGCTTCCGCCGCTGACGACGATGGCGACGCGGTGCGGCACGGTCGTGCTGGCGGGGCTCCCCAACGTCGGCAAATCGTCGCTCCTGAACGCACTGGTCGGAGAGCGGCTCGCCATCGTCTCGCCCAAGGCCCAGTCGACGCGCGTCCCCGTGGTGGGCGTGCTGACCCGCGGCGACGACCAGTTCATCTTCACCGATCCACCGGGGCTGCTCACGCCGTCCTACAAGCTGCAGGAACGGATGCGCGAGGCGGCGCTGCGTGCCATCGCCGACGCCGAAGTGATCGCCCACCTCCATCCGCTCCCCGAGGCGCCGGCGCCGGCGTTTGCTGCGGCGGCCGGGCTCGCCGCCGCGCCCCGGGTCCCCGTCGTCACGGTGTACACCAAGGCCGACCTCGTGTCGGCGGAGCGGCGCCCGCCGGGCCTGGGGGGGGTCGCGGTGTCGAGTGCGACGGGGGAGGGGATAGACGCCCTGCTCGACACTCTGGCGGAGCGCCTGCCCGGCGGGCCGTTTCACTATCCGGCGGATGAGATGGCGACGCAGCCGCTGCGCTTCTTCGTGTCCGAATATGTCCGGGAGGCGGCATTCGCGGTGCTGGAGGAGGAGCTTCCCTACAGCGTCGCCTGCGAAATTGACGAATTCCGGGAGTCCGAGACCCCGACGTATATTCGAGCAACGGTCTATGTTGAGCGGGACAGCCAGAAGGGGATCGTGATCGGCCACCAGGGGCGGACCATCAAGGCGATCGGTCAGGCCGCGCGCACGCGGATCGAGGGACTCACGGGCGGTGCCGTGTATCTCGACTTGAACGTGAAAGTGCTGGACAACTGGCGGCGGCAAGAGGGACTGCTGCGCCGTCTGGGGTATACGACATGAGCCTCGCACCCGAACTGCTCGAGATCCTGGTGTGTCCCAAGTGCAAAGGGGCGCTCGCCTACCGCCGGGAGCCGGCGGAAGAGCTGGTGTGCGCGGCGTGCCGGCTGGTGTATGCGGTGGAAGACGACATCCCGATCATGTTGATCGATGAGGCAAAGACTTTCTGAGATCGGCTGGCGGACGGCGATCGTCCTCCTCGTGCCGTCGACATTCACGACGACGCGGGCGGCGGCGCAGGATCAGCCGCTGAATGCCGCCGCACTGTTCCTGCTGTTCCCCGTCGGCGCGACGACCGTGGGAATGGGACAGACGGCGGCGGCGGCCGACGGGCATGGCGAAGCCGTATTCCAGAATCCGGCGGGCGTCGCCTCCCTGTCGAGCAGCGAATTCGCGCTCCACACGGCCACCCTCGCCGCGGGTCCGACCAACGCGATCACCGCCTTCTTCCCGCGCCACGGCATCGGCGTCTTCGGCGCGACGCTCTACCTCGCCGACTACGGCGACCTCGAGCTGACCGATTCCACAGGGACGACGAACGGGCGGCTCGCGTCGCGCAACTTCGCCTTCCTCGCCACGTACGCCACGCAGCTCTCGGGATCGGTATCGCTCGGCGTGAGCTACAAGCTGGTGCAGTTCGCCGTGACCTGCAGCGGTGCGTGCCAGTCGGTCCCGTCGGGGCAGGGGGTGACGCACGCGCTCGATGTCGGCGGTCAATTTTCCGTCGGCGCCGATCACGCACTGCGCATCGGAGTCGCGCTGCGCAACGTCGGGTTTCCGCTGCAGGTGAACAACCGCGACCAGGCCGATCCGCTCCCGACCCGGCTCACCGTCGGCGCGACCTACCGGCTGCAGCTGCGCCCGGTCGACGACTCGGTCGCCGACCGCTTCGACCTCCGCATGGCCGCCGACGTCGAGAGTCCGTGGCGCCAGACGGGGAACCCCGACGTCCGCCTCGGCGTGGACGTCGGCTATCGCGAGATGGTGCGCGTGCGCGGCGGCTACGCCTTCGTCCACCAGGGATTGTCGGGGCCGAGCATCGGACTCGGTGTGGCGACGGGCGCCATCGGTGTGGATCTGGCGCGCATGTTTCTCACCGGAACCGATCTCGTCACGCCCAATCCCACCTTCCTGTCGTTCCGAGTGGAGTTTTGAGCTTTCGCAGTATCGGCGTTGCGGCAGGGGTGTCTCTGTTGGCGGCGACGGCGTTCTCACTGCGTGCACAGGCCCTCGACTCCGCGACCGCGGCGGCCCGCTCACGGCTCTGGCTGCCGCCGCTCGCGTCCCTCGTCGTCCCCGGTACGGGGCAGCTGATCACCGGCCGCGACCGCGGTCTCGTGTACGTCGCGGCTGAGGTCTTTCTCCTCTCGCGCTACCTGCAGCTGCAACACGACGGCCATCACGGCTCCGAGCGCTATCGCGAGCTGGCGTTCACCGTCGCGCAGCGCGGCTTCGCGCCAGCGCGACGGGATACCGTTTTCGAGTACTACGAGACGCTGGAGCGCTTCACGTCGAGCGGAGTGTTCGATCGCAATCCCAACGGCGTCTTTACTCCTGAGAACGATCCCAACACCTACAACGGGACGGTCTGGCTGCTGGCGCAGCGTACGTACTTCCCCGACCCCGCGAACCCGCCCGCACCCGGTAGCGACGACTACAACAAGGCGATCCGGTTCTACACCGACCACGCGATCGGGCCGCACTACCAATGGTCCTGGGCGGACGCACCGCTGGAGCTGCAGGAATACCGCGCCACGATCCGCGCCTCGGATAACGCCTTCCGCAGCGCTCAGAATCAGCTCGGGTTGCTGCTGGCCAACCACCTCGCCAGCGCGATCGACGCGCTGATCTCGAGCCGGCTCTCCGCCACGCTGCGCCGGCCGGCGTCCCTGGAGACGTCGGTCCTGGGCGAGCAGAGGGCAGTCGTCAGTCTCACCATCGCGTTCTAGCTTTCACCCCTCCACACACCCGGACGTGACATGCCGCGACCCGACGGCCGTGATCCGACAGCGTTGCGCCCGCTCGCGCTCGAGCGCGGCGCGAATCCCCACGCCGAAGGGTCGTGCCTCGTGCGGATGGGCGGGACGGTGGTCTTGTGCACCGCGTCCGTCGAAACAGGAGTGCCGGCGTGGCGCAAAGGATCCGGCCTGGGGTGGGTGACGGCGGAGTACGCCATGCTGCCGCGCGCGACGGAGCAGCGGACGCCGCGCGAACGCACCGGGGCGGGGGGTCGCACCCACGAAATCCAGCGGCTCATCGGGCGCAGCCTGCGGGCCGTCCTCCACGGGTTTGCGTTCGGGGAGCACACGATCCGCGTCGACTGCGACGTGCTCCAGGCCGACGGCGGCACCCGCACCGCCGCCATCTCCGGTGCGGCGGTGGCCCTCGCCGACGCGACGGCGTGGCTTGCGCGCACGGCAGGCGTAGCCGATCCATTCGCCGGACTGGTAGCGGCGGTGAGCGTCGGCGTTGTCGCGGGCGAGTCGCGGCTCGATCTCTGTTACGTCGAGGACCGCGATGCGCAGGTGGATGCGAATGTGGTCGTCCGCGAGCCTGACCAGCTCGTCGAAGTGCAGGGAACGGCGGAGCATGGCACGTTCGACCGCGCCCAGCTCGACCGGTTGCTCGACCTCGCGCAGGGCGGAGTGAACCGCATCTTCGCGGCGCAGCGCGCCGCCCTGGGTCGCTGACCCCGAATGGGCGCGTTGCGCTGGTTGCTCATCGCCCTGCCGGTGTCCTGGTTGCTCGCGGCGCTGCACGCGTCGCCGCTGATCGTCTTCGCGATCACCGGGCTCGGGGTGGTGCCGTTGGCAGCGGCGATGGGCGGCGCGACGGAAGCCCTGGCGCACCGCACCGGACCCGCAGCCGGGGGTCTCCTGATGGCGACCTTCGGCAATGCGGCGGAGCTGATCCTCGCCGTGGCGGCCCTCAAGGCCGGGCTCACCGACCTCGTCAAGGCGTCGATCACCGGGTCGATCCTCGGCAACCTGCTGTTGATCCTCGGGCTCGCCCTGGTGGTGGGAGGGCTCAAGAAGCCGACGTTGACGTTCAACCGCACGGCGGCGGGGATGGGCGGCGCGATGTTGCTGCTCGCGGTCGTGGGGCTCGTCATGCCCGCGTTGTTCGCCGTCACCCACCCCACCGCCGCGCGCTCCGCGGGCGACCATCTCTCCGAGGCGGTGGCCCTGATCCTGGGCGCGACCTATGCTGCGAGCCTCGTGTTTTCGCTGCGCACGCACCGCAGCGTCTTCCAGGGCGCGTCGAGTCATGCGCAAGAGGTCCCGGCGATGCCGCCCGCTCGCGCGATCGCGGTCCTCGCCGTGGCGACAGTGCTGGTCGCGGTACAGAGTGAAATCCTGGTGCATGCGACCGAGGGAGTGGTGGCACGCTTCGGTCTTTCCGAGGTGTTCCTCGGCCTGATCGTGATCCCCCTGATCGGCAACGCCGCCGAGAACGCCGGAGCTGTGGTCGTGGCGCGAAAAGGGCACACCGACCTCGCGCTGTCGATCGCGCTGGGGTCGAGCACCCAGGTGGCGCTGTTCGTCGCCCCGCTGCTGGTATTCGCGGGGATGGTCCTGGGCCAGCCGATGACCCTCGTCTTCACGCCGCTCGAAGTCGTGGCGCTGGGCCTCTCGGCCCTGATCGTGACGGTCATCGCGCTCGACGGGGAATCGCACTGGTTCGAAGGCGCGCAGCTGCTCGCCGCGTACGCAATTTTGGCGGTGGCGGCGTGGTTCATTTGACACACGAGGAGTAGCGGCCTAAGTTTAGGCGCGCTCTACCCTTACGCGAGGTTGTCCGGTTGCGGACGCGCCCCACGATCCTCTTCTTTTCGGCCGTCGGTCGGCCGCTGCCGGACTTCGTGGAGCGCTGGATGCAGAAAAACGGGAAGCAGACCGTTCCTGTCCACGATCCGGCCGAGCTGGAGCAGATGGTGTTGCGTGCCTTGCCGTCCCTGGTCCTGGTGGATGCGGACGCGACGGGGGCGACGGGGCTCGAGGCCTGCCGGCGGCTGAAGGTCGACCCCTACACCGCCATCGTGCCGCTCGTGGCGGTGACCGGGCGCCACGTCACCGAGCGCGTCATGGAGTGGTTCAGCGCCGGCGCCGACGAGGTCGTCACGCCGTTGTTCGAATCGAGCGAGCAGACCGGCCGGCTCGACGCTCTCGTGAATCGCACGCAGCGGGACGTGGCGGTGAATCCGTCCACGCGGCTGCCCGGGACGACGGAAATCGAGCGCGAAATGCGGCGCCGCATGGAGGATGGCGAGCGATTTGCAGTATGCTATGCCGATCTCGATCACTTCAAGGAGTACAACGACCGCTACAGCTACTATGACGGCGACCGCGTCATCTATCTGGTGTCGCGGATCCTGCACGACGTCGTCAAGGGGATGATCGAGCGGCGCGGTTTCGTGGGGCACATCGGGGGCGACGACTTCATCTTTATCATCCCGGTGGACGATATTTCCGCGGTGTGCACCGAGGTGCTGGCGGTCTTCGACACGCTGATTCCGTATCAGTACAACGAGCAGGACCGGCGGGCGGGTTACTACTTCGGGAAAGATCGGCGCGGCCAGCTGCATCGCGTGCCGCTGATGACGCTGTCGATCGGCATCGTGACCAACGAGCACCGCAAGTTTGCGCACCCAGCCCAAGTGAGCGAGCTGGCGACCGAGATGAAGAGCTATGCCAAGACGCAGCCCGGATCGGTCTTCGTGGTCGACCGGCGTCATGATTCGGAGCACGGGCCCGTGGAGCTGAACGCGAGATCGAGCGCGAGGTCGTCGCAGTGAACGTTACCTGCACATCGTGCGAGACGATTTACCGGGTCGACCCGGCGAAGGTGCCGGCGTCGGGGATTCGGGCACGGTGTGCTGTGTGCGGCAACGTCTTTGCCGTTCATGCCGACTCGGGGCGGGGCGCGGCTGCCGGGATGGCGGCCGCGCCCCCGGCCGCAACGGCGCCGGCTCCCCGCGTCTCCGGATCGGTGGCTGCGATCTTCACTCCTGTCGCCACGCCGCCCGCCGCACCGCCACCGCCGCCACAACCTCATGCTGCGCCGCCGCCGCCTCCGCCTCCGCCACCGGCTGCAGCGCCGTCTCCGGCAGCGCAGCCGCGGCCCTCGGGACCGCTGGTCCGTCCCTCAGGGCCGTTCGCCGCACCCGTAGCGGCGCAGGCGGCGCCTGCCGCGGCGCCGCCTGCGGCACCGGTGGCGCCCCCGGTGATGCCGGCGCGTCCGTTCATGCCGGTTGCTCCTCCGGTGACCCGGCCGCTCGCGGCGCCACGCGTCACGATGCCGGTCGCGCCGGCTCCGCCGGTGATGGCTCCTGCAGCACCTCCGCTGCGGCCTGCTCCAGCACCACTGGCGCCGCCGCCGCCCGCTGCGCCGGCTCCGCTGCCGCCGCAGGCGCCGTCGATTGCGGGGCTGCGCGCCTCGCAAGCGGCGATCACCGCGCCGAACCTGGCCCCACTGCGGACGCCGCCGGCCCCGGCGCTGCCGCCGCTCCCGGTTCCGCCCGCGCCGCCGCCCGCTGCCGCGGGTGTCGGCGCCCTCCGCACGCCCGCGCCCGCCCCCGCTGCTCCGGCGGCACCCGAGCCGCGCAAGACGGGGCCGCTGCGTCCGGTGAATCCGTTCCTGGTGCAGGACCCGCGTCAGAAGGCGCGGCGCCTCGCACGCGCCCTGATCTCGGACATGCTCGTCTACCATCCCGAGAAGCGGCAGCAGGGGATTCGCGACGGCACGTTGCCGCAGCTGTTCCGCGACGAGATCGAGAAGAGCTGGCTCGAGTACGTCGAGCAGGTGGGGAAAGAGATGGCGGAGACGACGCCGTTCTGGACCGATGCGCTGAACGAGATCCTCGCCGGCGGCAAGAAGCTCTTCTAAAAGCCGGGCTAACCCCCTAGATTTGCCATATGTTAGAGCCGCTCACCGACCCCGGTGGGCGGCTCATATCGTACCCGCCCGTGCACAAGGGATGGACCTGTGGCGCTCAGCGATCGCTTCACCGAATTCACCCGCCGGCTGGAAGAGCTGCGGAGCTTTCTTTGACGTTGAAGCCAAGACGGCCCGGTTGGCCGAGTTGGAACACGTCATGGCGGACGGCAGCCTGTGGAGCGACCAGGAGCGGGCCAAGAAGGTCGTCGAGGAGGTCAAGGGGCTGAAGCGTTGGATCGAGCCCTACCAGGCGCTGAAGAAGCGGGTGGACGAAGCGCGCGAGCTGGCGGAGCTGCTCGATGCCGAGTCGCACGTCGAGCTCGGCATGCAGCGCGGGCTCGATGAGGAGGCGGCGAAGATCGCCACCGAGCTCGAAGCCCTCGAGCTGCGCAACATGTTGCGCGGCCCCGACGACGGGCGCAACGCGCTGCTGCACATCCATCCGGGAGCGGGCGGCACCGAGTCGCAGGATTGGGCGGAGATGCTCGTCCGCATGTACACGCGCTGGGCGGAGCGCCGTGGCTTCGCCGTGGAGCTGCTCGATCTTGAGCCCGGGGAGGAAGCCGGCATCAAGCGGGCCGAGATCGAGATTCGCGGGACGTATGCCTACGGCCTGTTGCGCGCCGAGATCGGCGTGCACCGCCTGGTGCGCATCTCACCCTACGACGCGCAGTCGCGCCGCCATACCTCGTTCGCGTCGGTG
>CAZXKN010000171.1:0-4848 GCA_964641815.1 uncultured Gemmatimonadaceae bacterium | reverse complement strand
TGGGGAGTCCAGCTGTACCAGGGGTCTCTCTATGCCATCGACATGCTGTCGGGCTTGTGGCAGCTCCACGACTCGGCCGGTGTCCTGAGCATTGCCGCCGGCGGCAACAACCAGACGGAACGGTACGGCTCTGACCTGTGGGTGACCAACGGTTACGCCTACACCGGGACGTGGGGCTTTGGGCAGCGGGTGAGCAATGTGTTCGGAAACGCCCTGAAGATCTGGCAGCTCGGCGCCAGCGGTGCCCCCACGCTCGTGGATTCGATCATCACCGCCAACGTCCTCACGGTCAGCGACGTGGAGGTGACGGACGACAACAAGGTGCTGATGTTCAGCACGGAAGGCGGCCCCAACTCGGGGTTCTGGTTCTACAAGCTCACCAACCCCGCGCATCCCACGTACGCCGCGCAGTACCTCGTCGGCTCGGGGATCCACACGGCGACGTTTTCTCGGATCAACGGAAAGCTGTATGCGTTCGGCGCCCGGGACCCCGCCAGCCCGGCGCAGATCATCCTGGACGTGACGGCGCTGGACCAGTAGACATCCATGGATCGCCGTCCGCCGATCTTCCCTGCGCTGCTGCTGCTTTCTACCTGTGTGTCCCTGTCCGACTCCAGCCCGCCGCCGCCGCCCCCGCCGCCGCCCGGCCCGTTCGCGGATTTCATCCACCCCGATTCCGCAACCGGCGCTGTCGTGACGATGGAGGGCGCGGTCGCCGCGCCCGTGTACCGGAGCTTTGTCACGTTTGCGCCTGCCTTGTCGATCGTCGGCGGTCACGCGCCGGTTCCGGTCGCCCCCAGCGGGTCGTTCCGTTGTGCGGCTGGCGGTGCGCCATTGGCTGCGGCGAGCGTACCACGCGGTGTGGCAACCGCCGCGATCCCCGACTCGGTGTTGTCCCACGTCTTCGCCTACGACTCGGCGACCCAGTCGTTCCACGCGACGAGCGACTCGGGAGGCCCTGCGAACGGCGTGCGATTCCTGCTCGCCCAGGTTGATTCGCTGGGGCGAGCGATGTTTCCGTTGGCAACCGTGGGGTGGCTCGACGTCACCGACAATTCACCGGTTGGCGGCCCCGACAGTCTCGGGGGGGTGCTGGCCGGTCAGGGAACGCCGCTGCTCGACTACTTCATGGCCCCCTCCGGTACGTCCAGCGCCTACAGCGAGCGCATCGGGGGCACGTTCCGAGGCGGGGCAGCGACGTTCCTGTTCCGGGACTCGACAGCGCGGGTGGGCACTCAGGTAGCGGTCACAGCGATCGTGGACGATTCGACGCATCGTCTCCATGCGACGTTGACGGCGTCGCGCACCAACACCGATCGCTACGATTGGTTTTACAAGCTGGATTTCGCACTCCGCTACGGCAGCGACTCGATTCGGCTGAGCGGAGTGAGCGACGTGTACTGCCTGTTGCCCTCGATCGGGGTGACCGTGCTGGTCCACGACTCGACGTTCGCCACTGTCACGAACGGCCCGACTCCCGCCCTGCCCACCATCACCCGCGCCGACGGCCAGCCGGTGACCGCGGCGCAAACCACGGCGGTGCTCGATCTGCTGCGCCTGCAGGGCGAGCTGTTCAGCTGGATGGAGACGTTCTCGCTGCCCGGATCGCTGCTCCTGGGACCGTAGCCCCGGCGCTCTTACATCCGCTTGTACCTGGGACCGCTGCCGCCCTCGCGTGGCGTCCAGCGCGGGCCCAGCACATCGGTCGCCTTGCAGTCGACACAGTTGGGTGCGTTGATCCGCAGGTTCCCATCGACTTCCTCGTACACACCCGCTGGGCAGACGTGACTGTAGAACCGCGCCACCTCGGCGGGGACATCCCGGCCGGTGACGAGGTGGGTGGGAATCGTGTCGCGCGTCGTGTTCCCCGACTTGAAGACGCCGTCGACCTTGCTGAACGTCAGTTTCCCGTCGGGCGTGAAGGCACCGTCCGCCCCCCCACGGCGTGCCGCGTCGGCATCGGCGTGCATCGCAATCCGTCCACCCGGGAAGCGCCCTCCGGTGAGCGTCATCAGCCCCGCTTTGAATCCGCCCGCGGTGAAGCCGTCCTTGAACGCCAGCCGCATGTTGCGCGTCCGGTAGAGGTCACGGGCGATGTAGGACTCGTTGACGAGCCGGTCGTACGGCGCCAGCGCCGCCGCACTGGTGTCGCCCGCCTTGAGGGCAGCGAAGATCGTCCGTGCGGCATAGATCCCCGACTGCATCGCGTAGTGAATGCCTTTGAGCGACGGGACGTCGACGAACCCCGCCGCGTCCCCCAGGAGCACGACGCCGTCTCCGGAGCGACGCGCCGGCAGGGCGTAGTAACCGCCCTCGGGGATCGTCTTCGCGCCCCATTCGACCATCTCGCCGCCCTCGAGGAAGGGACGAAACAGCGGATGTCCCTTGAGGCGCTGCAACAGCACGTGGATGTCGAGCGCGGCGTTCTGGTAGTCGAGACCAACGACGACCCCGATCGCCACGAGGTTCGGCGCCAGCGGATAGCAGAAGCTGCCCCCGAAGGCATCGCCCGGCAGCGGCCACCCCATCGTGTGGATCACGCGATCGAGCGGGCGTTTCGTTTCCCAGATCTCCTTTACACCGAGGGCGAAGATCTGGGGATTCTCGGACGGCACGCCCTGCCACTGCAGCCAGGCCTGTGACAGGAGCCCGCGCGTCCCTTCGGACAGCGCGGTCACCTTGGCGGTGAGATCGTTCGGCGCCGAGTAGGTGGGGAGCTGTTGGCCGTCACGGCCCAACCCGGTGGGGGCGGTCCGCACCCCGGCGACACGGTTTCCATCGGTGAGCAGCGCTGCTGCCGGAAATCCGGTGAAGACGTTGACGCCCAGCGCCTCGGCCTGCTGTCCCAGCCAGCGCACGATCTCACAGATCGACCCGATGTAGTTGCCGTGGTTCTTCATCGTCGGCGGAGTGGGGATGCGCAGCGCGCTCCCCGACGTCAGCACGTACACCGCTTCACGCTCGACCCGGCCGCGCAGCGGCAAGTCCTTCTCGGCGAGATCGGGGAACAGCTCGCGCAGCGCGATCGGATTGACGACGGCGCCCGAGAGCGAATGCTCCCCCAGCGCCTCCGCCTTCTCCAGCACGCCGATGTTGAGCTCGAGGGCGCCGGGGTCCGCCTTTGCGAGCCGCGCCAGCTCGATCGCCCCCGCGAGCCCCGCTGGTCCCGCGCCGACGAACAGCACGTCCAGCTCCATCGAGTCGCCCGCACCCTCCGACCCCTGCTTGATCAGGAGCCGATCAAGCGGCAGCGGCGGCTGATACTGGGATGGAATCATTGTTTCTGCCGATAGCTGATAGCCGATAGCCGATAGCGTTCAGCCATTCAACTTCCTGATCTCAGACGTCAATGCCGGCACGATCTCGAACAGATCCCCGACAACACCGTAATCCGCGATCTTGAAGATCGGGGCGTCCTTGTCCTTGTTGATGGCGACGATCACCTTGGCCGTGCGCATCCCCGCGAGATGCTGGATCGCGCCGGAGATGCCGACGGCAATGTAGAGCGACGGGCTCACGGTCTTTCCCGTCTGGCCCACCTGGTCGCCGTGCGGCCGCCACCCGGCATCGACCACCGCGCGCGATGCGCCGACCGCCGCGCGACCACCGAACGCCTGGGCCAGCTCTTCGAGCAGCTTGAAGTTCGCCGGCTCCTTGAGCCCGCGGCCACCCGAGACGACGATCGGCGCCTCGGCGACGTCGAGCGCGCCCGCCGCGGCAGCCTTGATCCCTTTCACCACCACGCGGCCCCCGTCGCCACTCGCCGGCACCGTCTCGACCGTTCCCGCCTTGGGCCGCTCCACCGGGGTGAAGACATTGGGCCGCAGCGACAGCACCGCAGGCGACGCAGCGACCTTCACCTTCAGCAGCGCCTTCCCGGCATATACCGGCCGCGTCACGACGACGGCCCCACCATCGACGCTCAGGTCCGTGATGTCGGAGGCCAGCGGCACGGCAAGTCGCGCCGCGACGCGCGGGGCCAGATCCTTGCCCTGAGCGCTCGCGGCGCAGACGACCGCACTGTAGCCACCCGCCTGGACGCGCTCGGCGATCGTGCGGGCGTACCCCTCGGGAGCGTATGGCCCGAACGCCGCGTTCGTGGCGGTGATGACCGTGTCCGCCCCGTGACGGCCTGCGGCGTCCACACCGGAGACGGGACCCGCCCCGCAGACGAGCGCGTGGACCTCGCCGCCCAGCGCGTCGGCGAGTCGCCGCGCGCCGGTCACGACCTCGTGGCTGACTTTGCGCAGGGCGCCGTCGCGCTGCTCCAGAACCGCGAGAACGTTGCTCACAGGACCTTCGCCTCTTCGCGCAGCAGCTTGAGCAGCGCGGGGATCGCGGCGGCTCCCTCCCCGACGATACGACCCTCTTTGCGCTCCGGGGGCGGCGTCATCGCCAGCACCTCGAGACCCGGCGCGCCGAGCGTCGTTGGTTTCACCGCGAGCGGCTTCTTCTTGGCGGCCATGATGCCTTTGAGCGCGGGGTAGCGCGGCTCGTTCAGCCCTTTGTCCACCGTCAACACCGCCGGCAGGGGGAACTCGACCTCCTCCATGCCTCCCTCGACCTCGCGCTCCGCCGTGCCCTTCCCCGCGGCGAGATCGAGATGCGCGACACAGGTCACGCACGGCAGGCCCAGCAGCTCGGCGGTCATCGGACCGACCTGATGGTTGTAATCGTCGATCGCCATCTTGCCGAAGAGGATCAGGTCGTAGCTACCATCCTTCAGCTCGGCTGCGAGTGCGCGCGCGACGGACAGGCCATCCGCGGGGACGGTCGCGGTCTCGAGCAGCACACCGCGATCCGCTCCCATTGCGAGCGCAGTGCGAATCGTCTCCTGGGAGGCCCCCG
>CAZXKN010000170.1:0-7618 GCA_964641815.1 uncultured Gemmatimonadaceae bacterium | reverse complement strand
CAGCGGCGGCAGCACCGAGTCGAGCCGGTAGCGCAGCCACTCCTGCTGCAGCGCCGCCTGCTGGCGCAGCGTGCCCAGGGGGTGCGACGGCGTCGCGGTGAGTCGGGCGGTCGGACTCTGGAGCAGGGCGGCGGCGAAGGCGGCGGCGGCGATCATACGATGTGCGAGCTCCGAGAGAAGTGTGACGTGAGATATGCTCCCCTACCGTCCCCTACCGTCCCCTACCGTCCCCTACCGTCCCCTACCGTCCCCTACCGCGCGGGCGATCCGCAGCCAGGCGAGCAATGCCAGCGCCACGAGGGCGCCGATCGTGTCGTCGTAGAAGGTGACGAAGCCCAGCGCGTCCGGCAGGTGCAGCGCCGTCAATGCTGTCGACGCGTACATCGCACCGGCGATGAGACAGACCCGCCAGGTGCGGCGGGCACCACCCCCCTCTGCCGGAACGTACAGGAAGGCGGCGACCCAGGCGAGGTAGCCGAGGGTGAAGGTGTGCAGCCACGCGATCGGGGTCACGAGCACGGCGACGAGCAGGACGCTGCCGACCTCGAGCGGCGGGTCGTCTTCTGTGGGGCGAGCGATGAGAATCGTGGCGAGGAGGCCCACCGCGAGGAGGTGCAGCAGCACGATCGACGCCGGTGCCCCGCCGAGCGCGTACCCCAATTTGCCGAGCTTTTGCATGTGCAGCGCGGCGACGGTCGCGCCCTGGTAGTTCTGGCTGTGCGTGGCGAGCGTCGCGTAGTTGCGCAGGGCGGTGACCATCCCTGCGGGCCCGAGCGGCAACAGCGCGACGAGCGTCGCGCCGGCACAGGCGGCGACGCCCGCCACGAGGGCCGTCCATTGCCGCCGCACCGCGAAATAGACGAGCAAGAGGCCGGGAAACACCTTCAGCGCCGTCGCCAGGCCCGCCCACACCCCTGCCCGGCGCGCGCGACCCTGCGACAGATCGGCCGCCGTCGCCACGGCGAGCGCCAGCAGGATCGTTTCGATGTTGAGGTGATGAAAGTTGTTGTGGACCGGGAACACCACGACGGCGAAGGCGATCAGCGCCGGCCGCCATCCCCACCGTCTCCAGCTTGTGGCGATCGCCCAGGCCAGGGCCAGGGCGCTGCACGCGCCCCACAGTGCTTTGGCGAGGGGCAGGGAATAGTTCGCCACGAGGGCGAACGGCGCGACGAGCAGGGTGCCGAACGGCGGCCACCACAATCCTTGCGTCGGCGGCGCCGTGTTGAGCATCTGCGCGCCGACGAGGCGCTGCGCCTCGCCGATTTCGGCGACGATGTCGTCGCCTTTGCGGACTCCGAGGAGAATGGCGACGACGGCATAGACAAGGAACAGGGCGACGAACGCCCAGGCCCCCCAGCGGCCACGGCCGTTGGTCAATCGATCCGCCGTCCCGACACCTCGATGCGGCGCTGCTGGTAGCGCTCCAGCCTGCCGGAATGGCCGATGAACCCGTTGGCGAACCAGCTCGTCAGCGAGACGACGAGCGCGCCGAGCGTGGCCGCCCAGAGACTGCTCACGCTCACGCCCGGGATCAGATAGGCGACGATCACGAGCGAGATGCCGTTCAACACCAGCAGGAAGAGGCCGAGCGTCAGAATCGTGAACGGCAGCGTGAGGACGAAGAGGATCGGGCGCACGATCGCGTTCACGAGCCCGAGCACGAGCGCCGCGAGCAGCAGCTTGCCCCAGCCGACGATCACGATGCCGGGGATGAGCGCGCGGGCGATCAGCAGCCCGGCGGCGGTGATCACGACGCGCGTGACGAAGCCTCTCACCGCTTGCTCCACGCGGCGATGTTGCGCTCCAGCTGGCCGGCGTGTTTCTCGAGATGCTCGGCGTAGGTGTGCAGCCAGTCGAGCGCGCCGTACGTCCCCACTTCCGTATGCGATCCCATTCTGGCCCACTGCGCGTCCGTCATGCGCCGCAACAGCGCCGCGGTGTTCGCCCGCACGGCTTCCACCGTCGCCAGCGCCGGCTCCCAGGGGAGGGTGTGGTACTCCAGCACCTTGGCCCAGCGCGCCTGGTCGTATCCCTGGATCACGGGCGGCTGCTCCTCGGCGACGAGATAGCGGATGCGTCCGGCGGCGTTCGTTTCGGAGTCGGCGCAATGCACGATCACCTCGTGAGCCGACCATTTGTCGGGCCCCGGGCGCCACTGCATGGCTTCTTTCGGGACCTTGGCGAGTGCGGTCTTGAGCAGTGCGGGGCCACGCGCGTAGCGGTCGATGAGGGCGTCGCGCTCGGAGCGGGAGAGGGCCATGGGCGGTGTCCGGGTTCGGGTGTCGGTCTTCGTCGACACGCTGTGGGTCGACACTCTAAAGAGTGTGCTCCACAAGACACTGTGCTATAGCACAGTGAAGTTTGGGGCGCACGCTTCAGCGTGTCGACCCGAGGTGACGGCTCCCACCTGAAAACTAATCGACGCTGGATCTAGCGCGGGGCGGCCGCACCGACGCTTCGTCGGCCGGCCCAGAACTGCGCCGTGGCGCCGGGGCGCGCCTGCACGCCGAAACGCTCGTCGTAGAGGATCGCGCCCTGCAGGCTGTCGCGGCTCCACCACGAAAGGTTCAGCCCGGCGAACGGCCCGAGGTCGGCGGGCCACCCGAAGACGGTCCCGTGCTCGGGGACGCCGAACCAGGTGACGGCGAGCGTCTCCGCTTTGGGAACACTGAACACGATCGCGCCCTTGTAGAGGCACTGCTTGCCGATCGAGACGGTGTCGGTGTCGAGCACGATGTCGGTCAGCTTGAAGCGGTCGCCCAGGGTGGGGTCGGGCAGCGTGAGGGTATCGCCGCGGGCGACGGTCCAGTGGCCCGCGTAGGGGCGCGAATAGTTGGCGAGTGGGTGGATGACGGCGCTCGAGCGGCAAGGGGAGGAGGGTGCGCAGGCGATGATGGCGATTAGCGTCAGCGTGGCAGCGGTCGGAAGTGGACGCACAGATGAAATGTGCACTACTCGTCGGAGGAACGCAGCCGTCGGATCCCCTCCAAGACATCGATGTCGGCGGCATCTTGGAGCCGCCCCGTGCGTTTCGATTTGATGAGGTGATCGATCGACGCTGTAGGAATCTTCACGCCCTCCAACGTGAACAGCTTCGCGTCCTTGTGCGCCTCGGCGTAATGCAGCGCCCAGGCCACCGTCAGGATGTCGACCCTCGGAGTGTCCCCGATAATCGTTACCGCCTTCTTCGCGACCTCTTCTGCGGCCCATTCGCCCGCCAAGCCGAACCCCACCTCGCTCAACGCGGCCAACACGCGCCGCGCGTTGGGAACAGTCGGCTCGATGAGAATGTCTATGTCACGCGTCGCCCGAGTGCTGCCCCAGAGCTGGACTGCACGCGCACCCACCAGCACATAGTGCGCTCGGTGGTGGTTCAGCCGAGCGCACACTTCGGCGAGTCGGGACTCGTACTGGCGTCCCTTTACCGGTCCTCGTGGCGTTTCCACGTCAGGTAGTCCTCGTAGCGATCGAAGAACCGTACGCCGGCGCCCGGCGCTACCCCGCGGGCCAGTTCCGCCTCTCTTTCTGTGCGCTCTGCCTCCAGCACTCGTTCTTCAGGGGTCAGCGCAAGGTCAGCCTCGAGTTGTGTCTGGCGGTATTCCCCGAGCCCGGTCGTGTGCGGATGGAGTGCAGTCTCACGGACGAACGTTTCTCCCGCGGATCGCCGCAGCGCTTCCGCGATCACCCAACTACGCGAACGGTCCAGGCGCTTGGCGCGGGCGTCGGCTGCGGCGAGAACGTCGCGGGGGAGGGTGATCGTGACTCTGGTCAGCTTGCTCATACTGAATCATACTGAGTATGATGATTGGAGGCTAGGGGCAAGACACGTTGGATCATGCCTTCGGTTGCTTGGGACATTCGCCGCGCGGGCCGCGCATGGGGCAGCGAAGCCATGGCGCGCTACCAGCTGACCCCCGCGAAGATCGAGATGGTCGAAGGCCGGCTCTTCTGGTCGGACGAAGACCGCCTCACGATGCTGGGACTGCTGCTCGAAAACGTCGGCATCGACCGAGCGGTGCGGCTCGGCGACCCACGCGAGTGGAAGGCGGCGGTAGCGAACCTGCCGTGATGCACGGCAGGTGCTAGTGGACTGAGTCGCTCGCGTTCACACGTGCGCTGGTCGAATCCGCGGCGTTCATCGCCTTGCCCACAGCGCTCGCTCCCGGGATCGACGACTTCGCGAGGATACTGTCCTGCTGCCGCTCGGTGAGCGTGTCGCGGTTGACCTTATTGGCGTTGCTCTGGCCTCCACCTCCACACGCCGCGAGCACGACAAGACCGGCGATCACCATTGCTTTCATGTTGCGCCTCGAGCTGATGGCTGAGAGCTGATAGCTGCCTCAAAACTTCCGTGCATACCCTACAAAGAGAACGATGCTCGCGAGATCCCCGGCGCCGATGGTCCCCCCCGAGGCACTCGATGTCTGGCTCGTGGCGAGGCGCTGGCTCACGCGCAGCGGTGTGCTGAGCGTAAACGAGCTCCTGCCCCTGTCCACGGCGATCCCGGGATCGACGAACGCCACATATCCGGGCCGTCGAAAGCCCTGGCTCCGACCGAAGAGGTCGTGGTAGGGGATGCCGTCGATGCGTCCGCCGAGCCCGATCGATACACCGGAGCGGCGCGATACCGTGTAGCTCACTCCGAGCCGTCCGGTATACACGTCGGGCACCGAGTACCGGATCGGTCCGTTCGGGTCTCTCGCAACATCGGTTTCGTTACGCGCGCTGATCAGATAGGACCCGGTGAAGTACCCATAGGTGCGCCCCGCAATCCGCCGGAATGCCTGACCTTGCAGGATGACGCCCAAACCTCCGTCTCCAGGCTCGATCGCCTGGTCGACCGGGTATGCGAGGACCGAGTGGTCGGGTTGAAAGTAGGGCGCCTCGTACGTGTGCGATCCCGTGGCCAGCTTCACGCCCGCGCCGACGGCGACATTGCCGTCAGGATGGATCCGCGGGTCGGACAGCCACACGGTCCCGACGACCCCGAGGTCCCCGATCCCTCCGGCCCGCGAGATGTGGCGCGCGGTGTCGGGGAAGTACTTCGACTGGCTCGCCTGCACGATGGGAATCGTCACCCGCACGGCGAGCCGGCTGGTGGCGGCATACGTCACGTTGACGTTGAACGTGTGGACATTGTAGATGAGCGAGTGACCGAAGAATCGCGGTATCGGTGGCGGAACCTGCTGGGTGCCCTGGAAGAACTCATTGGTATGGAAATACCGGTAGTCGACGGCCACCTGCCACTGGTGGGACCGCAGATCCGCCGACTGCGATTCGCCGTGTCCCCCCAAACTGGGGGTTGTGAATCGGATTGGTACTCAGCCCTGCGCGAATGACGGCCGCGGGATGAACAGCACCGCGATCGCGAGCGCCAACCCCGGCACCACTCGGTTCCGCTGTCTCCGCATCGCCCCTCCGGTTGGCGGTCGCAACATGTTTGCCGGCGCTGCAGCGGTCAAGGTGCCCCGCGCAGCGCGCCGCGCCACTCGTTCCATTGGGACTCGAGCTCGCGCATCAACGACACGTATCCCGTGTCGCCACGGATCGCGGCGAGGTACGGGTCGTTCCGAAAGCACGGGTAGCAGGGCAGGCCCTCGTCGGCCGCTTCGCGCAGAAACCGCACTGCGGGCTCCGGCCGGTGCAGCAGGGCGTACGCCATCGCGATGCTGTACGCGGCATGGTGGAAGTGCTGAAACCCGGATCCTTTGGCGATCGCCGTCTTGATGTCCGCTTCGGTCGCTCCCGCATCGCCGCGCTTGGCATCAAGAATCGCCCGAGCCGCGGTGAGGAGCCCACCGGGGTCCTTGGGGTGATCGTGCAGGTACAGATTGATGGTATCCAGTGCCTCGCTGTCCCTTCCCAGATACAGCAGCGCCCATGCGACCTGGTAGTGCCACAATGCCGGATTGAGATCCGAGGGCACTTCGCGGAACGTGCGCAATCCCTCTTCGTAGTGGCCCTGGTAGACGAGTGCGATGCCGATCCGCTGCAGCGCGAGCCCTTCTACCGGATCGAGCGCCAGCGTCGTCCGGAACTCGGCGATCGCGGAGTCGAGCAGCCCGATGTGCAGGTACACCTGGCCGAGATGCTGGTGGGCGACGGCGAGATTCGGATTCAGCAGGAGCGCTTGGTGATCCTCGCTGATCACAGACTGGTGCGGGTAGCGGCGTTCCCGGGACCACAACAGGAACGCCTGCGCGAAATGACTCTCGGCGAGATCCGGGCCCAACGCCAGTGCCTTCGCGGAGGCGACCTGGGCCCGCTCCCGCGCGTCGCCGTCCTCGGGATCGAACTGCAGGGATCGCAGCCCATAGGCGTGCGCCAACTCAGCGTATGCGACGGCAAAGCCGGGATCGAGCGCGACCGCACGTTCCAGCAGAACGATGGCGATCGAATCGTTCCCGCGATCTTCATGCTGCACGCGGATTTTGCCGCGCATGTAGAAATCATAGGCGGCGGGGTTGCTGGTGGGCGGTGGACGGAGGCTTCTGGGGACCTGCAGGGCGGAGAGAATAGCTCGCGACATCGCCTCTTCCAGCTCGATACGGCTGTCGAACGCGCCCTCGAATTGACCTCCCCAGCGCTGTTGCTCGGAGGCCGCGTCGATCAGCCGCAGGTCGACGCGGAGGCTGTCATGGACCCGCTGCAGGTCGCCTTCCACCAGCTCCGCCACGCCCAGCGATTCCCCGATCGCCCGCTCGGGGATCCGCTGTCCCTTGAACCGATCGGCGGAGAGCGGCGCCGTCACCCGCAGCGACTCCGTCGAGCCCAGCGTGGTCGTCAACGCCATCGCCATGGCTTCGGCCACATCGCTGTGTGTCGTGTCCCCGGACAGGTCCTGCAACGGCAGCACCGCGAGTGTGCGGGCGTTCGGTCTCGATGGCCGCTCGACCCGCCCACGCCAGGTGCCGGCGTTCACGGCTGCGACCACGCCGAGCGCAGCCACGAGACCGGCGCCGACCCACCACCCGCCGCCCCTGGAAGGTCGGACTCCGGACCGTGGTGGAGGAGCCGGTGCCGGCGACCGGGATGGTGGTACCGCGGGGGCGGGTGATGCGGCGATCGCAGACTCGACCGCCGTTTGTCGAGCGCGCACGGCGGCGACCACGCTTTGCGTCTCGGCCGACGGCTGCGTCTCGAACTCCTGCCGTAGCCGCTCGGCGAACGTGTCGTAGGCCTGCAGCGCGCCGGCGCGATCACCGAGCCGGTCGAGCAGCGTGATGAGGCGGCGGTGCCCTGCTTCGTCGAGCGGGGCCAGGCGGGCCGCGTGGCGCGCCCAACGGACCGCCGCCGAGAGGTCACCGGCGCGCTCGCAGGCGGTGATCACGGTGCGGGCCGCCTCCAGGACCTGCTCGTGCAGACGGGCGCGCTCGCCTTCGAGCCAGCGCTCGAACTCGGGGGCGTCCGCGATGAAGAATCCCTCGAGCAGCGGGCCGCGGTAGAGATCGAGTGCGTCGGCCGGCTTGCCGGAGGCGATGGCGCGCTCGAGCTCGATCACGTCGCAGCGCACGCGCTCGAAATCGATGCCCACCTCTTCATCGCCCCGGCTCACCAGAGCGTCGGCGCCGAGCTTCGCGCGAATGACGTGCAGCGCCTGGCGCAGCGCGGCGCG
>CAZXKN010000169.1:0-6809 GCA_964641815.1 uncultured Gemmatimonadaceae bacterium | reverse complement strand
GCGCACCTGCGCGGCCAGTGTCTTCACTTTCCCCGCGTCGGACGAGGTCGCCGCGTCCTTATCGAGCTGGGACGCGAGGGCCGTCAACGCGGTGCTCCGGGCCGAGCCTGTTTTTCCTTCGGCGGCGCTCAAGGCGCTGCGCACCGCCTGGACCCGCGGCGCCGCAAGGCCGTGCGACCGCTCGAGCTGATCGACATAGGCGCGCGACACCACGAAGCTCACCGGCCAGACGATGCGCTGCTGGTCCTGCACGTTCTGCGACTCGAGCCGCACCAGTTTCGCTGCGTCGATCTCGTTCTGCGACAACAGCGGAGAGGGCTGCAGCTCGAAGATGTCCAGGCCGCGGGCGATCTCGGAGCTGTAAATCAGCCCGTTGTACCAGTACGCCGACCACGAGCCGGCGATTTCCAGCTTCGTCGAATCCATGGGGCCGCGGTCGAAGAAGGCGATCTCGACCGGATGTGCGGCGTCGGTCCAGTCGAACACCGAGACGCCACCCTGATACCAGCCCTGCACCATGATGTCGCGCCCGGGGACCGGAATCAGATTGCCGTTATGCGCGACACAGTTCTCCTTGTCGGTCTGCGGCGCGGGCAGCTTGTAGTATCCCGCGAAGGTCAGTGCGCCGTTGGCGATCGTGAACAGCGCATCCGCGCCCCACTGCGGCCGGTCGGTCTTGCGGCACTTGGGGCCGATGCCGCCGCCCCATTCGTCGGTGAACAGCACCTTGGTGCCGTCGTTGTTGAAGGTCGCCGAATGCCAGTAGGAGAAATTCGAATCGGAGGCGGCTGCCAGGCGAGTCGGATGCGCCGCGTCCTTGATGTCGAGCAGCAGGCCGTACTCGGCGCACGCTCCGGCGCCGATGCCGAGGGCGGGGTAGACGGTGACATCATGACATTGGTCGGGGCCGCGGTTGGTCGCCGGTCCCTTCATCATTCTGTCCACGATCCCCTGGATGGCGTTACGCAGCGCCGTGCTGTCGGCGGCAGTCGGGGCGCCGCTGCCACCGCGCGCGTGCACGACGCTGTCGAGCAGCGGGGTCACGAACCCTTGAGCCGGCAGGGGGAAGGCCTGACCCTCCATGAGCACCGCGAACGCACCGGCGGCTTTAAGGGAATCGACTGTCTTCGTCGCCTGAATGGAATCGACCGGCGCCATGCCGTGGGCGGTGACCTTCATCAGCCCTTCGAAGATGCGCGGGCGACTGACGATCTGCGCCTTATCCGGTGCGGCGAGGGGAACGCGAATCACGTCGAGCCGGTACAACGCGGAGCTCGTGTCCTGGTCCGGAGCAGCGCCAACGCATCCCGCCAGCTCCTCTGCCGGCCGCACCGCCGCCTGCCCCGACACGTAGATAAAGACGGCGCCGGTGTCGTGCGGATCGGTCACCACCGTGTGTGTGTGCGAGCCGCGGCAGGTCTGTACGGCCGCCACGGCCTTCGGGTGGGCGATGTCCGAGATGTCGTAGATGCGGATGCCGCGGAAGCGGTCCGGGCTCGCGGGTGCCTCTATGCCTTGGGTGCCGCAGTCGATTCGCCCGTCGGTCGATTCTCCCGAGACGAACAAGAGGCTACGGTAGACCGAGACGTCGCTCTGCATGTCGGGACAGATGTTCAGCCACACCCGGTTCGGATGCGCCGGGTTGGAGACGTCCCACACCTGGAAGCCGCGGAAGCTCCCCTGGATCACGTAGTGTCCCTGAAACGCGATGTCCGAGTTCATGTATCCGAAGTCGCCCGCTTCCTGGGGGATCAACTCCTTGGCGGGCGGGCTGGTCGAAATGAGGCGCATGTTCCACGCTGCGGAGCCTGCGTTCCACCATCCGGCGCGGAGCCCGACGCGCGGGTCGGGGCTGGGTTGCTGGGCGACGGCGCGAGCGGCAACGAAGACGCCGGCAATCACGAGGATTGCAGCGGCGGACTGGCGACGAATCACGGTGTTCCTCTGGGTGAGGTGAGGTCTGAAAATTCGCCCGGTCGGCGGACTGGCGTAAGACCCGCATATTTCCGAGATGCTCACATCCCCGTTCCTCCAGGAGCTCGAGAGCGCCCGGAACGTTCTGATCGCCGGCGTCGGCGGTGGCTTCGACATTTTCAGCGGGCTGCCGCTCTATTTCGGACTGCAGGCGGACGGCAAGCAGGTCCATCTGGCCAACTTGTCCTTCTCCCACCTGCCGGCGGAACCCGAGGCCCGGCTGGCCCCGGCCGTCCTCACCGTCACCGCTACGACCCCCCGTGTGACGGACTATTTCCCCGAGAAGCACCTGTGCCAGTGGTTTCGTGGCCAGGGTCAGGACATCGCGATCTATTGCTTCGAGCGCACCGGTGTCCAGCCGCTCCTGGAGGCGTACCGTGCAGTGGTCGCCCACCTCGCGGTGGATACCGTCATCCTCGTGGATGGGGGGACCGACAGTCTGATGCGGGGCGACGAACATGGGCTGGGCACGCCGCAGGAGGACATCGCCAGCATTACGGCCGTGCACGAGCTGGACGTAGCCCGCAAGCTGCTCGTCTGTCTGGGATTCGGCATCGACCATTATCACGGTGTCTGCCACGCGCATTTCCTGGAAGCCGTTGCCGAGCTGACCCGGCGGGGCGGATACCTGGGGACGGTGTCCCTCGTCGCAGATATGGCGGAGGTGCGGCGCTACCGGGAAGCGACCGAAACGGTGTTCGCGCTGATGCCGCATCACGTCAGCATCGTGTCGAGCTCGATCCTGTCGGCGCTCGCGGGGCTGTACGGCGACTCTCACGCGACCGCGCGCACCGAAGGAAGTCGGTTGTGGATCAACCCGCTGATGCCGATCTACTGGTGCTTTCGCCTGGGCCCGGTTGCCGAGCGCATTCTGTATCGCGACGCGATGCTGGAGACGCGCTCCTACATGGACATCAACGACACCATCAATGAATTTCGGCTGCGCTGTACGGCGATTCGTCCGCCAATGGCCATTCCTCTCTGACGGGAGATCGACATGCGGAACAGTGCGATAGTCGCGGCGCTCAGCGCCCTGCTCGCTGCCGCCGGCACTCCGAGCGTGGGGGTCGTCGCCCGAATGTTCCGCGACTCAAGTCGCGGCTCGGCGCTGGCGCGACCCGTCCTCAAGGACGAATGGCGCACAGCGTCTTTCAAGACGTGTCGCGATGCGCCGAGCCCCGAGTTCACTCGGGGAACAAGAGCGCAGGCGCGGCAAGAGGGGGGTGAGTGGTCGATGGAGTTGACGGAGAGACTCCTGCAACTCTGTGCGCCGCCGGTGCTCGACAATCGCGTCGCCCGCACGCCGCCCATGGGGTGGAACAGCTGGAATCACTTCGGCTGCGACGTCAGCGCCCAGCTGATCCGCGAGACCGCCGACGCGATGGTCGCGAGCGGGCTGCGCGACGGAGGCTATCAGTACGTCGTGATCGACGACTGCTGGCAGGTGGCGCGCGATGCGCGCGGCCGGCTCGTCGCCGATTCCGCGCGGTTTCCCGGCGGCATGAAGCCGCTGGCCGACTACGTGCACAGCCGCGGTCTCAAATTCGGCATCTACACGGACGCCGGGCGCCGCACCTGCCAGGGACGGCCAGGGACGTACGGGTCCGAGGAGGTGGACGCTCGGACATTTGCCGAATGGGGGGTGGATTACGTCAAAGAGGACTGGTGCAACGCGGAAGGGCTCGTGCCGACGGTGCAGTACGCCAAATTCCGCGACGCGCTGGCGCAGACCGGCCGCCCCATCGTGTTCAGCATCTGCGAGTGGGGCTCGGCGAGTCCATGGGACTGGGGGCCCGCGACCGGCAATCTCTGGCGCACGACGACCGACATCGAAGACAGCTGGACGAGTATGCTCGCGAACCTCGATATCTCCGGCCAGCACGCGGCGGCGGCCCGGCCCGGGGCGTGGAACGACCCCGACATGCTCGAGATCGGCAACGGCGGGATGACCGACGACGAGTACCGCGCCCATCTCAGCCTGTGGGCGATCATGGCGGCGCCGCTGATCGCGGGAAACGACCTGCGCACCATGTCCCCCGCGACGCGCGAGATCCTGATCAACCGCGAGGTCATCGCGGTCGATCAGGATTCGCTGGGGGTGCAGGGGACGCTGGTGGAGGAGCGGAGCCCCGAGCTGCAGGTGTGGATGAAGCCGCTCGCGGACGGGAGTCGCGCGGTGGTGCTGCTGAATCGCTCGGCGCTGCAGACGGTGATCGCGGCGTCGTGGTGGCGGCTGCGTCTCGCGGGGCCCGCGCACGTGCGCGACCTGTGGAGTCACGCAGACCTCGGGACGTTCAGCGATCACTTCAGCGCGACGGTGCCGGCGCACGGAGCGGTGATGGTGCGGGTGACGCCGCAATAAGGAGAGTCCGCGTCAGTGCGACACGCTGCAGCGTGTGCCTCCGCAATGCACTGCGCTCAAGCGCAGTGTCTTTTTGGAGGCGCACCCTTTAGGGTGTCGCCATCGGGGCTCGACGCTAGAGCGACCGCAGCGAGTCCGTCTCTTGCGCCAGCGCGTCCAGAAACTGCCCCATCTCCGCCGCACGCCGTTCACCTTCGCGCTTCGCCGCCGCCGTCTGCAGCCGCCCCGGCATGTCGTGCAGCTGTTGGCGGACGACGTCGATCGCATGCGGCAGATCCGGCGTGAACTTCTCCCGCCCCGTGAGCGACACGATGCGCGCGACGTCGATCGCCCCCATGAAATCGAGGATGTCGGCATCGCGAAACAGGATCGCGACGGCGACCGTGTCGGGCGGCCGGTAGTACTGATGGTGATCGATGATCTCCTTCACGAGCGCCGACTTCTCCATCGGGAATCCCGCCTCGCGCAGCACGGTATCCACCACCTGAATGCTCCGGTCGCCGTGATCGACCCCGGGAATCGCGTAGGGCGGCAGCCCGCCCATGTCGTGCAGATACGCCGCCGCGTACAAGGCGTCCGTGTCCACGGCGATTCCCTCGGCTCTGGCGAGCGTCATGGTCATGGCGTAATCGCGCCGGCCGTGGGCCGGACCCCAGGCGGAGTGCTGCAGGTGCGCCGCGGCGAACGCGCGGATGTTGTCGCGCCAGTCGCCCGGGGGCGGGCGGTGCGCCGCGGTGGCGGGGGCACAGGCCAGAAACACGAGCGGCAGCAGCTTGAGCGACAGGCGCATAAGGGCTCGGGAGGAATCAGGACGACGCAATATGCGGGTGACGATGAGCGACGACGAGGCCGTCGTGGACCGCGTGCGGCGTGTACGGTCCCGACGACGAGACGTGCTCTCGCGTTACAGTGCGGGACCATCAGGAATTCCCTGAGTAGCGTTACCGCAGCGGGGCCGTGACCTGCCCCACCCCTTGATTTTTGCAAGTTCAAATTTTCTTTTGGGTAGGGGTAACTGGGAGCGCTCTCTGACGGTAGAGCGTGCCGCATGAGCACCTGCCGCCACCTCAGCGCTTCCCCGACAGCGGGAAAGCGAGGTGGCCTAAGCTGGACGGCCGATGACGGCCCCACTGCGTATCCTCCATCTGGAAGACGATTCTGCAGACGCCGAGCGTGTGCAGAATGTACTGGTGCGCACGGGTCTGAGCGCCACCTTCCTCCGCGTCAGCACGAAGGATGACTTCGCGCGCGCCGTGACCGAGTTCAAGCCTGACGTCGTGCTCGCGGACCACGCCTCCGAGACCTTCGGCGCGCGGGCGGTGCTCGAGCACCTGCGGTCAACGCGCCCCATGACCCCGTTGATCGTGGTCACCGGCGCCTTGAACGAGCAGATCATCGTCGACTACATCAAAGCGGGCGTGTCGGATTTCGTGTCGAAGACGAACCTCAGCCGGCTGCGCCCCGCGGTCGAGACGGCGCTTGCCGTGCGTCACAAACTCGGCCGGTTGACACCGCGACAGGTCGAGGTACTCGGGCTTCTGGCGGAGGGGAACTCGACGTCGGAGGTCGCGCGCCGGCTCCAGCTCAGCATCAAGACGATCGAGACGCACCGCATGGCTCTGATGGACCGGCTCGGGATTCACCATCTGGCGGGTCTGATCCGGTTCGCGATCAGCGTGGGGCTGGTGACGCTCGAACAGTAGGTGGTTCTGGTTCTTCCAGTTTTTGTGTAGGACGAATCCTGACTGGCCAAACACTGACGATGGTGTAGTCCTCGCCCTGATGGCCCCAACCTCTTTGGAACGGCACTGTTGGTAGCAGAGCGCACCCGGGAGCGCGCTTCGGTTGCAAGGTGGAGGGGATAGCGAGCGTGCTGGCCCGATGTAACGAGTCAATCTCCGCGTGACCTGTGCCGGTCTCCCCGGCCCCGCCGCTGGTTGTCCGCCATGCGCCACCGCGTTGCGGACATGAACCCCAATCGGGCCTCCGAGGGTGGACTCGAGGCGCGATTCCGGGCCGTCGTCGAGTCCGCGCCGAGCGGCATGCTGATGGTGGACCGCGCGGGCAAGATTATCCTGGTCAACAAAGAGATCGAGCGGTTGTTCGGATACCCGCGTGAGGAATTGTTCGGGCAACCGATCGAGCTGCTGGTGCCGTTGCGGCTTCGTCCCGACCATCCCGGCTTTCGTGAAGGATTCTTCAAGAGCCCGCAGATCCGCGCGATGGGCGCAGGTCGCGACCTGTTCGGTCTTCACAAAGACGGCCACGAAATCCCCGTAGAAATCGGGTTGAACCCGCTCGAGACGGACGAAGGAACATTGGTCATCGCCTCGGTTGTGGACATCAGCAGTCGGAAGCGGGCCGAGGCACGATTCCGCGCCGTGGTGGAAGCGTCCCCTGTCGGCAAGATCATGGTCGACCGGGAGGGCAAGATTGTGCTGGTCAATCGTCAGATCGAGCGCTTGTTCGGCTA
>CAZXKN010000168.1:0-11491 GCA_964641815.1 uncultured Gemmatimonadaceae bacterium | reverse complement strand
GGCGATCGTGGCCGCGAGGCTGTGCCACGCGTCCTCGCAGATCAGGATCGCGGCCCGTCCGCCCCAACTCGTGTCGAACGCCCGCACCCCTTCCTGGCCGCGATCGACGAACCGCTCCTCGTCGAACACGCCGTAGGTGGGAAGAAACACCTTGCGATGAACGTGCCGCACTTCGGGCTGCGTGCCGCCGAGGGTGGCGTACAAGCACGAATTGAAGAAGTGGTTCTGATGGCGCTCGTAGAATCCAATCGCCACGTCGAGCGGCGCGCCGCCCGCCGGGAACACCCGTACGAGATCGGCCAGCAGCGTCCCCGCGGTGACGGCGACGTCCTTCACTCCGCCTTCGACGAAGTATCCCGACGTCGCCGTCTCCGGAAACACGATGAGGTCGGGGCGCACGTCGAGCGCGCTCGCCTCGGCGAGCACAGCGCCGATGCGCTCGAGGTTGGCGGCGTACGCGCCCTTCATGGGCCGGAACTGGGAGATGGCGAGCTGGAGCATCAGAATGGAAAGATACGCTATCTTATCAGGCACACAGGCGATGGAGTTCGCCTCAAACCGCCGCGGCCTTCCGGTCGCCGGCTGATGACTCCTACCCAACTCGAGGGGGGAGTTTTTTCTTGATCGTGTACATCGCGGTGGGCGGCGTCGCCGGGACGCTGGCCCGCTGGTATCTCCAGGGATGGATCCAGACCCGCTCGGGTCTCAGCGGCTTCCCCATCGGAACGCTGGCGATCAACCTGGCCGGGGCCCTGATCCTCGGGTTCATCATCCGGCTCGCGACCGGATCGACGGTGATCACCCCCGAGCTGCGGGCCGGTCTGACGATCGGCTTCTGCGGCGGGTTTACGACGATGAGCACGTTCGCGTTCGAGAGCGTTCGGCTTCTGGGCGACGGTGAATACTGGTTGGCGACGCTGTATATGGGCGGCACGATCGCGGGCTGCCTCGTCGCCGTAATCGCCGGAACGATGCTCGCGGAGAAACTGCTGTGAACAGGAGGCGCTAATGCACCACCGCTTCAAAGGCGAGCGCACCTTGATGCGTATCTTCATCGGGGAGAGCGACAAGTATCACGGCAAGCCGCTATACGAGGCGCTGGTGCAGCGCCTGCGGGAGAAGGGGCTGGCGGGCGCGACGGTGTTGCGCGGCGTCGCCGGGTTCGGCGCGTCGAGCACAGTGCACACCGAGAAGATCCTGCGTCTCTCCCTCGACCTCCCCATCATCGTCGAGGTCGTCGAGACGGAAGACGCGATTCAGGCCGCCCTCCCCGACCTGGACGAAATGATCGGCGGCGGGTTGATCACGTTGGAGCGGGCCCGGGTGATCATGTACCGGCCGGGCAACGTGCGTCCCAGCCAACAGGAAATGCACCGTATCGAGGGGCTCGAGCCCTCGTGAAGCCCGTCCTCTGGTTACTGGCGGGATTTACCGCGGTCTCCATCGCCGTCACCGCGGGCTGGATGGCGCCGCTCGATCAGGCGGTCGTGATGAGCGTTGCCGGCCACCGCACCGCTTTCCTGAACAACCTCGCCGTCAATCTCACGGCGCTCGGCAGCGCCCCGGTCGTCACCGTCATCGCCTTGATCGTGTCGCTCTATGCCCTCGCCGCTGGCCGGCCGCGCCTTGTCCTCGCGCTGCTGTGGACGCCGGCCTCTTTCCTCCTCGACGACGTGTTGAAGCTTCTGTTCCAGCACCCGCGCCCCACCGAGGCCATCATCGCGATCCCTGACTCCTACAGTTTCCCGAGCGGGCACGCCGTCGCGGCCAGCGCGCTCTACATCACCCTCGCCTTGATAGCGGCGCAGGGCGAACGCAGACAGCGCCCGCGCAGAATCCTGCTCTGGAGCGGTGTGGCCGTCGCGCTCCTCGTGGCGTGGAGTCGAGTGTACCTGGGCGTGCATTACTTCTCAGACGTGATCGGTGGTCTCCTGCTCGGGGGAGCGGGGTCGATTGCGGCTGCTCTCGTCTTGAGTCGGACAGACCGCCACGAAGCGGTTCAGCCGCCGTCCAGTCACGGTGTGCCGTCTGTCGATTGACTGACGGTCTTACTGAGCACGTAGGTCCCCACCATGACTGCCACCGAGAAGATCACCACTCTCGGCTGAGCGATTGCCGTTCCTATGAAGAGCGCCGCGTACACCGCCACGAAGACGATCGGCAGGGCCGGGTACCCCGGCGCCCGAAACGGCGCCTCCGGGCGCTGGCGTCGCGCCACGACCAGTGCCAGGACGGCGATCGAGTCGACGATGAGGATCAGGGTAATGGTGAGCGACAGCAGCTGCTCGAATGTCCCGCTCAGCGCCAGCAGAATCGCCGCGGCGCCTACCAGCGTCATTGCCGCCCACGGCGTCCCACCCGCATTGACCCGCGCCAGGTCCTGCGGTCCCAGGCCTTCGCGGGCGAGGCCGAAAATGACGCGGGGCGTGACGAAGATGTTGCCGTTGAGGGACGCGATCACCACGAGGAGTGACAAGGCGAGGAACGCCACACCCGCCGCCTCGCCGAACAACGCCGTCATCACATCAGCGGCGACCAGCTTGGACGCAGCAACCTTGTCCAGCGGCAGCACGTGGACGTACGCCGCGTTGAGGGCGAGGTACAGCACCGTCACGAGCGTAATCCCGCCGAGGTAAATCCGCGGCAAGCTCGAGGACGGCTCCAGCACTTCTTCGGCGATCTTCCCGCCGTCGAGATACCCGTAGTAGGACCACACCACGGCCTGAAAAGCGACCGCCATCGCTGCGAACAGCGCGGCACCGTGCGGCGCAGCAGGAAGCGACGTCGACCAACCGACACCGCTGCCGCGCGCGAACGCCGCGATGACCACGACGACGAGACCCGCGACCTTCAGCGTCGTCGAGATATTCTGCACCCAGCGACCCGAGGCGACACCGGTGAGGTTTACGCCCGTGAACAGCACGAGCAGGGCGACGCCGAGCCATTGCGCGGCGTCGTCCGGCGCTCCGATCAGCCGGCCGAGATACTCGCCGCACACCACCGCGATGGCAGCGATCGCCGCGATGTAGATGACCGCCTCCACCCAGCCGACGACGAAGCCGATACGCGCCCCAAACGCCTCACGCGCATAGACGTACTTCCCGCCGGCCTGCGGGTATCGTGTCGCCAGCTCGGCGAAGATCAGGCAACCCATGAAGGCGACGACGCCGCCCGTCAGCCAGGCGAAGAAGGTGAGGCCGGGGCGGCCCAGCTGCGAGGCGACGCCGCCGGGGGTGCGGAAGATGCCGGAGCCGACCATGATCCCGACGACCATGGCCAGGCCGTCGCGAACGCGAAGCGACCGTTTGAGCTCGATCATGCGAGCCCAAACGGTCGCTTCAACGATCTGCGGTCGCTAGGGGTCAGGGACGCCGGCGGCCTCCACCACCACCGTTCGACGGCCGTGATCCACCGGACGACGAGCGAGGCGCCGAGCGGCCACCCCCGCCGCCACCGGACGACCAACCGCCTCCGCTGCGCCCGCCACGGCCGCCGCCGTTGTCCCCACCGCTCGACGAGCTGCCGCCATTTGAACGCGGACGCGCTTCGGACGGCGGGGGATCGCGCCGCCGGCCACCGTTGTCACCACCGCTATTCGTGCTGCCGCCAGACCGCGGATGCGATTCGGTGGACGGCGGCGGATCGCGGCGGCGGCTGCCGTCGTCACCACCGCTATACGTCCCGCCGCTCGAGCGCGGACGCGATTCGGTGGACGGCGGCGGATCGCGGCGCCAGCTGCCGCGATCACCTGACGGCGCCGTTCCGCGACGCCGCGGATCTACTTGCGGCTGGTTGCGGCTGCCGACTCCCGAATTGCCTGGCGACGGGTTGTCCCAGCGCACCGGAGTTCCAAACGACGGGTAGCGTTGCCGCGGCAACACCAGCGGCGGCTGCGGCATCGGCCGCTTGAAGGTCAGGCCGGTGAAGGGACGTCCCCCGCTCGGTGCGTAGTACACCCGGCGGTAGCCGCAGAACGGGTTGGCGAAACAACCACCGCCGTAGTAGAACGGGCCGTAGGGCCGGAAGAATGGATCGTAATAGAAGGAATCACAGAAGAACGGATCGTACAGGAATGGATCGCAGTAGCGACGGTAGTACGGCGATCCGAAACGGAAGCCGACGGAGAAGCTCGGGTAGTAGCCCGGGCCATAGTAACCGTCGTAGTAGGAATAGTACGGTCGATACCCCTCGCCGCCGCCGACGCTGTAACTCGTCACGTCATAATCGTAATGGGCCGAGTCGGCCATCTGATCGACGAGATCCAGCAAGCCCGCTTCGGCGTCATTCCCGATGCGGTCGCTCGCGAGCACACGGTAATCCCAGTGGTCGCCACGCACGAAGCGATCGTACCGGAACGGGGTGGTCGAGCGCGCCGCCAGGATCGTCCCTGTGCCGCGGACGTCGTCGACGTAGAAGCTCTCACGATCGCCGCGCCCGCGCAGCTCGAAATCATGACCGCCGCGCACGAAGTCGTCGTCGCCCGGGTCGAGTGGAAACAGCACCCGCACCCGGCCATCGGCGTCTGCGCGCAGCACCAGCAAGTAACCGTCCTCGGCCACGCGCACGCGCACCTTGGCGCGATCGCCCTGGTAGTAGTAGCCGCCGGAGTTGAGCGAGATGCGAACCGGGGGGTCATCCGCCACCACCGCCGTGCGCGGCGCGACGGCGGGTGAAACGGCCGATCCGGTCGTTGCGACCAGGACACCAAAGAGCGCGGAGATCATGCTGCCTCCCATGTCCAAACTACGTCTGAAACGCGGGGTTAGACACGCCTTACCATCTCAAGAATCGCGCCGGGAGGCCTGAGCGCGCCGGGAAGACCGATGCGTCTCACCTGGTGGACACTGTGTTCCCTTTCTAGGCCACAATCGGATAGAGGGGTTACTTTCTGCGTCGTGAGTGCCTTGCTCGACGCCGCTGCCGGCATCGCCAACGCGAGCGAGCCCGTTGCCGGGCTGGTGACGGGCGGCCAACCGACGGCGCAACAACTCGCGGCCCTGAAGCAGGCGGGATGCGAGGTGATCCTCGATTGCCGCGACCCGATGGAGCCCCGCCCCCTCTCCGAGGCTGATGAAGCCCGGCGGGCGGGGATGGAGTACATCGTGATTCCGGTGGGGCACACGCGTGGTGAGGACGAAACGCTGCGGCGCATCCGTGAGGTATTGGTCGCCAACGTCGGCAAGCGGAAAATGCTGTACCACTGCGCCAGCGGAAACCGGGTCGGCGCCACGCTGATCCCGTATCTCATACTCGATCAGCAGTTCTCGGAAGACGACGCGGTGATGACAGCGATGCGGTCAGGGGCCCGCAATGCGGAGTTGATCGAATGGGCCGTGGAGTTCGCAACCAAAGCAGCCGGGTAACCTAGGGTTTCGGTTCCTCTTTTCCGCCTGCGTATCTGTGCCAGTACATCCGCATTTCGGTGATCTTGCCGTCTTTCGTTTCACAGAAGATCGCCCCGCGGGCGTCGACCCATTCTCCGCTGCTGCGCCGCCGGAAGGTGCAGCGAAACTCGGTGGCGAACCACGGTCCGACCTCGAAGATCTCGCCGGAGCGAAAAGACACCTCGGCCTGCGTCGTGGGAAGGTCCTGCCAGTAGGCGCGGATGGCGCCGATGCCGACGTCCTTGCGGCTGAACGGGGTCTCGACGAAGACGGCATCGGTGCTGAAGACCGAAACCAGACGATCGATGTCGGCGACCTGCCAGGCGTCGCCGAAGGTGTCGATGAGCTCGCGATAGACCGGGGTGGACGCCATGGGCCGCAAGAATATACAGACATCCGGAACCCGCGGCGGCGGCGTACGTAGAACGGAGTGTCCCGTTCCGGGACGCTCATCACGTCTTGAGGAGGACAAACCATGTTGAAGCGCATGCTGGTCTCGACTGCCGCGCTGGCACTCTTCGCCCTGCCGCTCCGGGCGCAAGCTGCCGCCGCCGGCGGCGGTGACCAGGTCACCCTCACGGGTCAGGTCATCGACGTCAACTGTTACTCGACGCATCAACTCTCGGGCGCGCAGCACAAGACCTGCGCGACCGCCTGCGCGAACAAAGGGGTGTCGCTGGCGATTCTCGCCACCGACGGCACGATCTACATGCCGGTGAGCTCCAAGCCCGCCGACCCGCAGAACTCGCGCCTCGTGTCGTTCGCCGAAGGCAAAGTGAAGGTGACCGGTACCCATCGCATGGCGAACGGTCTGCACACGATCGAGATCGCCACAGTCGAAGCCGCGAGCTGACCTCGTGCGTCACGTGCTGGGCGCCGCGCTCCTGATCGTGGCCGCGGCGTCGGCCTGCCGGTCCGACGGCGGGGCGCCCAGCGGGTTTACCCTCCTGTTCTTCAACCACTCACCCGCGGCCACCGTCGGCAACCGGTCGTGGGCTCCAGACCCCGACCACAGCCGACTCGTGGCGTTCGATCGTGCGCTGCAACCGGTGCGGACGCTCGCGGGTCCCGCGATCGCGCTGCCGATGAGCGTGACGCCGCTAGGCGATCACCTGCTCGTCAGCGAAGAAGCGGGCGACGGAGTCGTCCTCGATACTGCCGGGCGGCAGCTGCGCGAGTGGCCGAGTCCGGCGCCGTTCGCCGTCGCATTGTACAGCGCCGCCGGCGGTCGCATCGTCGCGACCCGTTCGCCGTATCGCGTGCCGGCGCTCGCCGCGGAGTCCGCCGCTGCCCCGCTCGTGCAGCTGCTCGACACGCTGGGACGCCCCGTCGATGGTCTGGCGACGATCCACGTCCCGCCCATCCCGTTCCTGACCGGGGTCACGAACGCTGGTCCGGCAGTGCTCGATGCCGGCGGCGCGTTCTACTACGCGCCGCTGGTACGCGACGAGATCGTCAAGTTCGATCGCAGCGGGATGCAACGCTGGGTCACACGGCGGGGGCTGTACCCGAAGGAGACAGACCCCGTGTATCTCCCCCCCAAGGGACGCGATCTGCAGATCGACGAAGCGATCATCAACATCGCTCTCGTCCTGGGACCCGACGGCCGGTTGTACGTGCTCGGCGCCGACGATTCAGCCGGGACGAGGCTGCGCGTCGACGTGCTCGACACCGCCCGCGGCACCATCCTCGAAACGCGCCACCTGGGGGCTCGAGAGACGGCGGTGGCGCTCGACGCGCGCGGCCGGCTGGCGACGTTCGACGCCGACTCGCTCGCGGTACGCGTGCCGAGCGGCGGCCGGGAGCCGTTGGCGCCCGCCTTCGCCCTGCCCGACACCGGCGGCGACACACTCACCCTCGCCCGCTTCGCGGGGACGGTCACGCTCGTCGACTTCTGGGCGAGTTGGTGCGATCCGTGCCGTGAGGAATTCCCGCACATGATCGACTTGTATCACCGGTACCAGCGCCGCGGCTTTGACATCGTGGCGATCTCGGACGACGTCGACCGCGCCAAGATGCTCGCCTTCGTGCGACAGTATCGCCCCCCCTTCACGGTGCTGGTCGGCGGCGGCCGGATGAAACAACTGTATCACTATCGCGGCCTGCCGTATTCCGTCCTGCTGGATAAGAGCGGCCGGGTCGTCGAGCGCTATTTCGGATTCGGCGGAACCGAGGAATTCCAGCGGCTCGCTGCCACCGTAGAGCGCGAGCTGGATACAACGACTATTGCCAAGGGGTTAGCTGGCCCGTAGGCTTACGCCGTGCCTGAGGCAGCGCCCCAGTCCCGAGCCCCGCGTCCGGTCATCATCGACACGGATCCCGGGATCGATGACACCATCGCCCTGCTCCTCGCCCTGCAGTCCCCCGAGCTCGAGGTGCGAGGCCTCGCCGCGACCTACGGCAACACCACGGTCGAGAACGCCTACCGCAACTGCGTCGAAATCCTGCGTCGCATCAACCGTCGCCTGCCCCTCGCCGTCAGCGCCCGGCGTCCCCTGAAGCGTGCGCTCGCCACGGCGCCGGAGACGCATGGAGCTACGGGATTGGGCGACGCCCCGGTTCCCAGTGCGGGGGTGATCCTCGACTACGTCAAACCGCTCGATCGCCTGCTCGCTGAGCAGCCGGAACCGGTGACGCTGGTGACGCTCGGTCCGGTGACGGGACTCGCCCTCGCGCTGCGGCGCGACGCGGAGCTGGTACGGGAAAAGGTGGCGCGCCACCTCGCCATGATCGGGAACATCAAGTCCGCCGGCAACACGACCAAGTACAGCGAATTCAACGCGTGGTGCGACCCCGAGGCGCTGCGTGAAGTGCTGCATGCCGAGCTCCCTACCGAGGTCATCGGACTCGATGTGACACGGCAATTCGTCCTGCAGGGGTCCGCGATCGCGCGGCTCGGTCAGTCTCCCGACGACGGGCAGCAGTGGCTCTTTGCCGCGCTGCGCTACTACCTCGCCTTCCACCGCGAGCGGGAGAACCTCGACGGTTGCGTCCTCAATGACGTGCTCCCGATCGCCGAGCTGCTGGCGCCGGGGACCCTCACCTTCGAACCGCTGCGCATCAAGGTAGAAGTCGCAGACGGTGAAAACCGGGGCCGCACCCGCATCGATCCCGAAGGTTCGAAAGCGCGGGTCGCGACGGCGGTGCGGGCGGACGTCGCGCACCGCCTGATCGCCGACCGGGTGTTGTCGGCACCACGGCGGGCGTGGGCAGAGGCGACGCCATGACCGCTGCGGGCAGCAGCGCCCTTCCGCGCAAGGTGGCGGTGATCGGGGCCGGCTCGATCGGCGGCGGATGGGCGGCGCTGTGTGCATCCGCGGGCTGGCCGGTCACGATCTTCGACACCAACGCGCGCGCGATCGAAGACGTCGTGGTGGATGTGCCGCGGCGCGCCCGCGCGTTGATCGGCCTCGAGCGGGCGACACCGGGGATCGTCGAGCGCGGGCTCATGGAGTTTCAACAGGCCAAGAGCCTGCTTCAGGCGGTGCGCGATGCGGATTGGGTGATCGAAGCAATCCACGAGGACCTCACGGCCAAGCAGCGACTGCTCGATTCGATCGAACAAGTCGCCGATCCCGAGGCGATCGTCACGTCGTCTTCCTCGGGACTCGCCCCGGGCGACCTGTTCGGGCGCCTGCTGCAACGACAGCGTTGCCTGATCGCGCACCCCCTGAATCCGCCGGAGCTGCTGCCGATCGTGGAGATCGTTCCCGCCGAGGAGACAGAGCCCGCGGCCGTCGACCGCGCCAAGACGTATCTGCGCGCGCTCGGCCGCATGCCGATCGTGCTGCTCAAAGCGGTGCCCGGCTACGTCGTGGGCCGCATCGCCGCGGCGGTCTGGCGCGAGTGCATCGACCTCGTGTTGAAGGGCGCCATCGATGTGTCGGATCTCGACCGGGCGGTGTCCCTCGGCCCGGCCCTCGGGTGGGCGGCCGCGGGGCCGCACCTCACCTACCACCTCGGCGCCGGGGCGGGCGGCGTTCACATCTTCTTGCAGCACCTGCTCACCAGCTTCGAGAAGTGGTGGGGCGACCTCGCGTCGTGGGAGCGGCTCGAGCCAGGCCAGCAGCGGCAGTTGATCGCGGCGATCGAAAAGGCGTACGAGGACAAGATCGTCATGCTGCGGTTTGCGCGAGACAAGAGACTCGGGGCGATCCTGCGGGCGTTGGAGCAGGCGAGAACTACGTAGGGAAAAGGCGTATGGTGAGACAGCGTACGGAGGAGACGTACGACTCTTCCATACGTATTCAACCTTACGTCCTCTCCTTACGTCTTTTGCTTTCCCGCGCGCACCATCAACACCGGCACGCTGGTGATATGCCGCAACTCACTGGCGACACTCCCGCGTACCACGTCCGCCAACAGCCGGTGCCCGTGCGTCGCCATGGCGATGAGGTCGCAGTGCTCACGGTCGGCCGCCGCGGCGATTTCGCGCGCCGCATCGCCCGCCGCCAGCACGGCCTCGACATGGAAGCCGTCCCGCCGCAGATCCTGGCAGACGCGGTCGAGGTAGCCGAAATCCTCCCGCATCTCCTCCGACTCCCGCAGGTCGAGCTGCTGGATGTTGCGGGCGACCCAGCCGTCCGCGACGTGGATCAGGACGAGAGCGGCGCGGCAGGACGTGGCGAGGGGCCGGATGTAGTCGAGAATCGCCACATCGGTCGCCGAGTGCTCGAGCGGCACGAGAATGCGCTTGAACATCAGGACCAGAGCCCGCGCGCCGTCTGAAACAAGAGCCAGGCGTTGAGCGCCGCGATGACCAGCGCCACGCTGTACGCCAGCACCTTGAGCCAGGGTGGATTGACGAACTCACCCATCTTGGCGCGCTCCGACGTGAACCGCACCAGCGGATAGACCGCGAAGGAGAGCTGCAGGCTCAGGATCACCTGGCTCAAGATGAGCAGCTGAGCGGTCCCGTGCTCGCCGAAGAAGATGGCGGTGACGGCCGCCGGTACGATCGCGATCGCCCGGGTGATGAGGCGGCGCAGCCAGGGCCGGATCCGGATATTGAGGAACCCCTCCATCACGATCTGCCCGGCCAAGGTCCCCGTCAGCGTGGAGTTCTGGCCGGAGGCCAGGAGCGCCAGGGCGAACACGGCGCTCGCCCCGACGACGCCGAGCAGCGGGGTCAGCAGCTTGTAGGCGTCCTGGATCTCGGCTACGCCGGCATGTCCCGAGCTGTGGAAGGTCGCTGCCGCGACGATCAGGATCGCGGCGTTGATAAAGAGGGCGAAGCTCAGGGCGATCGTCGAATCGATGAACGCAAAGCGCACGGCCGTCCGCTTTCCCTCCGTCGTCTCTTCGTAGGCGCGGGTCTGCACGATGGAGGAATGCAGATAGAGGTTGTGCGGCATGACCGTCGCCCCGAGGATTCCGATCGCGATGTACAGCTGATCCGGATTCGAGAGGATGTGGGGGCTCGGCACGAACCCGCGTACGATTCCCAGGCCATCAGGCCGGGAAATGAAGATCTCGAACAGGAAGCAGCCCGCGATGGTGGCGATCAATGTGATCACCAGGGCTTCGAGCAGCCGGAACCCCTTGTTCTGGAGGTACAACACCAGCAGCACGTCTAATGAAGTAATGAGGATGCCGGCCGTCATCGGAATGCCGAACAACAGATTCAAGCCGATCGCCGAACCGATCACTTCGGCCAGGTCGCAGGCCGCGATCGCGATTTCGCACAACAGCCACTGGGCGATCGTGGCGGGCCGCGAATAGTGATCGCGGCACGCCTGGGCGAGGTCGCGCCCGGTCACGATCCCGAGCTTGGCGGCGAGTCCCTGCAGCAGAATCGCCATCAGATTCGCAACCAGGATGACGCTGAGGAGCGTGTAGCCGAAGCGCGCTCCGCCCGCGAGGTCGGTCGCCCAGTTTCCCGGGTCCATGTACCCGACCGCGACGAGATACCCGGGTCCGGCGAACGCCAGCGCCTTGCGCCACCAGGTCGTGCCGTCCACCGGCACCGTGCGATAGACCTCGGCGAGACTCGGGGTGAGACGCGGGTGCCTCCACCCCGGCTCGGGCGCGGGACGTCGAATCGGCGTCGCCACGTCAGGCCTCCCGGCCGGCGAGACGACAGGAGAGCAGCTGCGCGAGCTCCTGCC
>CAZXKN010000167.1:0-28368 GCA_964641815.1 uncultured Gemmatimonadaceae bacterium | reverse complement strand
GTTCGCACCGCAGTACCTGGCCGTGGAGAAGGAGCTGGGCCTCGACCGCTCCAAGACGAACGTGCACGGCGGGGCGATCGCGATCGGCCATCCGCTGGCGGCGAGCGGCGCGCGCATCACGATCCACCTGCTCCACGCGCTCAGGCGCAAAGGCTTGCGGCTCGGTCTGGGTTCGGCGTGCATCGGCGGCGGACAGGGCCTCGCGGTGATCGTCGAGGCCTTCCCATCCTGAGGAGTGTCCATGGGTGAGGCGATGCTGGTCGTTCTGGCGGCCGTCGGCTTCTATCTCTTTTCCGGACTGCGCGTGCTGCGGGAATACGAGCGCGCGGTGTACTTTTTTCTCGGGCGCTCGTGGGGCGCGAAGGGTCCGGGGCTGATCTACCTGCCGCCGCTGTTCGCGCGCATGCAGAAGGTGAGCCTGCGCGTCATGGCGCTGGACATCCCACCGCAGGACGTGATCACGCGCGACAACATCTCCATCAAGGTGAACGCGGTGCTGTACATGCGGGTGAAAGACCCCGTGAAAGCGGTCATCGGCGTGGAGAACTATCTGTACGCCACGAGCCAGCTGGCGCAGACGACGCTGCGCTCGGTCCTGGGCGAGACGGAGCTCGACGAGCTGCTCGCCAACCGCGAGAAGATCAACTCGATCCTCAAGCAGATCATTGATCAGCGCAGCGAGGACTGGGGCATCGAGATGTCGGCGGTTGAGGTGAAGGACGTCGACCTGCCGCCCGAGATGAAGCGCGCCATGGCGCGACAGGCCGAGGCGGAGCGGGAGCGCCGCGCCAAGGTCATCAACGCCGAGGGCGAGCTGCAGGCGTCCGAGAAACTGGCCCAGGCGGCGGCGATCATCGGCCGGGAGCCGGCAGCGATTCAGCTGCGGTACTTGCAGACGGTGACGGAGATCGCCTCGGAAAAGAACTCGACCACGATCTTCCCGATCCCGATTGACCTCTTCAAGGGCTTGCTCGATGTCGTCGGCCGGCGCAGCGTAGACTCCGTTCCCGCCCTGCCTGCGCAGGCGTCGGGAGAGCGGCTGCCGCCCGTTCCCTCGAAGGATGCGGCGCGGACCTGAGGATGGCCGGTGATCTGATCAGCCGCGAGGCGCTCGACCGCATCATCCAGCGCGCCGCAGAGCTGCAAACCGGGGAGCGCGACATCGGCGACGGGCTGAGCGAGAACGAGCTGCTCGCGCTCGGCAAGGATGTCGGGATCCCCACGCGCTACCTGCGACAGGCCCTGCTCGAGGAGCGCACCCGCTCGCTCACACCCGCGCGCTCCGCCTGGTCGTTCGCCGGACCCGCGGAGCTCGCCGCGCACCGCGTGGTGCCGGGCGAGCGTGGCGCCGTCGAACGGGCGCTGTCGCTGTGGATGGAGGATCAGGAGCTGCTGCGGGTCAAGCGGCGCTACCCGGACCGCACGACGTGGGAGCCGCAGGTCGGCTTCATGGCGGCGATGCAGCGGGGTTTCTCCGGCGGAGGGCGGAAGTTCGCGCTCACGCGCGCCGTGGAGATCGTGGGACAGGTCACGCCGCTCGAGACCGGGTTCTGCCACGTGCGTCTGTCGGCCGACGTCAGGAACATCCGGCGCGAGCGCGTCGGCGGTGCGGCCGCCGTGGTCGCGGTCGGGACGGTCGCGACGGTGGTGGCGTCGACGATCGGCGTCCTGGCCCCCTTCACCATCGCGCCGGTGGTCGCATTCGGGGTGGCCGCAACGGCCGTGCTGTTCGCCGGCCGCCGGCAGCAGCTCGAGCGCATCGAGATCGGCCTGGAACAGGTGCTGGACCGGCTCGAGCGCGGCGAGATCCGGCCCGAACACACTCTCCCTGGTCCACGCGCCAGCGCGTTCGTGCGTATCGCCGACGAGATTCGTAAACAATTCCAGTTCTGAGAGCGTCCATGGACGGGATCCAGCGCGTAGGGGTGTTGGGATGCGGTCTGATGGGAAGCGGTATCGCGCAGGTCGCGGCCGCCGCAGGCCACCAAACGTTCGTCCGCGACGTCGCCCAGCCGGTGCTGGACAAGGGCAAGGGGACGATCGAAAAGTCCCTCGCGCGTCTCGTGGAAAAGGGCAAGTTGCCGGCCGCCGACCGCGACGCCGCGGTGCAGCGCTTGACGTTCACGACCGTCGTCGCCGACTTGAAGTCGTGCGACATCGTGATCGAGGCGGTGACCGAGGACCTGGAGCTCAAGAACGCCCTGTGGAAGGAGCTGGACGGGCTGTGCAGCGCGGGGACGATCTTCGCCTCCAACACGTCGAGCCTGACGATCGCCGCGATGGCCGCGGCGACGCAGCGTCCCGACCGTTTCGTTGGCCTGCACTTCTTCAACCCCGTGCCGCTGATGCAGCTGGTCGAAGTCGTCCGCACCGTGACGACTTCGGAAGAGACGTTCCGGCGCGCGTACGCGTTCGCCAGCTCGCTTGGCAAGGAGCCGATCGCGGCGCAGGACACCTCCGGGTTCATCGTGAACCTGTTGCTCGTCCCCTATCTGCTCGACGCCGTGCGCGCGGTGGAGCACGGCGTGGGGAGCGTCCCCGACATCGACAAGGCGATGCAGCTGGGGTGCGGCTACCCGATGGGACCGCTCACGTTGCTCGATTTCGTGGGGCTCGATACCACGTACAGGATCGCCGAGATCATGTTCGCAGAGTATAAGGAACAGAAGTACGCCGCTCCGCCGCTGCTCAAGCGGATGGTGCTGGCGGGGATGCACGGCAGGAAGAGCGGCAAGGGCTTCTACGATTACTCGGCGACGCCACCGGTGGTGTCGAGCCTGGGACTCTGACCTGAAGGAGCCACACCGACATGTTCGGCTATGACCTGCCGCGCCTGCACGCGGCGCTCAACGATCTCCCGCCGGCACTGCTGCTCTGCGCGGTGCTGTTCGACCTCGCCGGCTGGATCCTCAGGCGGGAGTCGCTCATCTGGGCAGGCATCTGGACGCTGTGGGCGGGGGTGATCGGCGGCTGGGCTGCCGTCATCGCGGGGGAGCTCGCCGAGGACAAGATCGACCACGGCGAAGCGATCCACGAGATCATGCAGCAACACGAGAAGTACGCCCTCATCGCCATGAGCATTTTCACGGTCGTGCTCGCGTGGAAGCTGTGGCGGCGGTTCCAGCAGTCGACCCTCGAGGATCGCATCCTCAAGCTGGTCTCCGTCTTCGGCCTCGCGATCCTGATTCGGACCGCGCAGCTCGGCGGCAACATGGTGTTCGACCATGCGGCGGGAGTGCCCACCGTCAAGCTGCAGGAAGAGATCCAGAATCGCGCGGCCGGGCATCATCACGAGGAAGGGGACGCCGATCACGATCACGACGAAGCGGCGCCGGATACCGCGCACGCCGATACGGGGCATGTGCATCCGCCGGGCACGCCACCGCACTCTCACTGAGACGAGAATGCAAAATGATAAATGCAGAATGCAGAATTGTGCGCTCGGGCCGGAGCCTCCGCTGAGGGCACGAGGCCGACGCCAACATTCTGCATTCTGCATTCTACATTTCGCATTCTTGTTTTGTCTCTCGTGTACCCCCGTCACCACTCGCCCGGGGTTCATGCCGTATCCCCAGGCGCAGGTCAGCATCATCGACGCCCCGGCCACCCGGCTCGTCCCCGAAATGGTGGGCTGGCTCTCGAGCCAGGGGCTGCAGGTACAGTGGTCCAGCCCCGAAGACGGCTACGTCGAGAGCGCGTGGTACAACGTGCGCACGCACGCCTCGGTCTTCGGCGACGCCGAGCCGGGCGATCTGCTCAACACCGTGAAGCTGCGCTGCTGGGCCGACCCCAACGTTCCCGGCAAGAGCCAGCTCACCGTCGAAGTGGTGTACCGTCCCACCCTCGATCCCTCGCGCCCCGAGCGCGATCTCGAAGTCATCGCCCCGCACGGATCGGAAGGAGATCTCATCGCGTCGCAGCTGGCCGACGCGATGAAGAAGCGGTTCGGCGAGTAGCTTTCGCGGCATGACCCGCGTCCACACCGACCCCCGCGTGCGGGCCGCGTACGCCGAGGGCGGCGGCATCTATCGCATCATCCCCACGGCCGTCGCGATCCCGGAAACGGTGACCGCCGTTCAGGAGCTGGTGCGCCAGGCCGAACGGGACGGCACCCCGCTCATTCCGCGCGGCGCCGGCAGCGGCATGCCGGGCGGGAACGTCGGCAGCGGGTGGGTCATCGATCTCAGCCAGAGCTTTCGCGGGCTCACGATCGATCCGCAGCGCCGCAGCGGGACGGCGGGCGCGTCCGTCACCTGGGCGCAGCTCGACGACGCCGCGCGCGCCCATGGCCTGCGACTTCCCCCCGACCCTTCTTCCGGTCCCTTCGCCACCTGCGGCGGCATGGTGTCCACCAATGCCGCCGGGCCGCGCACGGTGCGCTACGGCAGCGTCCGTCCCTGGGTCGAGGGCATCGAACTGGTCGGCACCGCCGGTGCCGTGCGCTGGATCAAGCGGGGACAAGGGAGTGGAGACCGGTTCGCTCTGACGACCGGTGACCGACAACTGATCACCCAGCACTTTCCCAGGACTCGCAAGCACTCCTCCGGCTACGCCCTCGACGCCTTCGCAGCCTCGGGCGACGAAGTCGATCTCTTCGTGGGCGCCGAGGGGACGCTGGGGATCGTGACCGCGGTCGAGTGGCGGCTCGATCCGATCCCCGCCGCGGTCGCCGGCCTCACCCTCGGCTTCGCCGACCTCGCGGCGCTGGGCGAGGCCGTTCCGTTTCTCGTCGGCCTCAATCCGTCCGCGGTGGAGCTGCTCGACCGCACCCTGCTCGCGTTCGTCGCCCGTGCGGGGGGGGACGTGCCGGAAGGCATCGAGGGGCTGCTGCTGGTGGAGTTCGAGCGCGACCAGGCAGCGGCGGCGCGAGGTGCAGTCGGTGATGCGGTCCGGGGATTGAAACACCTCACGCACACCGTCGAGACAGCACCCGACCGCGCCGGACTGGAGCGGCTCTGGAAGGTGCGCCGGCTGGCGAGCCCGGCGCTGGCACGCCTTCCCGAAACACGCCGCTCCCTGCAGGTCATCGAGGACGGCTGCGTTCCAGTGGCGCGGCTCGGTGCCTATGTGGCGGCGATCCGCGCGGCGGCCGCCGCGCGGGAGATCCCGGTCGCGATCTTCGGCCACGCGGGGGACGGTCACGTCCACGTCAATGCGCTCCCCGACGTCACGCAGCGGGGCTGGGAGGCGGGGGTCCGCGCCTTGTTCGACGAGGTGACGGAGGCGCAGCGGACGCTTGGCGGCACCCCCAGCGGCGAGCACGGCATCGGGCGGCTGCGGGCCGGTGTGCTGGAGCGATTCCTCGGTGCCGACGTGATACGGCTGTTCGCACGGTTGCAGCGCGCGTACGATCCGCGCTCGATCTTCAATCCCGGTGTTATACTCCCCTCCGCCGACTGGTCACCGCTCGCGCATTTGAAAGTGGGCGACGGCGCCGCGCCGATTCCCGACGACATCGCTCATCGTCTGCGCGACATCGAGCGCAACGCCGGTTGGGCCGCACCGAAGCACTCCCTGGCAGATCACAAACCACCAGCCACTGGCCACTAGCCACCGGTTACATGGAAATCTTTCGCGCCCCCCGCGTCACGCTGCTCGCCCGGCCGGAGTTTCTCGAGCCCGCGCACCTCACCGTTCAGTGGAAGGGGGAGGCGTCGAGCGGTGAGCGCCTCGCCGAGTTCGCCGGGCGGATCTGCTACATGAGCCAGCACAACCCGGCGCAGCGCTCGACGGCGGACTATCTCGAGAACATCAAGAAGCAGGGACATGGATCGGTGATCGAGCACGCCGTGTACGTGCTGCTGATCGAGGGGATCTCGCGCTCCTGCTCGCACGAGCTGGTGCGACACCGCGCCGGCTTCGGGTACTCCCAGCTATCGCAGCGCTACGTCGACGAGTCGCACGCCGCGTTCGTCGTGCCGCCGGCGATCCTCGGCGACGCGTCCCTCGAGGCCGAGTGGGAGCGGCAGGTGGGCGCCGCGCAGGACGCGTACGTGCGGGCGGTTGAGGCGTTGATGCAACGCTACGAGTGGGTCAGCGACAAGGTGCACCGCCGCAAGATGGCGCGTGAGGCGGCGCGCTCCGTGCTCCCCAACGCGACGGAGACGAAGGTCGTCGTCTCCGCCAACGCGCGCGCATGGCGGACGATGCTGGAGCTGCGCTGCGGCGAAGGCGCCGAGCTCGAGATCCGGCGCATGGCGGTCGCGTGTCTGCGCGCGTTGCAGCACGAAGCGCCCGCGTTGTTCTCCGACTTCGCGGTGTACGTCGGCGACGACCGGCAGGAATCGGCGCGGGTGGCGTATCACAAAGTCTGAAAGGCGTAGTCGGTCTTCGGTTGTCTGTTGTTGACGCGCGAGATTCAACATCGCGACGCGAACAGCGAGCATCGCATCGACTGAAGACCGACGACCGAAAACGCCTCACCCTATTGCGCATCGCCACACTTTCTCGTATTCATTCATCGTCACAAGCAGTTACCGAGCAACGGACCGTTCACCGAACGGCCCATTTTTTGTAGGAGGTCACCCGAGACCACATGCGAATCGGTCTCGCGTACAATCAGAAACCGGACACCGACCCCACTCCGGACGCTGCGAGCAAGCACGCCGACGTCTACGCCGAGTGGGACGAGCCATCCACCATCGATGCGGTGGAGCAGGCTCTTGGTCTCTTCGGCAGCGTCATCCGACTTCACGCCGATGCGACGTTCCCGCAAAAACTTTCCCGCGCGCGCGTCCAGCTCGTCTTCAACATGGCCGAAGGGCTGTACGGCCAGAATCGCGAAGCGCACGTCCCCGCGATCTGCGAATACCTGAACGTCCCCTACACCGCGAGCGACCCGCTCACGTTGTCGTTGTCGCTGCACAAGGCGCGCGCCAAGGAGATTCTCGCCTACCACGAAGTCCCCACGGCGCGCTTCGCCCTCGTGCACGAGCAGGTCGACCTGGCGCGGGTGCGGCTGCCCTACCCGCTGTTCGTCAAACCGGTCGCCGAGGGATCTGGTAAAGGCATATTTGCCAATAACTTATGCCATAGCCGGGCGCAGCTGCGGGAGCGCGTCTCCTTCCTTTTAGAGACCTACAAGCAGCCGGTGCTGGTCGAGACCTACCTCCCAGGCCCGGAATTCACCGTCGCGATCCTGGGCAACGGCACCGACGCCTATTGCTTGCCGATTGTGGGATTTGATTTCTCCACGCTCCCGCCCGGCGCCACACCCGTCTACGGCTACGAAGCGAAGTGGATCTGGGACACCGCCGAGCACCAGCTCGACATCTTCGAGTGCCCGGCCAAGGTCCCCGAAAAACTCTATCGCCACATCGAGCTCGTCGCGCTCGACGCGTATCAGGCACTCGGCTGCCGCGACTGGTGCCGCATCGACATCCGACTCGATGAAGCGGGCGTCCCCAACATCGTCGAGCTCAATCCGCTGCCGGGGATCATTCCCGATCCGCGCATGAACAGCTGCTTCCCCAAGGCGGCGCACGCCGCCGGGTTCAATTACGAAGAGCTGATCCAGGAAGTCGTGCGCATCGCCTGGAAGCGATGCACGGGGCGGGAGCTGGCCGTCGGTGCTCCGACACTCCGGGCGGGGGCGACGGCGTGAGGGTCGGGATCCTCTACGATCCCGGCGCTGAGGATTGGACCGCCGAGGACGTCGCGGGGGTGATGAAGGCGGTCAACGAAGTCGCCCGGATCTTCGAGGGGATGGGGCACGTCGCGAAGAAACTCCCCGTCAAGCACGACATGCGCTGGTTCGCCGAAGCGCGGCGCACCGACCTCGTCTTCAACCTGTGTGAGGGCGTGCACGGCTTCTCCCAATGGGAGGAGCACGTCGTTGCGTCGCTCGAGTTCGCCGGCGTCCCGGTCACGGGCTGCGGCCCCTGGACGATCGCCGCCTGCCGGCGCAAGGCGACCGCAAACGCGATTCTCGCCCAGGCCGGACTGCCGATTCCCCGCTGGACGCTCGCGCAGGGGAAGATCGCCGACGACTTTCCGCTGCCGGCGATCGTGAAGCCCGCCGCGGAGGACGCGAGCGCCGGACTCGACCGTGGGTCGGTGGTCAGCGACCTGAAGGCGCTGCGCGCCAAGGTCGCCCTGATGACGGAGCAGTTCGACGAGGTGTTGGTGCAGCAGTACGTCCCCGGCCGCGAGTTCAATGTCGGCTTCGTGGGGACCCGCGTGCTCCCCGTCGCCGAAATCGACTTCACCGGGATGCCCGAGGGCACCTGGCCGATCCTGACCTATGCCGCCAAGTGGCATACCGGATCGGCGGAGGACCTGGGCAGCGTGCCGGTGTGCCCCGCGCAGATCTCGCAGCGCCTCACCGAACGGCTGGTCAAGGTCGCCGATCTCGCGTGGCGCACGATGCAGGGCAAGGGCTACGGCCGGGTGGACATCCGGGTCGACGACACCGGCCGCCCGTGGGTACTCGAGGTGAACCCTAATCCCGACCTCAACGACGACGCCGGGTTGTCGCGCATGGCGGCCGCGGCGGGGTGGGACTACCCCGAGCTGGTGCGTCGCATCGCGGAGTCGGCGCTGCGCGAGGCACAGGGAGCCCGGGCCGCGCGTGAGCTGCTCGCTCCGTCCCGTCGGACGCGCGCACCGCGCACGACTTGAAACGCTGGTCCGGGACACCGGCCTGTTTCGCGAGGCCGAAGTCCGGACCGCGGTCGCGCTGCTCGACGAGGCGCTGGACGGCGACGACGACTACCGCTTCCTGGGCGCCTTCGACGCCGACGAGCTGGTCGGGTACGCCTGCTTCGGTCCAACGCCCGACACCGTAGGCACGTTCGACCTGTACTGGATCGCGGTGGACAAGCAGCGGCAGGGATCCGGAATCGGGACGCAACTGGTGACCGCGGTCGAACAGACGCTGTCGGCGATCGGCGGTCGGCTGATCGTGGTGGAGACGTCCTCGCGCTCGGATTACGATGCGACGCGGAGGTTCTACGAGGCGAAGGGCTACACGAGAACTGCAACGATCCCAGGCTATTACGCCCCAGGCGACGACCTGGTGATCTACATCAAGGATCTCACGCGATGGACATGAGCTGGCAGGAGCTGCTGCGCAAGAGAAGCATCGCCTCGCTCGAGGCGCTGGCGGAGCGGTTCGGGCCCGAGCACGTGGGCGAGATCGAGCGGCTCAAGCAGGCCGCCGAGAACTTCGAGTTCCGCATCTCCCCGGCCATGGTGGACCTGATCCGGGAGCCCGGCGATCCGATCTGGCGACAATACGTGCCGACGGTCCAGGAGCTCGAGATCGAAGACGGAATCGTGGACTCGCTCGCGGAAGACGCCCACTCCCCCGTCCCCAACATCACCCATCGCTATCCCGACCGCGCGCTGTTCCTCGTCAGCCCGGTGTGCGCGAGCTATTGCCGCTTCTGCACCCGGCGGCGCAAGGTGGGCGATCCCGAGAAGATCCCGATGGCGCAGCTCGAGTCGGCGTTCCACTACCTCGAGCAGCACGGCGAGATCCGCGACGTCATCATGTCGGGGGGCGATCCGTTGCTGCTCTCCGACCGGCGGCTCGACGAGATCTGTGCCCGGCTGCGCGCCATCCCGCACCTCGAGATCATCCGCATCGGGAGCCGGGTCCCTTGCCACCTCCCGGAGCGCATCACCCCCGAGCTGTGCGCGATTCTCAAGAAATACCACCCCTTCTACATCAACACGCACTTCAATCACCCCGACGAACTGACACCGGCCGCCGTGAACGCCCTCGGGATGCTTGCCGACGCCGGCATCCCGCTCGGCTGCCAGACGGTGCTCCTGAGGGGCGTGAACGACGATCCGGCGGTGATGAAGGCGCTGATGCAGAAGCTGCTCATTGCCCGCGTCCGTCCCTACTACATCTATCAGTGCGACCAGGTGGCCGGCGCCGAGCACTTCCGCACGACGGTGGAGAAAGGACTGGAAATCGTGCGGGCGTTGCGTGGCTGGACGAGCGGCCTCGCCGTGCCGCACTACGTCATCGACGCGCCGGGCGGCGGCGGGAAGATCCCCCTGCTCCCCGAATACGTCGAAGCGATGGACGACGATCAGGTCGTGCTACGTAACTACGCCGGCAAGACCTACGTCTACCAGCAGCCGCATCAGCTCGAGGCTGCGCCCTGTCCAGTCGAGTTTGAGCCGGTCATGGTCGGGTGACGCTCGCCGCGACCTTCGAGCCCAGGGTCGCGAGCACCGAGTCGACCCCCGCATACCCCTCCATGTCCTTGCGGTAGTCGGCATTCTGTGGATCCACCGTCGGCCAGTCGCGCAGCCGGTCGGGCACGTACAGCCCGGCCATCAGTCCCATCGCGTTGATCAGCGTGTCTCGTGTGGGGTTGTCGTAGACCACCACCAGCCGGTAGGGACGTCCGGCCTTCAGATGCGGGCCGCGGTTCCAGAGCGCGAAGATCGGGCGCTCGACGGCCAGGGTGTGACCGACGCTGTCGCGGCGCGCGCGCACCCGCGCCAGAATATGCCCGCTGGCGACGTCCTCGAGGCGCATCATCACCGCATGGTCGTGCAGGTGCCCGCTCGCAGCTACGAGGTGGCCACTCGCGGCCACCGTGAACTGCTTCGCCAGGACGATGCCCCCGGGCGGCACTTCGAACCCGTCCGGTCCGCCGTAAACGCCGTTGACATCTACCAGGAACGGCAGCATGTCCTGCGGTGCCGGGCGCCGGTGGCGGTTGAGCTCGAAGGTGTACCGAATGTACGCGCCGTCGACATCGTGCCCCGTGAGATTGTCCCACATGATGACGATGCCGAGCCGCATGCCGGCCTGCATCGGGAGCCCGAGCGCGGCGGGGGTCGAGATATCCTCCGTTTCCTCACCGAAGGAGAACGGGCGCTCGGCTACCGCGTCCACCAGCTGGCGGCGATCGAAGTTCACCATGTAGGTGTGGTGCAGCAGGCGCCGTGGGAGCGGATGGCCGGCGCTGTCGATGACCTCGAGCTTCACACCGTGGAACCGCGCCGTGACCGGCCACGCGAAGGCGCCCTCGAGTGTCTCGTCATTGCGGCGCATCATCATCATGTCTCCCATCATCTCGGGCGACTGTGGCACATGGAACGGCCCGATCGTGACCGCGAGCGTGTGGTGCCGCTTATCGAGTTGCACGTCCACGTGCCTCGTGGACACCGGGAGACGGGTGATCGGGGGGCCGCTGAGCCGCGCGGGTGTCATCGCGGCAAGAGCAGTCAGGACGAGAGCGGCGTGGGTCGACAAGAGATGGCTCCGGGTTCCGGTTGAAAGGGCCCTGGTACGACCACATCCTACACCGCCGGGTCACCAAGGGTAGCGGTGCCCGAGAAGCTCGCGGTGGACCCCATTGCTTGAGACTCGTTGCGTGGTAGATTCTTGGCAGGAGGAACATACGATGATCAACCGGTCACTGCAGGTCGTGCTGGCTAATCTGAATCACCTGAATCCCCATCCTGGGGGCGTTCGGGCGAGCTAGCACGCATCTCGTGACAGACTCGAAACCCGACCCGCTCCCCACCTCGGAGCGGGTTTTTCTTTGCCCCTGAACTTCAAGCGGGAGGGCCGCGATGTGACGGAGGACCACGGCCGGCGAACCTGGGAGCGCAACGGATCCGGACCCACTCCCGATCCCTGGCGCGAGAAGGATGCATGCGGGGTTGGGCTCATCGCCCGCGCCTCGGGCGTCCCGTCGCGCGAGGTCACCGACCTCGCCCTGACCGCGCTGGCGCGACTGGCGCACCGCGGCGCCGCCTCCAGCGATCACTCGGGCGACGGTGCCGGGATCCTCACCCAGCTGCCACGCCGACTCCTCGCAGCGGAAGTGGCGCAACTGGGCATCGCGCTCGCGCCGGACCAGCCATTCGCCGTCGGCATGTTCTTCCTCCCAGCCGAGGAAGCTTCCCGGGCAGCGGTGGTCGACCTCGTCGAACAGGTGCTCAGTGCCGACGGATTCACCGTGCTCGGCTGGCGGGACGTCCCCACGGAGCGTACACGCCTCGCGGCCACCGCCCGGGCCACGAGTCCCGTCATTCGACAAATCGTCGTTGCCGCTCCGCAAGGACCGCTCGATGACGCCGAGTGGGAGAGCCGCCTCTATTTGTCGCGCCGCGAGATGGAGCGGCGTGCCGTCGATCTCGGCGGGGATCCCTTTTTCGTCTGTTCGCTCTCCTGCCGCACCATCGTCTACAAAGCCCTGTTGACCGGACCGCAGCTGCCGGCCTTCTACCCGGACCTGCGCCGGCCCGAGTACGAGACGGCGATCGCCGTCTTTCACCAGCGCTATGCGACGAACACCGCTCCCAAATGGACGCTGGCGCAGCCGTTCCGGCTCCTCGGGCACAACGGCGAGATCAATACGCTGTGGGGGAATCGCAACGCGATGCTGGCCCGCGAGCCGCTGCTCGCATCGCCCCAATGGGGCGCCGCAGTCGAGCGGGTGAAACCGGTGATCTGGCCTGACGGCAGCGACTCGGCGAGCCTCGACAATGCCCTCGAGCTGCTGGTGCGCTCGGGGCGCGATCCGGTCCACGCCCTCATGATGCTGGTTCCCGAGCCCCAGGACGGCGTGCGCGACGGCGACCCGGTGCTGCGCGGGTTCTACCGCTACCACGAAGCACTGATCGAGCCCTGGGATGGCCCGGCGGCGCTGGCAGTGACGGACGGCGTCACCGCGATCGCCGCCGTGGATCGCAATGGCCTCCGGCCCTGCCGCTACAAGATCACGCGCGACGGAATCCTCATCGCGGCATCGGAAGTGGGCGTCGTGGACGTGCCGCCCGAGCACGTGCTCGAGAGCGGCCGGCTCGCCCCGGGCGAGCTGATCGCCGTCGACACGCGGCGCAACGCGATTCTGCACAGCGCCCAGGCGAAGCGCGACGTGGCGGATCGCCACCGCTATGGCCGCTGGGCGGCGCAATGCGTGCACGTGATTCGCGAGCAGCTGACTCCGCCCGCGCCGGCCACGGCCGGCGACCTGCGCCCACGGCAGATCGCCTTCGGCTACGGAGTCGAGGATCTGAAATACGTGGTGCAGCCGATGAGCGAAGGCCAGGACCCGCTGTGGAGCATGGGCGACGACACGCCGCTGCCGCCGCTCGCGCGGACTCCGCAGAGCCTGTACACCTACATGCGGCAGCGCTTCGCCCAGGTCACGAATCCGGCGATCGACGCGATTCGCGAATCGTGCGTCATGTCCCTCAACATGCTGGTGGGACGGCGTGGCTCGCTGCTCTCGCGGCAGCCGACGGCGATTCGCCTGGTCCGGCTGCCCCACCCCGTGCTGCACGAGGGGGAGCTCGCCGAGCTCGTGGGCGTGACGGGAGTACAGGCGGTTACGCTGCCGTGCGTGTGGCCGGCGGGCGCCGGACCCGATGGCCTCCGCCCGGCGCTTCAGGACCTGTGCCGCGCGGCTGAGCGCGAGATCCAGCACGGGGCGCGCGTCCTGATCCTGAGCGACCGCGGCGTCGCTGCCGAGCGCGCCCCGATTCCCGTACTGCTCGCGGCCGGCGCGATTCACAATCATCTGTTGCGCAAAGGACTGCGCCACCGGACCGGCCTCATCGCGGAAGCAGGCGACGCCTGGGATGTCCATCATATCGCCGCGCTCATCGGCTTCGGCGCCGAAGCGGTGCACCCCTGGGTCGCCCTGGAGACGGCCGCGGAGAGTGGCGGCGCGGCGGCGGTCGCGACGCTTCGCACGACGCTCGAGAAGGGCCTCCTCAAGGTCCTCGCCAAGATGGGGATCTCGACGCTGAGCTCGTACTGCGGCGCCCAGATCTTCGAGGGCGTAGGCCTTGGCGGCGAGGTGATCGACGAGTGTTTCCCGGGCACAGCATCGCTGATCGGCGGCATCGGGTTCGTCGAAATCGCCGAGGACGTGCTGGCGCGCCATCGTACCGCATTCCCTGATGTACGCGGCGAGTCCATTCCCCTCCCCGATCACGGCCGGGTGCGCTACCGCCGCGACGGTGAGGACCACGCCTGGGCACCACAGGTCGTCCAGGCGCTGCAGAAGGCGACCCAGACGGGGTCCGCGCAAGCCCTCGGCACATTCAAAGCACAGGCGGCGAATCGCGAGCCGTTGAACCTGCGGCATCTGCTGGGCGTGCGCCGTGGCGACGCCGTCCCGCTCGAGGACGTCGAGCCGGTGGAAGCGATCCGCCAGCGTTTCATCTCTACGGCGATGTCGTTGGGAGCCCTGTCGCCCGAAGCCCACGCCACGCTCGCCATCGCCATGAACCGCATGGGGGCGCGGTCCAACTCGGGAGAGGGGGGCGAGGATCCGGCCACCTTCCGTCGCAGCACCAGCGGCGATCGCGTCGATAATCGCATCAAGCAGGTCGCTTCGGCGCGGTTCGGGGTGACGACGGAGTATCTGACCCGGGCCGACGAGCTCGAGATCAAGATCGCGCAGGGGTCGAAGCCCGGCGAAGGCGGGCAGCTCCCGGGACACAAAGTCACGGAGCTGATCGCCCGGCTGCGGCACGCGACGCCGGGGGTGGCGCTGATCTCGCCACCGCCCCATCACGACATCTATTCGATCGAGGACCTGGCGCAGCTGATCCACGACCTGAAGCAGGTGAACCGGCGCGCCCGCATCGGCGTCAAGCTGGTCGCCGAAGCAGGTGTGGGACGGGTGGCGACCGGCGTCGCCAAGGCGCACGCCGACTACGTGCTGGTGTCCGGTCACAACGGTGGCACCGGCGCATCGCCGCTGTCGTCGATCAAGCACGCCGGCTCGCCGTGGGAGCTCGGCGTCGCTGAAACGCACGCGATGCTCACCGAGAACGGCCTGCGCGAGCGCATCGAGCTGCGCACCGACGGAGGCTTGCGCACTGCACACGACATCATCGTCGCGGCGGCGCTCGGGGCGGAGGCCTATGGCTTCGGTACCGCGCCGCTCGTCGCCCTCGGGTGCGACATGGCGCGGCAGTGCCACTTGAACAGCTGCCCCACGGGAATTGCGACGCAACGTCCGGAGCTGCGCCGCAAGTTCACGGGGACGCCCGAGCAGGTCATTGCGTACTTCACCCTGATCGCTGAGGAGGTGCGGCAGCTGTTGGCGAGCATGGGGTGCCGCAGCCTCCAGGAAGTCATCGGCCGCATGGACCTGCTGCAGCGCGTCGACCGGCCCGAGCGCCCGCGCGCCCAGCTGCTCGATCTCTCGTTGTTGCTCGGCGAGGCACCCGTGCCGTCCCGGCCGCCGCGCTACAACCACCGCATCGAGCGGCCGGGGATCGCGTCCCTCGACGAAGTGATTCTCACGCAGCTCAAGCCCAGTCTCGACTGCGGGCGCGCGTTCGCCGGGGAGTACCAGATCGGCAATCACCACCTGACCGTCGGCGCCCGCATCGCTGGTGTGATCGCGGGCTGGACTGGAGACTCCGGGTTACCGTCAGGATCGGTGCGGCTGCGCTTCCACGGCAGCGCCGGGCAGAGCTTTGGGGCATTCGCGCTGCCGGGGATGCATCTCACCCTCGAAGGGGAGGCCAACGACTACGTGGGCAAGGGGCTGTGCGGCGGGGAGATCGTTGTGCGCCCCTTCGAGACGGCGGCGTACGGTGCGGCGTCCCATGAGAACGTGATCGTCGGCAATACGGTGCTGTACGGCGCTACCAGTGGGCTCCTGCTTGCGGCAGGCCGGGCGGGAGACCGGTTCGCGATCCGCAACTCGGGGGCGGTCGCGGTCATTGAAGGAGCGGGCGATCACTGCTGCGAATACATGACCGGTGGGACGGTCGTCGTGCTCGGCCGCGTCGGCAACAACTTCGGCGCCGGGATGACGAGCGGCGTCGCCTACGTCCTGGACGAAGACGGCACGCTCGATGGCCGCCACAACCAGGAGTCGGTGTCGGTCGCGGCGCTCGAGCGACGGGAGGAGGCCGCGCTGCGCAAGCTCGTGCGGCTCCACTTCGACCGAACCAGGAGCCCTCGGGCACGGACGATCCTGCGCGGCTGGCGGGCGTTCCGGTGGCGGTTCCGGGTCGTGCGATCGCGGGCAGCGGTCGTCGCAGCGGTACCCGAACGACTGGTCCAGGAGTCGGTGTCGCGGTAGTCTTTTGCCATGACGAATCGGGCCGGTGCGCCGCGCCAGACGACGGTGGGGCTGGTGCAGATGAGCATGACCGCCGACCCCCAGGCCAATCTCGAAAAGGCGATCGCGCGCGTCCGTGAAGCCGCCGGACGCGGCGCGACGCTGATCTGTCTGCCGGAGCTGTTCCGCACCCTGTACATCGGCCAGCGCGAAGATCACGACCTGTTCAATCTCGCCGAGCCGGTGCCGGGGCCTTCGACGGAAACGCTCGGCACGGTCGCGCGCGAGCTCGGGGTGGTGATCGTGGCGTCGCTGTTCGAGCGCCGGGCGCCGGGGTTGTACCACAACACCGCTGCCATTCTCGACGCCGACGGCACGGTGGCGGGGATTTACCGGAAGATGCACATCCCCGACGATCCCTCGTACTACGAAAAGTTCTACTTCACCCCCGGCGACCTGGGCTTCAAAGCGTTCGACACGGCAGCGGGGCGCATCGGCACGCTGATCTGCTGGGATCAATGGTATCCCGAAGGCGCGCGGCTCACGGCCCTGCAAGGCGCTGCCATTCTCTTGTATCCGACGGCGATCGGCTGGCATCCCGCGGAGAAAGCGCAGTACGGGCCGCAACAGCTCGACGCCTGGCGCACGATCCAGCGCAGCCACGCGATCGCGAACGGCTGTTACGTCGCCGCGGTGAACCGCGTCGGCTTCGAGCAGCTCGACGGCCAGGGAGCCGGTCTCGAGTTCTGGGGACATTCCTTCCTCGCCGATCCCTTCGGCGTGGTCCTCGCCGAGGCCCCGGCCGACGCGGAGGCGATCCTCGTCGCACCGCTCGATCTCAAGCGTCTCGAGGACGTGCGGCGCAGCTGGCCCTTCCTCCGCGACCGGCGTGTGGACGCCTACGCCGGTATCGACCAGCGCTTCCTCGGCGATTGACATCCGAGCATAGCCCGAGCGCGCTGGGGTATCGCATGCCCGCCGAGTGGGAGCGGCATGCCGCGACGTGGCTTGCCTGGCCGCACAATACCACCGACTGGCCAGGCAGGTTCGGACCCATCCCCTGGGTGTACGGCGAGATCGTGCGGCACCTCGTCTCCGGGGAGACGGTGCGCATCCTGGTGAACTCGCGGGGGCGCGAGGCCGCGGCGCGCCGCATCCTCGAGCGTATCGGCGTCGACCTCGCGTCGGTGCAGTTCCTCCGCTTTCCCACCAATCGCGGGTGGACCCGGGATTCGGGGCCGATCTTCGTGCATAGCGACGAGCCGGCAGCGGCGCGCGCGATCGTGCGGTTTCAGTTCAACGCCTGGGCGAAGTACCCCGACTGGAAGAAGGACGCCAAGCTCCCCGAGCTCGCGGCGCGGAAGCTGGGCGTTCATCTCTTCGACATGAAGCGCGCCGGCCGCCGCGTGGTACTCGAAGGCGGGGCGATCGACGTCAACGGTCGCGGCACGCTGATCACGACCGAGGAATGCCTGCTCGATCCGGTCGTGCAGGTCCGGAACCCCGGCTTCACACGGGCGGATGTCGAGGCGGTGTTGAACGACGCGCTCGGTGTGACGAACATCCTGTGGCTCGGCCGCGGGATCGCGGGAGACGACACGCACGGGCACGTGGACGATCTGTGCCGCTTCGTCGGCGCGCACCGCGTGGTGCTGTGCCGGGAGCGCAATCACGAGGATGCGAATTACGCTGCGCTCGAGGAAAACCGGGAACGGCTGGAGGATATGCGGGCCGAGGACGGGAGTCGACTCGAGATCATCGACCTGCCGATGCCCGCCCCGGTGACGTTCGCTGGCCGGCGGCTCCCGGCCAGCTACGCGAACTTCTATATCGCGAACGCCGCGGTGCTCGTTCCGACCTTCAACGATCCGCAGGATCGCGTCGCCCTCGGGATCCTGGCGGAGCTGTTCCCCGATCACCCCGTGGTGGGCATTCACGCCGTCGATCTGGTATGGGGACTCGGCACGTTGCATTGCCTCACGCAGCAGGAGCCCGTATAATCAGAAAAGCCTCCGCCCGCTCCCGCATCGGAAGCGGGCGTTTCGTATTTCGCGGCCTGACGTCCGCCGTAACGAGCCAGCGTGGGATTCTTCCCGACAGTTTTCTAGGACCAGGAGATGTGCGATGCGCCTGATTACGACCATCATTCGGCCGGAACGGCTGCCCGAGGTCAAAGCCGCGCTGTTCCGCGCGGGTGTCACCGGCATCACCCTGAGCCGCGTCACCGGCCACGGCGGGGAGCGGGAGGTCGTCGAGCAGTACCGCGGCAGCACCATCGTGGCGGAGTTCCACGAGAAGGTGAAGATCGAGATGGTGTGTTCCGAGTCGTTCGTCGAGCCGACGATTCAGGCGATCCTGTCCGCCGCCCGGACCGGCGAAGTGGGCGACGGTAAGATTTTCGTGCAGCAGCTCGAGCGCGTGATCCGCATCCGGACCGGCGAGCAGGATAACGACGCCCTCACCGCCGTCAACGCCGATCAGGTGCAACAAGCCGCGATCGACGCGGCAGGACAGCCATGAACCAGATCTCGGCCGGGGATACCGCCTGGGTGCTGGCCTCGAGCGCACTCGTCCTGTTGATGACGGTCGGTCTCGCCTTCTTCTACGGCGGCCTCGTCCGGTCGAAGAACGCGCTCAATACGATGATGATGAGCGTCGTGGCGCTCGGTGTGATCGGCCTGCAATGGGTGCTGTTCGGGTACTCGCTCGCGTTCGCGCCCGGCAACGGGTGGATCGGCGGGCTCAGCTGGTGGGCGTTCCGCGGCGTCGGGCTCGAGCCCAACCCGGCCTACGCCGCGACGATCCCGCTGCAGGCACACGCCGTTTTTCAGGCGATGTTCGCGATTATCACGCCGGCTCTGATTTCCGGTGCAATCGTGGAACGCATGCGCTTCCGGGCCTACATCGCCTTTCTCGTGCTCTGGGCGACCCTGGTGTATGACCCGCTCGCGCACTGGGTGTGGGGCGCGGGCGGCTGGTTGCAGAAGCTCGGGGCGCTCGACTTCGCCGGCGGCACGGTGGTACACATTTCGGCCGGCGTGTCCGCTTTCGTCGCGGCCCGCATGCTCGGGGCCCGACAGGGATTCCGCCGCACGCCCCTCGTGCCCCATAACGGTCCCTTCGTGCTGCTCGGCGCCGGGCTGCTGTGGTTCGGGTGGTTCGGCTTCAACTCCGGATCGGCGCTGGCGGCCAACGGCATCGCCGTGCTGGCGTTCGTCAACACCAACACCGCCGCCGCCGCGGCCCTCGTGATGTGGGCGGCGCTCGATGTGCTGCGCGGCGGGAAGGTGACCGCGGTGGGCGCGGCGACCGGCGCCGTCGTGGGGCTCGTGGGTATCACGCCTGCCGCGGGCTTCGTGACCGCCCGGGCGGCCATCGTCATCGGCGCCGCGTGCGCGGTGCTGAGCTACTTCGCGATTCAGCGGCGCTCGAAGAGCGGGCTCGACGATTCGCTCGACGTCTTCTCGTGCCACGGCCTCGCCGGGATCGGCGGCGCCCTGCTGACGGGGGTGTTCGCGAACAAGTTCGCCAATCCCGGCGCCGCCAATGGTCTGCTGCACGGAAACCCCGGCCAGCTCGGCATCCAGGCATTGGCCGTGGCGGCCGCGATCGGCATCGCGGCGCTGGGGACGTTCGTGATCTTCATCGTCGTGCGCGCCGTCTTCGGCGTGCGGCCGCAGGTGCGCGATGAAATCCTGGGCCTCGACGTGACGGAGCACGGCGAGGAAGCGTATCTCGGCGGCGACCTGGGCGGCCTGGCCGGCTCCGGCACGTCCATCGGGGAAGGCGTCGTGCTGTCCGCTCCACCGCCGCGGGTGGCGGTCCGATGACGGCCCCGACGGAGTACGTCTACCGCGATAAGAAGCTCGGCGATACCACGCCCATCACCCTCGAGACGGCCCCGGATGTGTTCCGTCCGACGTCGACCTCGGTGCTGCTGTTGCGCGCGGCGCGACACCTGCTGCAGCAGCAGGCGGCGACGTCGGTGCTCGACCTGGGGTGCGGCTGTGGCGTGGTCGCCGTGGTGCTGGCCGGCGCAGTCGGCGATGGTGGGAAGGTGTCGGCGTCGGATGTGAGCCCAGCCGCCGCCAGGCTCACGCTCAAGAACGCCGCGAAGAACGGTGTATCGGTCGAGTGCCGCTCAGGGAGCCTGTTCGAGCCGTGGGCTGGCCGACGCTTCTCGATGATCGTCGACGACGTGGCGGGTGTCGCAGAGCCGCTCGACCGTCTCTCGGGGTGGTACCCGGGTGATGTGCCGAGTGAGGCAGGGCCGGACGGGACGCGCTGGATCCTCGAGATCCTCGACCAGGCGCCGAACTACCTCGAGCCGGGCGGGCGCTTCGTTTTCCCCGTGATCACGCTGTCCCGGGAGGAGACCATACTCACGCGGGCCCGCGAGCGGTTCGGGTCGGTGCGGCTCCTGGAAGAACAGTGGTATCCGCTGACCGAGGCGCTCACGCCCCACATGCCGCTGATCGAGCGACTGGTCGGCGAGGGACGGGTTCGTCTGCAGCAGCAGGGCAGCCGGATCTGCTGGGCGACGATGATCTACCTGGCGGAGGAGCCCGTCTCGACGATGCGTTGAATGTGGCGCAGCACGCGGAAGTGGATTGCGCGCCGCCCACAACCTCCGCCCTCCTTCACAACTTCGCCTCAACCGTCCACGTCCTCCCGCGTCGCAGCAGGGCGTTCAGATCGCGGTCCTTCCCTGCCGCCGCGAGCTGCTCCTCCACCAGCCCGTTGTACGAGGGAGCCGGATCGCAGAACAACACGCCGATCGCCATCGGGAACCGCGGCGGTCGCAGTCCCGCGAGCAGGCTCGCCAGGGCGTGATTCGTTTCGTCGTGGACCAGCAGGTCCTGCTCACCCACGCCATGCTCGCCCACCGTCACGACCTCGAGCTCGAGCCGGCCGGGCACCAGCCGCAATCCCTGGCGCCCATCGGCGCCGAAGCGCAGCGGCTGCCCGTGCTGTACGTGGATCTGCTTCTCCGCTGCGACCGATTTCTCGATGAAATCGTCGAACACGCCGTCGTTATAGACGACGCAGTTCTGGAAGATCTCGATGAACGACGCCCCGCGATGTGCGTGGGCGCGTTTCAGCGTCTCCACGAGCCGCGGCTGCTGCGTGTCGATCGCCCGGGCGACGAATCGGGCGCCGGCGCCGAGCGCGAACGCGCAGGGGGAGACGGGGTTGTCGAGCGAGCCGCCCGGCGTCGAGGGCGACTTGGTGCCGGGCCGCGAGGTGGGAGAATACTGGCCCTTGGTGAGGCCGTAGATCTCGTTGTTGAACAGCAGGATCTGCAGGTCGACGTTGCGCCGCAGCACGTGCAGCAGGTGGTTCCCGCCGATCGACAGCCCGTCGCCGTCTCCGGTGACCAGCCACACATCGAGGTTGGGATTCGCGAGCTTCACCCCCGTGGCGATCGCCGGCGCCCGGCCGTGAATCGTGTGGAAGCCGTAGGTGGACACGTAATACGGGAAGCGCGACGAGCAGCCGATGCCCGAAATGAACACCGTCGTCTCCCGCCGCGCGCCCAGATCGGCGAGCGTCTTCTGCACCGCCTTGAGGATGGCATAGTCCCCGCATCCCGGACACCAGCGCACCTCCTGGTCGGACGCGAAATCCTTGGGAGCGAGACTGGGGGAGAGAGTCGCAGTCATTGGCGCTCCGTGATCGCCTCGGCGATCGTCGAGACTTTGAACGGTTTCCCCGTGATCTGATTGAGCCCAACGGCGGGGATGAGGAACGCCGCGCGCAGCAGCTGCACCAGCTGGCCGTTGTTCAGCTCGGGGACGAGCACACGGTCGAACCGCCGCAGCAGCTCGCCGAGGTTCTGCGGGAACGGGGCGAGATAGCGAATATGGATGTGCGACGCCTGGTGTCCCTGCGCTCGCGCCTGCTTCACCCCCTGATGGATCGCGCCGTAGGTCGACCCCCAGCCGACCACCGCCAGCGGTCCCCGGTCCTCGCCCAGCGCCACCGTCTGCAGCGGGATGTCGCGCGCGATGCCGGCGACCTTCGCCGCCCGCGCCTTGGTCATGCGGTGGTGGTTGTCGGGATCGTAGGAGATGTGCCCCGTCTCGTAGTCGCGCTCCAGCCCGCCGATGCGGTGCTCCAACCCCGGCGTCCCCGGCACGGCCCACGGACGGGCCTGGGTCTCGGGGTCTCTCAGGAACGGATGGAACCCCTCGGGCTTGGTCCGGAAGTGGACGGGGAATTGCGGCAGCGCACCGGTGTCGGGGATGCGCCACGGCTCAGAGGCGTTGGCGAGGCTTTCGTCCGACAACAGGATCACCGGCGTCATGTAGCGTGTCGCGAGGCGCACCGCTTCCATCGCCACATCGAAGCAATCCGACGGCGTCGCGGACGCGATCACCGGCAGCGGCGCGTCGGCGTTGCGGCCCAGCACCGCCTGGAACAGGTCCGACTGCTCGTTCTTGGTCGGCATCCCGGTGGATGGGCCGGCGCGCTGCGAGTCGATCACCACGACCGGCAGCTCCGTCGCGATGGCGAGTCCCAGCCCCTCGGTTTTCAGCGCGATGCCCGGTCCGGACGACGACGTCACGCCGAGCACGCCGGCGTAGGCGGCGCCGATGCAGGCGCAGATCGCTGCGATCTCGTCTTCTGCCTGGAAGGTGAGGACGCCGTGCGAGCGCAGCCCGGCGAGGGTGTGCAGCACCGGCGACGCGGGCGTGATCGGATAGGAGGCGAACACCATCCGGTCGAGCCCCGCGGCGCGCATCCCGGCGATCAGGCCCCAGGCGATCGCCTCGGTGCCGCTGACGGCGCGGTACAGCCCCGGCGCCACGGGGGCCGGGGCCACGAAATAGGTGCCGACGTTGCTCGGCAGCTCGGCCGTCTCGCCGAAGGCGTGTCCGGCGTTCAAGGCGGCGACGTTGGCCGCGGCGATATGTGGCGTCGTGGCGAACCTGCGCTGCAGCCACTCCACCGTCGCCTGGCGCTCGCGCCCGAACATCCAGAGCATCAGACCCAGCGCCCACATGTTGCGGCAACGGTGCGCATCACGCGTGCCGAGGTCGAACGGCTTCACGGCCTCCTCGGTGAGGCGCGTGATGTCCACCGTCAGCAGCCGGTACGTCGCGAGCGACCCGTCAGTGAGCGGGTTCGCGGCGTAGCCCGCCTTGGCGAGGTTGCGCTCGGTGAAGGCGGCGCTGTCGACGACCAGGGTGCCGTCCGAGCGCAGGTCCTCGAGGTTCACCACGAGGGCGGCCGGGTTCATGGCCACCAGCGCATCGAGCTGGTCGCCCGCCGTGAGCACATCGGTCGAGCCGAACTGGATCTGGAATGCGGAAACGCCGAACGTCGTGCCGGGTGGGGCGCGAATCTCGGCCGGGTAGTCCGGGAACGTCGAGAGATCGTTGCCGGCGAGCGCGGTCTCGAGGGTGAACTGGGAGCCCGTTACCTGCATGCCGTCGCCGGAATCGCCGGCGAACCGGATCACGGCCTGCTCCCGCTCTTCCCGTGAGACCGCGCGCGCGGGCGGGGACGCGGTAGCCATCGACGATCGAATCATACGTCGAAGGCGGCGGCGCAGCCAGCACCGGTTGTCGCGCCCCAGCCCGGCCCGTAGGTTAGCGCTGGGACCCCGTCTCCCGGAGGTTGGGCCACATGCTCCGCTTCGCGCAGCTCCTGCCGCCATCGCGTGCGTTCGTCGTCGCCGCGGCCGTCGTTGCCAGCCCCGTCGTCGCCCAGAACATCCCCAAACGCCCGCAGATCGACCCCGGCGCGGACACGAATTCGGCGCAGGCCTACTACTCGTTCGGCATGCGCGTCGCGCAGACCGATCCACGGCATGCCGCCGACGCCTTCTACTGGGCGGCACAGCTCAACCCGACATGGGCACAGCCGCTGTACGCCCGTCGCATCGCACTGCTCCTCGCCGCCGACGATCCGTTCATTACGAGCTACCTGGAAGGCGATCGCGGCGTGCATCGCTCCAAGCGGGGTGCGTTCATCGACTCCCTCGAGCTGCGCGCGCGCATGCTGGATCCGTTTCTCGTCCGGGATCTCGACGAAGAGCTGCTGCGCCGCTACATCCTGGCCGTCTTCCAGATGTCGCAGCGCGGTGCCGACCGGGTAAACGGGTCAGCGGCGTCGGAGTTCTCCTTCTACCTCGACTCGTACTGGAAGACGGAAGCGCCGCCCTACATGCGCGCCGTCCTGGCGGCGAGCGAGCGGCGCTTGCCTGAAGCGCTGCGCTATTACCGCGACGCCTTGTCGCAGAACAAGCAGGAGGCCGCGGAGATCCATCTGGCTCGGGGCCAGATCTTCTTCCTGCTCGGCAACGACGACAGCGCGCGGGTCGAGATGCAGCTCGGTCTCGATACGCTGCGGGGGCGGGACACGCGGGACTTCGTCTACCTCTATGAATCCAAAGGTGTGCTCGAGCACAGCATCGGACTGATCGACGAGCGGCAGGGGTTGCTCGATCAGGCGCGCGAGGCGTATGCGCGGGCGTTGCAGGAAGACTTGAGCTACTACCCCGCCCACCTGCACCTCAGCGTGCTGGCCATGACCGACGGCGACAGCACGACCGCGCTCAGCGAGATGGATCTCGCGGTCCAGATCAAGGACGACGACCCGTGGGTGCAAACGGCTTACGCCTCGCTGCTCGCCCAGCTGGGACACATCGACGAGGCCGACCAGCACCTGAAGCGCGTCGTCGCCCTGGCGCCCTTCTACGCCGCCCCGTACTACGCGCTCGGCCGCGTGGCCGAGATGGCGAAGAAGCCGGCCGACGCGGCACAGCACTATCACGCGTTCCTCGCTCACGCGGCGAGCCAGGATAGTCGTGTCGCCGACGCGCGCGGCCGCCTGGCGACCCTGGAGGCAAGCGCGCAGCCGCACCAATGAAGCTCGGCCTGGCGTTGATCATCGCAGCGGCCTGCACCGCGTGCTCCCCCTCCCGCGATTGGCCGGTCACCGGCGGCGATCCAGGGAACACGCGCTATTCGCCCCTCGACCAGATCAACCGCGACAACGTCGCGCGGCTGCGCGTGGCGTGGACGTACCACACGGGGGATGGTACCCCCTCTCCCGACGGGAGAGGGGGACAGGGGGTGAGGACAGGGTCCGAGATCCAGGCGACGCCGATCGTCGTGGGCGGCGTGCTCTACACCACGACGCCCGCGCTCGCCGTCATCGCGTTGCGCGCCGATCGCGGCACGCTCGTGTGGCGCTTCGATCCCTTCGCCCATCGCACGCGCGCAACGCACGTCAACCGCGGCGTCGTCTATTGGGCGGACGGTCGCGACCATCGCGTTTTTTTCACGGCCGGGCGACGGCTGTACGCGCTTGACGCGCGGACCGGTCAACCCATTGCCACCTTCGGCGACTCGGGCTCCGTCGACCTCGGCCTGGGCCTGGGGCGCGATGTGTCGAACGCGTATCTCGTCGCGACCAGTCCCGGCGTCATCTACAAGGATCTCCTGATCCAGGGCACGCGCGTGGGAGAGGAGGAGGGCTCCGCGCCGGGAGACGTGCGGGCGTATGACGTCCGCAACGGCACGATCCGCTGGACGTTCCACACCATTCCGCACCCGGGCGAGCCCGGATACGGCACGTGGCCACTCGATGCCTGGCGGACGGCGGGCGGGGCGAACTCGTGGGCCGGCATGTCGGTCGACGTGCCGCGGGGACTGGTCTACATCCCGACCGGCTCGGCCACGCCCGATTTCTACGGCGGGGCCCGCAGCGGCGCCAATCTGTTCGCCAATTCGCTGCTGGCGCTCGACGCCGCGACCGGCACGTGGCGCTGGCACTTCCAGACGGTGCACCACGACCTCTGGGATCGCGATCTCCCCGCCTCGCCGAACCTCGTCACCGTCACCCGCAAGGGCAAACGTGTGAGCGCCGTCGCCCAGATCGCGAAGAGCGGCTTCCTGTTCCTGTTCGACAGGACGAACGGCGTGCCGCTCTTCCCGGTGGAAGAGCTCCCGGTTCCGCCCTCGGACCTGCGCGGCGAGCGCGCGTGGCCGACGCAACCGGTTCCGATCCAGCCTGCGCCGTTCGCGCGGCAGGCCGTCGACGAGACGACGCTCACCACCCGGTCACCCGCAGCACACGCCGCCGCGCTGCGCCGCTATCACGCGCTGCGCCACGGCTCGCTGTTCACGCCCCCGAGTCGCGAAGGGACGATCGTCTTCCCCGGGTTCGATGGCGGCGGCGAATGGGGTGGTGCCGCGGTCGACACCGGGACGGGCGTGCTGTACGTCAACGCCAGCGATGTCCCCTGGATCGCGGCGATGCGTCCCGTTGCGGCGCTGTCGCAGACCGTCGCGCGTGCGCACACCGGGCCCGCGGTCTATGCCGCCGCCTGCGCCCGCTGCCATGGAGCGGACAAGCGCGGCCGCGAGCGCGCCCCGTCGCTCGGAAACGTCGGCGCGCGGCTCTCGGCGGATCAGATCGGGCAGGTGCTGGCGTACGGCCGCGGCTTCATGCCCTCGTTCGGCCGGCTGTCGGCGGAACAGCGTTGCCTGGTGACCGCGTACCTGCTCGGCACAGCGCCCGCGGCATCAGGTGGCTGTCCGGCGACCGCCGCACAGCCGGCTGCCGTGCCCCAGTCGCCCTACGAGTTCGCTGGATACGAGCGCTGGAGAGATTCGAGCGGCTATCCGGCGGTGAAGCCACCCTGGGGAACGCTGAGCGCGATCGACCTCAACAGCGGCGCCTATCGCTGGAGAATCCCGCTGGGCGAGCACCCCGAATTCGGCACCTCCGGCCGGCAGACGGGAGCGGAGCAGTATGGCGGGCCGATCGTGACGGCGGGGGGACTGGTGTTCATCGCCGCCACCATGGATGCGAAGTTTCGCGCCTTCGACAAGGCTACGGGACACCTGCTGTGGGAGACCGACCTCCCCGCCGCCGGCTTCGCGACGCCCAGTACGTTCTCCGTCCACGGGAAGCAGTTCATCGTGATTGCCGCGGGTGGCGGCAAGCTGGGGACGAAGTCGAGCGACACATATGTCGCCTTTGCGTTACCATGACGACGAGGCTCCTGCTGATGATGGTCTCCGCCCGGCTGATTGCACAACAAGGACCGGCCACGGCCGACAGCCAACCTTATCCGCACGCCGCGGAGCCGATTGGGACGGTGCGGCAGATCTACGACGCGGCGCTCAGCCCCGAGCTGGCCGTCCACACCTTTCGCAATATCGACCGGCTGTTCCCGACGCGGCGGATTCCCCGCTCGCCGAACCCCCTGCCCCTGCCATCCGCAGCAGCGCCACTCACGGACGTGCAGTTCGCCGATCGGGGGACCGCCCATGACCTGCAGGAGTACCTCGAGCTGAACCGCGTCGCCGGGCTGCTCGTGCTGGATCACGGTCGCATCGCGCTCGAGCGCTATCGCTTCGGCAACGGTCCTCACACTCGGTGGATGTCGATGTCGATCGCGAAATCGATCACCGCAACGCTGATCGGCGCGGCGCTGAAGCAGGGTGCGATCGCGAGCCTCACCGACCCGGTCACGCACTACGTCCCCGCCCTCGCCGGCAGCGCCTACGACGGCGTGACGATTCGCGACGTCCTCATGATGGCATCGGGAGTCCGCTGGAACGAGACGTACACCGATCCGTCGTCGGACCGGCGCCGGCTGCTCGAGGCGCAGATTTCCCAGGTCCCCGGATCCGCGCTCGCCGTGATGCGCAGCCTTCCCCGCGCGGCCGCGCCGGGCAGCGTGAACAACTACAACACCGGCGAGACGCAGGTCGCCGCGCTCGTGCTGCGCAGCGCCGTCGGGAAGCCGCTGGCGACGTATCTCGGCGAGCGCATCTGGAGCCGCTTCGGGATGGCGGCGGACGCGAACTGGTGGCTCGACTCTCCGGATGGGGTCGAAATCGGCGGCAGCGGCATCAGCGCGACGCTCGAGGACTACGGTCGCTTCGGTCTCTTCATGCTGGCCAATGGAGTCGCCGCGGGTGACTCGATACTTCCCGGCGGCTGGGTCCGAGAGGCGACGACGCCGAAGACGTTGCGGAACGGCGCGCTGCTCGACTACGGCTATTTGTGGTGGACCGCACCCACAGCCGCCGCGCGCACGGACGGCGCCTTCGCGGCCGAAGGGATCTACGGGCAGTTCCTGTACGTGAACCCCGCGGCACAGATCGTCATCGTGGTGTGGAGTGCCCGCGCGCTCCCGGTGGGAGCGGATGCGATCGACGATTGGGCGTTCTTCGACGCCGTGACGGCTGCATTACGACGGAGAGCCGGCCGCTAGCTTGTAGGTCTCTTTGGCCAGGTCGTAGGCCAGCGCCCGTGCCATGTGGCGCGCGTCGTCGATCCCGATCACATGCCGTGCGACCAACCCTGCGAGGAAGTTCGCGTCCATGCGGCG
>CAZXKN010000166.1:0-7612 GCA_964641815.1 uncultured Gemmatimonadaceae bacterium | reverse complement strand
TTCATCCACGGCGGCCCCGACGCGCAGAGCAATTACGCATTCAACGCCACGGCGCAACTCTTCGCCGCCCGAGGCTTCGCCACGTTGGCCGTGAACTATCGCGGCAGCAACGGGCGGGGACTCGCCTATCAGCGGGCGATTTTCGCCGACTGGGGCAACAAGGAGGTCGTCGATCTGCTCGGGGCAGTCGATCAGGCGGTGCGCTCTGGTGTCGCGGACCCCGATCGCCTGGGGATCGGCGGCTGGAGCTACGGCGGCATTCTCACCGACTACACGATCGCGACGACCCCGCGGTTCAAGGCCGCGATCAGTGGCGCGGGGAGCGCGTTACAGCTCTCGATGTACGGGACCGACGAGTACATCACCCAGTACGAGCTGGAGCTCGGGCCCCCGTGGAAGACGCGTGATCTGTGGGTCAAACTGTCCTACCCGTTTTTCCAGGCCGATCGCATCAAGACGCCGACGCTCTTCATGGGCGGCGACGTAGATTTCAACGTGCCGATCATCGGCGGCCAGCAGATGTACCAGGCGTTGCGCGAGCTGGGGGTGCCGACCGAGCTCGTCATCTATCCCAATCAGCACCACGGGCTGTCGGTGCCGAGCTTCCTGAAAGACCGGTTGGATCGCTATGTGGCGTGGTACGAGCGCTACCTGAAGCAGACGACGGCGATCGGAGCACGGAGGTAGGCTCCGTGCTCCGTCGTGTTTACCGCCAATGGCCGTCTTGGTAGAACCAGCCGTTGCGGTTGTGATGCCAACGGCCGCGTTGCCAGTGACGTCCCTGCTCCATGACTACCCAGCGACCAGGCGTCCAGTCGTACGACGAACCACCCCAGCGCCAGTAGCCGTTGATCCAGACGTATCCGGCTCCGGGCGCCGGGCCGATGACTTCGACGCGTTCCGGCGGCGGCGCGTACGACGCGTAGCTGACCTCGCCGGATGCCAGATATCCGCCGCATCCGACGGCGGCCGCGACCAAGGCTGCCAGGAGCCCCCACACCCACGGGGCTCTGCGTGTGCTCGTATTCATTGCAACCATCCTTTCTCGCTTCCCGCTGTGGAGCCGGGAGAGCGTTGGTCTACAGATCTGCATACCCCCGAGGTTCCCTCCGCCTCGGAGCGCCTGTCGTGACCGTGGAACCTGTGACGGGAAACACGGGAACCCACTGCCGGGGTTTCGGGCGGGTTGCTAAGTTCTTGGGCCGATTTGTTCCGGCCAGGTAGCTCAGTTGGTAGAGCAGCGGACTGAAAATCCGCGTGTCGGCAGTTCGATTCTGCCCCTGGCCACTCGATGGATGTGACCTCGCCGTTCGACGCCTGGGCCAACTTCTACGTCATCGTCGGTTCTTCCGCCGGTGCGCTCACCGGACTGCAATTCGTCGTCATGGCGCTGGTGGCGGAGCGTCCCTTCGGCACGCTCAGCGATATCAATGCCTTCGGAACGCCGACCGTCGTACACTTCGGCGCCACATTGTTGATGTCCGCGATTCTCGCCGCCCCCTGGCAGCGGCTCACCAGCGCCGGTGTGGCCCTCGCGGTCTGCGGGGCGTTGGGGTGCGCGTACAGCTTCATCGTGATTCGACGGACGCTGCGGACCACGACCTACCGCCCGGTCTTCGAGGACTGGCTCATGTTCGTGATTCTGCCACTCGCCGCCTACGTCGATCTGCTGATCGCCGCGATCGTGCTGCAGCGAAGTCCGGGGCCGGCGCTGTTCGCCATCGCTGGAGCGGCCCTGGTGCTGCTGTTCGTCGGCATCCGCAACGCGTGGGACACCGTCATCTACGTCGCCCTGCAACGACACGACGCGTCCAAGTCCTCACCGCCTGCTCGTGCCGGTCGCGGAAAACCCTAGGAAGATCGTCCGCTTCGTCCCAGGGTGCTTGCGATCTCCCTGCAAAAGGCGTACAGTCTCGTATCCCGCCCACACCGGCGGGGCCAGGATCCTGAGGGTGGTCGCGCCACCCGCAAACTCGGAGGACCGCAGATGAAGTGGACGAAGCCCGAAGCCGAAGTCATCGAGCTCGGTATGGAAATCGGGGCATACGCCGGCTCGGCGTGACCACGGCACGCAGTCTGTGAAATGGAAGGGGCCGGGTCCGAGAACCCGGCCTCTCTCTTTCTCCCCCAACGATCGTGCACATCATCCTCCTCGGTACCGGTGCGGGTGGTGGTCTGCCGCAGTGGAACTGCGGCTGCCTCAACTGCCGTGCGGCACGGGCGCTTGGGCGCGGCCGCACGCAGTCGTCCGTCGCCGTCAGCGCCGACGGCAAGCGCTGGGTGTTGCTGAACGCCTCGCCCGATCTGCGCACGCAGCTCGCTGCGCACGCGCTGTTCAGGCCGGCAGCGGTGCGCGATTCGCGCATCCGGGCCGTCGTCCTGACTGACGGCGAGATCGACCACACACTAGGTTTGCTGCTGCTCCGCGAGGGAACGTCTCGCATGCCCGTGTACGCGCCCAACGGCGTGGCCGCGCTGCTCGCTGGTCCGTGGCCGCTCACCACCGTCCTCGAGTCGTACTCCGGAATCGACATGCGCCCGCTCTCCCCGCGTTCCACCGCGCTGATGGATGCCGACGGCCGCTCCCTCGACCTGCTGTGCACCGCCGTCGCCCTGGGGCGGCGACCGCCGCGCTATGCGCCAGCAGCCACGGGCGGCGAATTCGAGATGGGACTCCGTATCCAGGACCCCGCGACCGGCGGCAGCTTCGCCTACGTGCCCGTCGCCGCCGCGGTCGACGACGACGTGTGCGCGCTCGCCTCCGGCGCCGATCTGCTGTGCTTCGACGGGACGTTCTGGTCCGATGCGGAGCTGCACGGCCTCAGCATCGCCGCGCCGAGCGCCCGGACGATGGGGCATGTCCCGCTGGGCGGACCGGATGGGAGCCTCGGGCGCTTGCCGCACGTGGGAGCGAAGCGCACGGTGCTGGTGCACATCAACAACACCAATCCCATCCTCGCGACCGACTCGCCTGAGCGCGCCCAGGTGACCGCGGCCGGTGTGGAGATCGGCGAGGACGGGATGGACTTCATGCTATGACGAGTGCGCTGCGCACTCCCTATGACGACTCCCGCGCACCGTGGTCCGCCGCGGAGCTCGAGCGGCAGCTGAGGGCCTTCGGCGAAGCGCGCTATCACAACCACCACCCCTTCAACCAGCGCATGCATCGGGGTGAGCTCTCCCGTGCGGAGCTGCAGCTCTGGGTGGCAAACCGCTACTGCTACCAGCAGGCGATTCCCCTCAAAGACGCCGCGATCCTGTCCAACTGCCCTGAGCAGGCCGTACGGCGCGCCTGGATCCAGCGCATCATCGATCATGACGGCCGTGAGGGGAGCGAGGGCGGTCTCGAAGCCTGGCTCCGGCTCGCCGCAGCGATGGGGGTGGCGCGGGACGTGGTGTTGTCGGAAGCCTGGGTACTGCCCGGCGTACGCTTCGCGGTGGACGCTTACGTGCAGTTCTGCCGCACGCGGCCCTGGCTCGAGGCCGTCGCCGCGTCGCTCACTGAGTTGTTCGCGCCTACGATCGTCAACGAGCGGCTTTCCGCGATCCTCACCCACTACACGTGGATCGAGCCGGAGGGCCTGCAGTACTTTCGCAACCGGCTGACCCAGGCGCCGCGGGACGCAGAGTTTGCCCTGGGCCTCGTGCTCGATCGCTGCGTCACGCGAGAGTGGCAGGACCGCGCTGTTGCCGCGCTGAACTTCAAGTGCGACGTGCTCTGGTCGCTGCTCGATGCCGTGGACCAAGGCGCGATCCCCGGCGGCGCACCATGACGCCGCGCGTCGCCGCGAAGGCACGATTGCAGTGGGACGGCGTGCGCAATCGCCACATCCTGCTGTACCCCGAAGGCCTGGTAGCCCTGAATCCAACGGCCGCGGAGATCCTCGGGCTGTGCGACGGCCGGCGTACCGTGGATGAGATCGTCGCGCTGCTGAGCGGCAAGTATCAGTCGCAGGACATCACCGCCGACGTCCAGGAGCTGCTCGCCGGACTCGCCGCGAAGGGGCTGGTGACGTACGACGCCTAAGCCGCTCTGGCTCCTCGCGGAGCTCACGTACCGTTGCCCCTTGCAGTGCCCCTACTGCTCGAACCCCCTGGACTTCGCGGGACCCCGTTTCCAGCGCGAGCTGTCGACGGACGAGTGGTGCCGCGTGTTTCGTGAGGCGCACAAGCTGGGTGTCGTGCAGCTCGGCCTCTCGGGCGGAGAGCCGACACTCCGCTCGGACCTTCCTGAGCTGGTGCGCTGCGCCCACGAGCTCGGTCTCTATTCCACGCTGGTGACGTCGGCGTTTCGCCTGAGAAAAGAGCGGCTCGCCGAGCTGAAAGCGGCGGGGCTCGACCACGTGCAGATCAGCATTCAGGCGGCGGACGCCGAGCTGTCGGACCGCATTGCCGGCACTGCCTCGTTCGGCGACAAGCTGGCCGCGTATCAGGCAACGCGCGAGCTTGGTTTCCCGCTGACCGTCAACGTGGTGCTGCACCGCGACAACCTGCACCAGGTCGAAGCCCTGATCCGGCTCGCCGAGCGGCTCGGCGCGGAGCGCATCGAGCTCGCCAACACGCAATTCTACGGCTGGGCGCTGCACAACCGTGCCGCGCTGATGCCCACGCGAGAGCAGCTCGACCGGGGCTGGGAGGTCGTGCAGCGCGAACGCCGACGGCTCGGGTCCCGGCTCGAGATCGTGTGGGTGCTTCCCGACTATCACGAGGAATTCCCCAAACCGTGCATGGGCGGGTGGGGCAACGCGTACATGACCGTCACCCCGGCGGGTGAAGTATGGCCGTGCCACGCCGCGGGCCGGATCCGGACCCTGACCTTCGCCAACGTGCGCGATCGCTCGCTCGAGTGGATCTGGAACGAGTCCGACGCGTTCACGCGGTTTCGCGGCGACGCCTGGATGCCGGAGCCGTGCCGCTCCTGCGAACGGAAAACGAAAGACTTCGGTGGCTGCCGCTGCCAGGCGTTCCTCATCGCTGGCGACGCGGGGCTGACTGATCCGGTCTGCTCGCTCTCCCCCCATCGGCCCCTGATCGACGCCGCCCTCGCCGAAGTGGAAGTCAATACGGCGTGGACCTATCGAGCAGCGCCCGCCTCGCGAGTCCTGGCCGGCGGATGACCACCGCGCCGGCGATCGAGGCCCGCGGTCTCGGTAAAGACTTCGGGCCCTTGCGCGCGCTCGATGCGCTCGATCTCGACGTTGCCGCCGGGGAATTCTTCGCACTGCTCGGCCCCAACGGGGCGGGGAAGACGACCGCGGTCCATCTCTTTGCGACGCTGCTGCACCCGACCCGGGGCAGCGCCCGGGTGCTGGGGCACGACGTCGTGCGCGACGGCGTCGCGGTCCGGCGCGGCATCGGCCTCGTGTTCCAGGAGCCGACGCTCGATCGCGACCTCAGTGTCGTCGAGAACCTGCGTTTCGCCGCGCGGCTGTGGGACCTTCCGGCGCGGGTCGCCGAGCCGCGCATCACTGCGCTGCTCGAGCAATTCGGCCTGGCGCCGCGGCGTGACGTCCTGGTGCGCACGCTCTCCGGCGGCCAGCGCCGCTCGGCGGATATCGCGCGCGGGCTGCTGCCCGAGCCACGGACGTTGTTCCTCGACGAGCCGACGGCGGGCCTCGACCCGCACGCGCGGCGCGCGCTGTGGGACTCGATCCACCGGCTGCGCGCCGAGCGCGGCGTCACCGTCGTTCTCACCACGCATTATGTCGAAGAGGCGGAGCCCTGCGATCGCGTGGCGCTGCTCGATCGCGGCCGGCTCGCCGCCATCGGTACACCCGCCGAGCTGAAGCGGCGCGCGGGGACCACGACACTCGAAGGCGTCCTGCTCGCCCCGAGGGCATGATGCGGCCCCTGTACGGCATCGTCGCCCGCGAGGTGATTCGCTTCCTGCGCCAGCGGGGGCGGCTGTGGAGCAGCCTCGCCCGGCCCTTCGTCTGGCTGCTGCTCGCGGGTACCGGGTTCGCCGCTGTCTTTGCGGCAAGCGCCCAGCTCGACTATCGCCGCTTCATGGCGCCCGGCCTGCTTGGCATGGTCGTCCTGTTCGGCGCCTTCCTCGCTTCGCTTTCTACTGTAATAGACCGGGACGCCGGGGTGCTGCGTCTGCTGCTCGTCGCACCGATCGAGCGGGGAGCGGTGGTGCTCGGGAAGGTGCTGGGAGCCACCGTCCTGGGCACCGGCCAGGCGCTCGTGGTGGGGCTCATCCTCGTCCCCGCCGTGGGGCTGCGGCCGGACGCCGGCGGCGTGCTGCTCGCGGCGTGCGGGATCGTGCTGGCGAGCCTGGCGACGGGGGCGCTCGGGTTGGCCCTGGCCGCCACGATGCGCTCACTCGAGAACTTCTCCACGGTCATGAACTTCGTCGTCTTTCCGATGCTGTTTCTCTCCGGCGCCCTCTATCCGGTGCAGCGCCTCACCGGCTGGCTGCGCGTGCTCGCGTATGTGAACCCGCTCGCCTACGGTGTCGATCTCCTGAAGCACGGTCTGCTCGGGCCCTGGGCCGGGTCGGGCTTCGGAGGCGAATGGTCCGTATCGCTCGATGTCGTGGTGTTGTCGGTCTGCGCGATCGTCGGCACCACCCTGGCGACGGTCCTCATCGCACGCGAAGGCTTGACATCGCGGGTCGGCGGGGGAAGTTAGGCCCGTGACGCCGCGCAGTGAGTTCCGCGTATCGGTGACGAAGGACCACCTCGTCTTCGCGTCCGCCCACTTCATCACGCTCCCCGGACATCGTTGCGAGCCGCTGCACGGCCACAACTACCGCACGCGCGTCGCCATCGAGGGCGGGCTCGATCCGGAAGCGCATTTCGTCTTCGACTTCAGCGTCCTGAAGCAGCTCATGAAACGGTTGACCGACGAGATCGACCACAAGGTGCTGCTGCCGCTGGAGAGCGAGATCGTAAAGGTGTCCACCCAGGGTGCATCCGTCGCCGTCGCGGTCGACGGGAAACCGCGTTACGTCTTCCCCGTCGAGGACTGCGCTTTGCTGCCCCTGCCCAATACCACGGTCGAGATGCTGGCGCGTTATCTCGCGCGTCGCGTCAAAGCCGAGGTCGACCGCGCGGCCGCGGTGCGGCTTGCGGCGATCGAGATCGAAGTGGAAGAGAACTTCGGGCAGTCGGCGACGTACCGGGAAACTCTGTCGTAAGCTCGCGGAGCGCGTATATGGCGAAGAAAGATCCGACCTACGGCGAAGCCCAGATTGCGGACAAGCTCAAGGACCTGCCTGGATGGTCGTACGCCGACGGGTGGATTCATCGCACGTACTCCACCGACGGCTGGCCGACCACCTTGATGCTCGTGAATCTGATCGGCTACCTCGCCGAGGCCGCCGATCATCATCCCGACCTGAACGTGAGCTGGGCGCGCGTCGTCGTAAGGCTGCAGAATCACTCCGCCGGGGGCATCACCGACAAGGATTTCGAGCTGGCGCGGCAGTTCGACGCGATCGCCCTGTGGCGTCCGTCGGGCGGCGCGCTGCAGGGGACGGCGAGGAAATTCGTACAGCCGTGAGCGGTGTCCCGCCGCTCGTCCTGGAGCTCGATCCGCCGCCCGATCCCCTCGACTGCTGTTCCCGCTGTCGCGACCTGCCGTTCCTCATCTTTCTCGATAGCGCGGC
>CAZXKN010000165.1:0-6603 GCA_964641815.1 uncultured Gemmatimonadaceae bacterium | reverse complement strand
GTGCTATACGTCAACAACCGCGACGGCACGTTCACCGACAAGGCCGGCGTGTACCTGAAGCACGCCAGCTTCGCGGGGATGGGCCTCGACGTCGCCGACGTCAACAACGATGGCTGGCCGGAGATCATGCAGACCGACATGATGCCCGCCGACCTGAGCGATCGCCAACGGATGAGCGGAGCGTTGAACTACGGCGCGATGGTGGAATTCCGCAATCGTGGGTTCCGCGACGACTACCAGATCAACAGCTTCCAGCTGGCGAACGGCGTCACCCCAGCGGGCGACCTCGTCTACAGCGAAATCGCACGTCTGGCGGGTGTCGCCTACACCAACTGGAGCTGGAGCGCGCTGTTCGCGGACTTCGACAACGACGGGCGCAAAGATCTATACATCACGAACGGCTACCCCAAAGCCGGCAACGACTACGACTACCAGATGGCGATGTTTCGTCTGAAGCACAGTGCGCTGGCCCCTGGCACCGCGCACGAGCGGAGCATGGAGCTGCTGCGGCAGCTGCGCACGTATCACGTGCCGAACTACATGTTTCGGAACAAGGGCGACTTGACGTTCAGCGACGTGACCAGGGCATGGGGACTCGACCAGCCGAGCTTCTCCTATGGCACGGCGTACGCCGATCTCGACAACGACGGCAGGCTCGATCTCGTCGTCAACAACATCGACGACCCCGCGTTCATCTATAGGAACGTCGCGCCGCTGGACTCGGCGCACCACTGGCTCGCCGTGCAGCTCCAGGGGGACGGCCCCAATCGCAACGGCATCGGCGCCACCCTGATCCTCTCGGCCGGCGGCGAGCGGCAGTACATCTACCACAGCCCCTATCGCGGCTACATGTCCTCGATGGACGGCCGCGCGCATTTCGGCCTGGGACGTGAGGCCCGAGCGGACAGCCTGCAGGTGATCTGGCCGGATGGGCGCTATCAGCTGCTCACTGACCTCGCCGCCGACAGAATGGTGACGGTGAAGGAACAAGAGGCGGTGGTAGGTGGCAGGTGTCAGGTAGCAGGTTGTATCTACCACCTGCCACCTACCCCCTACCGCCCGTTCCAGCCGGGCCGAGCCCCGAGCTACCTGCACAAGGCCACCACGCTCATCGACTACGACGTGCAGCCGCTCTTGCCCTACTCGCCGTCGCGACAAGGGCCGCCGCTCGCGGTCGGTGACGTCAACGGCGACGGGCTGAGCGACATCTTTGTCGGCGGGGGGGCAGGCGTCCCCGGCAAACTGTTCCTGCAACAGCGCAACGGGAGCTTTGTCGAGTCGGCGAAGGGCGAGCCGTGGGCGGCCGACACTGCCTTCGACGACTGGGGAGCGCTGTTTGTCGACGCCAACGGGGACGGTCGGTCCGATCTCTACGTCGCGAGCTGCGGGTATCGGCTGTCCCCTGTGTCGCCGCGGCTGCAAGACCGCCTGTACATGAATACCGGAGGCGGGCGGTTCAGGCGCGACACCCTGGCGCTGCCGACGATGCTGACCTGCACCGACGCGCTGGCGGCGGGGGACTTCACGGGCGACGGCAAGCCCGATCTGTTCGTGGGCGGGCGCCTGACGCCGCGCAACTACCCCGCACCCACGCGCAGCTATCTGCTGCGCAATGAGGGTGGCCGATTCGTCGATGTCACCGCCCAGTGGGCGCCGGAGCTGGTGAATCCGGGCGGCATGATCACCGCCGCGGCCTGGGTCGATTTCGACGGCGACGGCAAGCTCGACCTCGTCACCGCCGGCGAGTGGATGCCGATTCAGTTCTGGCATAACGATGGGGACCGTCTGCGTAACGTGACCGATTCGGTGGGGCTGCCCCGCACGCGCGGATGGTGGTACAGCCTGGCGGTGGGGGACTTCAATCATGACGGGCATCCCGACATTGTGGCGGGGAATCTCGGGTTGAACGCGACCTACGTGACGTCGGCGGGGAGCCACTTCGGGGTGTACGGCGGTGATTTCACGGGGACCCGGTCGGCCGATATCGTCCTCACGACGGAAATCGGCGGAAGCGAGTACCCGGTGTTTGGACTGGCGCGCTACGGCCCGGTCATGTACCAGCTGGCGCTGCGGTTCCCGAGCTACGAAGCCTTTGCACACGCAGCGGTCGCCCAGCAGTTCGGTCTGGCGCAGCTGCAGCACGCCGTGCACTACCAGACCGACACGTTCGCGAGCCTCTATCTCCAGAACAACGGCAACGGCACGTTTACGGCTTCCCCGCTGCCGAACCTCGCCCAGATCGCGCCGATCCGGGGCGTCATCGAGACCGATGTGGACGGCGACGGCAATCTCGATCTCATCGTGGCGGGGAATGACTTCGACATGGAGCCCAACTCGCCGCGGCTCGACGCGGGCAACGGCCTGTGGCTCAAGGGCGACGGCACGGGCCACTTCACGCCGGTCCCACCGTTCGCAAGCGGTTTCCTGACGCCAGGGCACGTCACGGAGTTGGCGCTCGTGAAAACGCCTGCGGGGAATGCCGTTCTGGTTGCCAATAACGGCGATTCGCTGCAGGCATATACGATAAAGCGTCATCAGTAATCGGTCGTCGGGAGAATCCCCCGACGATCAACCACCGACGACGCCTCACCGAGAAGGCCCGACTGCTCGAATCGGTATCGGTAGTCGGTCATCGGTAATGCTTCTACCGACAACCGACTACCGATGACGTATTTACCTGAAACGCCTCACCATCCCGGATTCTGCACCAGGTTGTCCGTGCTCCCGGTCTTACTCAACTCGATCTGAATCGCCGGAATGGGATAGAGATGGTTGCGGGCGCCGAACGCCGCGCTCGCCAGGTACGGAATCCGATTCTTCTCTATCGCAACGTAGTTGGCGACCACGGTGTCAGCGTCACCCCAGCGGCGCAGATCGAAGAACCGCTGGCCCTCCATCGCCAGCTCGAGGCGGCGCTCCCACTTCACGGCTTGCAGCGCCGCCACCGCGTCGGTCCACGGTCCGGGGTAGAGGCCGATGCGGTACACCGCCCAGGGCGTGGACACGGAGTCGAGCGTCGCGTTCTGCACCAAGGGAACCGTGATACTCCCCTTGCCGAAACAGACGGGGTACGAAAGCGACTCGGCCGTGGCGGCGGTCGGGTCGGTCGGGAATCCACACCCCTGAGCGGTCTGCCCCGCCCGCGCGCGGATCTGGTTGACGATCGTCCGGGCAGCCTCGAGGTTGCCGGTTGCGACATCCGCTTCGGCGAGCAGCAGGAGTGCGTCGGCGAAACGGAAGATGTGAATGTTCACATCGTTCGTCTGCGTCGGTACCCAGCCGACGTTGTTCTCCCCGTTAGCCGCATTCTCCTGCACGTTCTTCTTCGGGCTGTACGGACCGCTATAGGAGGCGTCGCGGATCCAGGACCGGTTGTGAAGCCCCCAGTCCTTGTACGGAACCTGGTCGCGACCCGCCGTCCAGTCGACGCGGGGATCGATGGGACGCGGGTTGCCGCCAATGAAGTTGAGGCCCTTCCAGACTTGCCCGGTGTCGGACGTCGGAATCACCGCGGTGGGCGCCGGGTTATTCCAGTTCGGGTCCGTCATCGCCAACGGCAGGCCGTTCGCGTCCACCTGGTAGAAATCGAGCAGGTTGAACGTCGGCTGGTGGAAGCCGCAGCAGCCGAAGTGGCTCCCCGCGTACGGGAAGTTCAGCCGCTCGCCGAAGTTCGAGTTCTCGCCGTTGGGCTCGCCGTCCCGCACCGAGGCCTGGTAGGCGAGGATCGTTTCCGGTCCATTCTGAAACTGCGTAAAAGCGGTCCACACGTGGTCGAAGCTGGTCTCGAGGTGGTACGGCCCGTTCGCAACCACCGAGTCGAGCAGGGCCTTTGTCGAATCCCAGTACACGGCGTTTTTCGCGGCGGCGTAGGCGTATACACGTCCCCGGTACGCCGCGGCCGTCCACGAATAGGCACGACCGGCGTCCCCGTTACGCGGCTTCACGCCATAGCTCGCCTCGGCGGCCGAGAAGAGCTGCTGGGCGGTCTTGAGATCCTTGACCATGCTCCCGATCGCATCGACGCCGACGTTGGATTTCTTGAAATCCTGGTCGGCCTCGGTGTAATACGGGATGTTCTCCCACATCCGGTACGCTTCGAAGTGATAATAGGCCCGCAGGAAGATCGCTTCGGCCCGGATGCCAAGGCCCTGGGCGGAGGCCGAATCCATGGCCCCTTTCCCGATCACCTTGTCCAGGAGGCGGATCGCCGCGTTGGCGCGCGCGACGCCGTCGTAGACCTGACTCCACTTCTGGTTGAGGTAGTCCTGTACGTCACCTGCTGACCAGAGGTAGGTCTCGATTTCGAATATCGGCGCCTGGTCGCCCAGGTTCGACCCCTTGTGGGCATCCCCGCTCGGGACGCTGCCCCACACCCAGTTACTGGCCGCGCAGCCCCATGCTCCCACCGAGCTGTTGTTGCAGTCGAGGTCACGGTACGCGGCGATCAGCAGCCCTTCGACACCATCCGGCGTCGCCAGGGCGTCCTCATTGAGCACCCCTTGCGGGGCGGTGTTCAGAAAATCCTTGCAGGCCGTCGTGATGCCGATCGCCAGAGTCACGACCGCCGTCCCGAGCAGCAGCAGGTTCCATTTGCGCGTGTTCATCGTCTTTCATCCCTCAAGAGTTTGAGCCGCGTCGTTTAGAACGAGGTCGAGATACCGATCGTGATCGTCCGGTTGCTGGGGTACACCCCCTGGTCGATCCCGAGATACTGATCGCGCACGTCGCCGGCCGGGCCGGTGACGTCCGGCGCGGGCAACGACGGATCCAACCCTGAGTACCCGGTGATGGTGAAGAGATTCTCCGCCTGCACATAAATGCGGGCGGCCGGAATCCACCGGACCAGGGCGGTCGGCAGGTTGTACCCGATCTGGATATTGCGCAGCCGCACATACGCTCCGCTCTCGACCCAGTAGCTCGAGAACTGCCGGCTGAAGGCATCCTGAGAATCCAACCGGGGATACTTGGCGCCGGGATTGGTCACCGTCCCGGGGCAAATTTGCTGGATGTCGTTGCAGACTCCGCTCAGCACCACGGAATTGGCGAGCAGGTCCGAGCGGACGTTGGTATCGAAGTACCGGAACACGTACCAGTACTTCTCTTCATTGAAGATCTTGTTGCCCATCGTCGCAAACACCGTGGCGCTCAGGTCCCAGTTGCCGTGCCGCAGCCCGAGGTCCAGTCCGCCCGTAAAAGTCGGATGTGGGCTGCCGATGATCGCCCGGTCGGCCGAGGTGATATGGCCGTCGCCGTTCAGGTCCTTGAACTTGATGCGCCCGGGGCGCGCGCCGTCGTTCCAGTACGGTGCTGCGTCGAGGGAATCCCGGTAATAGCCGTCGGCCACCAAACCATAGAACGCCCCGATCGGCTGCCCCAGCTGATTGATTACGGGGTTCTGGTCGCGGATGATGTTCGCCGGGAAGAAGAAGTCCGCAGTGCCGTCGATCTTGGTGATCTGGTTGTGGTAATGCGCGCCGTTGACCGAGACGCTCCAGAACGTCGACCCGCCCACGATCCCTTTGTAGCCGAGCGACAAGTCGAAGCCCTTGTTCTGCATCTTGCCGATGTTGACGATCGGCGGAGCAGCGGCTCCGGCGGTCGCCGGCTGCGCCGGGGCGAAGAGCAGGTTGTTCGATTTCCGATTGTAGACGTCGGCGCTGAACGACCCCTTGCCCTGGTTGAACTCGAGGTCCACGCCGACGTTCAACGACCGATTCTCTTCCCACTTCAGGTTCGGGTTGCCGATGGCGGTGATCTGGAATCCCGGCGTGATCGTCGTCTTCGATCCACCCGAGATGTTGTAGAACGTAGCGCCCCGGTCGCCACCGAGCTGGCTGACGATGCGGTCCGGCGGAATCAGCTGGTTGCCAGTGATGCCGAACCCGGCCCGGAGCATCAAGCTGCTGAAGAAGAAGTTGCTCGGATAGAACGACTCGTTCGAAACGCGCCAGCCGAGGCCCACGGCCGGGAACGTACCCCAGCGGTGCGCCGGTCCGAGCCGGGACGACCCGTCACGCCGGACCGTCACATTGAGCAGGTACCGATCGGCGTAGTTGTAGTCGGCCTTGCCGAAGAACGATAACAGCGCGGCGATACTGCCGACGCTGGACACGTTCTTCGTCGTCGGGTCGCACAAGGCGTCCTGGATGTAGCGCTCGCTCACGTCGGTCGTGAGCAGGTTCCCGCAGCTTGCCGCCTCAAAGCGGTTGGTGTTCTTGGTCGCTTCCTGACCGAGCAGCACGGTGAGGTTGTGCTTGCCGAAGGCTCGCCCGTAGTTGAGCGTGTTGCTCCAGGTCCATTCGGTAAAGAGGTTGTAGTTCTCGTTGATGCCGTTGTTGAAGGACGGCTCGGCGTTCTCGGGGGAGATCGCGCTGAAGCTGTGGAAGTTGTTCTGGTCGAGATTGAACCCGAACCGGGTCGTCAGCGAGATCCCATGGCTCGCGTCGAGCGTCGCGAAGACGTTGCCGAACATGCGGTCGTTGGTGTTGATGTTGTTCTGACCGATCGTGGCGATCTTCAGCGGGTTCGTCAGGTTCGAGAGCCCGGGCGCCTTGCCGGAAGCGAAGTTCCCCGCGATGTCGTAGATCGGCACCACCGGTTGCT
>CAZXKN010000164.1:0-14479 GCA_964641815.1 uncultured Gemmatimonadaceae bacterium | reverse complement strand
CAGGCCACGACGCTGCTGCATACCATCACCTGGTGGTGCGCCGGGATCTTCCTGTTCCTGGCACTCGTGCTGGCGCTGATGTCCTCGCACGCGAGCGGCCCGCGCTCGGTGCTCGAAGGCGGCGCGGCTCCCGCGCCCGCGCCGGTGCAGTCCGCGCCGCTGCCGATCCAGTCCTCACCGCCGGCGGGCAATACCGCTCCCGCGACGCAGCCGACCACCCAGACACCGCCGCCGAAGCCCAATCGCTGACCGACTGCCGGCGTACGTGCTCCTGGAGGATGGCGCCTGTTTCGCCGGAACCGCGCCGCTCCCCTTCGAGCCCGCGTGCGCTGAAGTCGTTTTCACCACCAATCTGAGCGGCTATCAGGAGGTGTTCACCGACCCCTCCTACCTCGGGCAGCTCGTGGTGATGACGGCGCCGATGATCGGCAATTACGGTATCAACGCGGAGGACGTGGAGTCCGACCGCCCGCGGGTCGCGGGGGTCGTCGTGCGCGAGCTGTCCGAGCATCCCTCGAACTGGCGCTCCACCGGCGGTCTGACCGAATGGCTCGCCGCGGCCCGTATTCCCGTCGTCGCCGAAGTCGATACGCGCCAGCTGACGCGCCACATCCGCTCCAAGGGCGCGATGCGCGGCGTGCTCGCCACCGGCACCGCGCCGACCGACGCCGTGCGCCAACAGCTCGACCGCTCGCCGCGCATGGATGGACTCGATCTGGCGAGCGCCGCCACCGTCGCCCACGAGTACGTCGCGGGTCCGGCAGACGCCAAACATCACGTCGTCGCGTTCGACTTCGGGATGAAGCGCAACATCGTGCGGCTGTTCGTGCAGAACGGCTGCCGCGTCACGGTCGTCCCCGCGGCGACGTCCGCGGCTCGCGTCCGCGAGCTCGACCCCGACGGCGTGTTTCTCTCCAATGGCCCCGGCGACCCGGCGGCGGTGGGTTACGCGGTCGCCACGATCCGCGACCTGGCCGACGGCACGCTCCCGATCTTCGGCATCTGCCTCGGCCACCAGCTGGTCGGCCTGGCGTTCGGGGGGGACACGGTCAAACTCCCCTATGGGCACCGCGGCGGCAACCACCCTGTCCGCGATCTTGCTACAGGGCAAGTGCTTATCACATCCCAGAACCACGGATTCGCGGTCCGCGGGGATACCGGGGGTGTCCCCGGCGCGAAAGAACTTCAGGTGACCCACCTTAACCTCAATGATGGCACCGTCGAAGGGGTACGGCACAGGGAATTCCCGATCTTCGCCGTGCAGTACCATCCCGAGGCGTCTCCGGGCCCACACGACGCCCAACAGCACTTCCGAGAGTTCCTCCAAGCTCTTGACAGTCAATAGCTAAGCGCCGTATGTTGGGCCCCCGGTTATGGTATTCCCTGGGCCCTTCGGGGGGTACGGATGACGAAGGCCGACTTGGTCGAGAAGGTCACCGCACAAATCGCCCGCACCGCCGGTCCCCTGATTTCCAAGAAGGACTGCGCGCGGGTGGTCGACTCATTTCTGGATGCGGTGAAAGCGGCCCTAGCTGAGCAGCATAACATTGAGATACGCGGGTTTGGCACGTTCAAGATTCGCCAGCGCAAGACGCGCATGGCCCGTAACCCGCGCACCGGTGATCCTGTCGAAGTAGCCGCGCGCCCAGTGCCGGTGTTCAAGCCCAGCAAGGAGTTGCGCGCGATGGTGGCGGACCACAACGCCAACGTTTCGACCTAACCCATCGTTCTAGAGTGACTTGCCGCGGCCCCGCTCGGGAATTCCCGACGGGGCCGCGTTGCATTGGCGTGGGTATCATTCTGTTCCGCCGTCGCCACTCAACCTGAGGGTTTTCATGCGCTTGTATCGATGGTCAGCCATCGCCGTCGTTCCGTTGTTGCTGTCCCCGAAAGCCGTTGCGCAGGCGGTGCGCTATGAGGTCTCGGTCAGCTCCGCAACGGGCCACTTGTACCATGTGAAGGCCGAGTTTCCAACGAGCGGATTGGACACGCTCGTCGTGTCGTTGCCGGCGTGGAGCCCCGGGAATTACGAGATCCAGAATTACGCCCGCTTCGTGCGCCACTTCGCGGTCCACGACGCGACGGGAAAAGCGCTGTTCTGGGACCGGCTCGACAAGGACACGTGGCGCGCCGGCACGGCCAAGAACCCCACGGTGACCATCGAGTTCGATTACTACGCGGATACGATCGACCTGTCGCAGGCGCGTCTCGTCGCCGACTTCGGTCAGTTCCTCGGCACCAATCTGTTTCTCTATCAGAAGGGCCATCTCGAGCGTGCCGCCGAGGTGCGCTTCGCGCTGCCGTCCGGGTGGGACGTCATGACCGCGCTGCCGCGCGCGGCGGATGGCTACAGGGCGGCGGACTACAACGAGCTCGCCGACGCCCAGACGTTCGTCGGGCATTTCGCGCGCGACTCGATTTCGGTCGACGGCAAGTGGATCCGCATCGGCTTCTGGCCCTCGGCGGATTACACGCCGGCCACGTCGAAGAACCTGAAGGACGGCATCGGGCGGCAGGCGGCGACACAGAACAAGCTGATGGGCGGAGCGCCGTACGACGTCTACACCGTGTTCTTCAACATCATCCACGAGCCGATCCAGTTCGGCGGCGGTCTGGAGCACGCCGCGTCGCAGTACGACATCCTGCCGACCGAGATGTACGTCGACGCGAGCGGCAATTTCGGCTCGTTCGTCCGCCCGCTGACGGCGCACGAATTCTTCCACCTCTGGAATGTGAAACGCATCCGCCCCGCCGAGATGTGGCCGTACGACTACCGCGCCGAGCAGTTCACACCGCTGTTATGGTGGTCGGAGGGGGTCACCGACTACTACGGCGATCTCACCGATCTGCGCTCCGGCCTGTGGAGCGACAGCGACTGGCTCGGCAACACCCAGAACAACGTCGACCAGGTCGAGCAGATCCCCGAGCCGTGGAGCGAGGAAGACGGCAGCATCGCGACGTGGATCAACGAGATCTACGACAACAGCTCGCAGATGTACTATCCCAAGGGCTCGCTGACGGGATTGCTGCTCGACATCTCGATCCGCAATGCCACCGACAACAGGCATTCGCTCGACGAGGTCACGCGCAACCTGTACACGCGGTTCTACCAGCAGGGAAAGGGCTTCCGCACCGCCGACCTCTTGACCCTGTTGACCGAAGCGGGCATGCCGGACGTCAACGGATTCTACCAGCGTTACATCAATGGTCGTGACCCGCTGCCCTACGAGCAGATCCTCCCGCTCGCCGGCATCGCGGTGCAGCGCACCAGCCAGACGTCGTTGTTTCTGGGCGTGTCGTTCGGCGGTGTCGCCAATGTCCTGGGCGGCGTCGTGGACGGGGGCCCGGCACAGCAGGCCGGCCTGCAGGCAGGGGACACGATCGTGTCCGTCGGCGATATTACGGTGCAGCCGGACAAGGACTGGGGACCGACGTTCCGCTCCCGTTACGCCGGCAAGACGGGACCGGTGCCGGTCGTGGTGCGGCGCGGCGGCCAGACGATGACGCTGAACGTGACGCCGGGACAGCGCACGGTGACGGGGGTGCAACTGTCGCGCATCACGAATCCGACGGCAAAGGCGGCGAAGGTGTGGCAGGGGATTGCGACCGGAGCGGTGGAGAAGTGAGCGTTGTCCGGCTGAAGTTCTTTGCACGCTACGCCGAGTTGGTGGGCGTCGATGAGCGCGAGTTGGCGCTCGACCTACCCGCGACGGTCGCTGATGTCGTGCGGCGGGCCCGGGACGAGATTCCCGGCGCCTCCAGGATCCCAGAGCACCCGCTGGTTGCGGTAAACCTGCGACATGTGCAGCTCGATGCGCGAGTGCAAGACGGTGATGAGGTGGCGTTGTTGCCACCATTGGCAGGTGGTTGAGCTGGGTAGGCTAACCCCGGGCCGGTGGCCCGGGGTTAACGGCCACTACGACCGACCTGGCCCTGAACACCGGGGCCTGGTCCCGGGCGAGTCAACGACGGGCGCTGGCCCGGGGTTAACGGCCATTACGACCGACCTGGCCCTGAACACCGGTGCCTGGTCCCGGGCGAGTCAACGACGGCCGGTGGCCTAGGGTTAACGGCCACTACGACCGACCTGGCCCTGAACACCGGGGCCTGGTCCCGGGCGAGTCAACGACGGCCGGTGACCCGGGGTTAGAGGCAACCAGCCAGCGTGTCCATGTGGGGTGAACCCCGGGGCGACGCCCCGGGGTTAGCCCACCCGATGGAGACTGATGCTCAGTAAGAACCCGATATCCCCCGCCGCACTGCTCGCCGAGGTCTCCGCACCGGAGCTCGGGGGGGCGTGTCTGTTCCTGGGGACGGTGCGCGACGGTCCGGACGACGGCGGCATCACGGGGATCGAGTACTCGGCGTACGAGGGGATGGCCGTGGCGGAACTGGAGCGCATCCTCGCCGAAACCCGGGCGCAGTGGCCCGAGGCGCGCGTCGCCGTACGGCACCGGCTCGGCCTGGTGACGACGGAGGAGGCGAGTATCGGTATCGCGGCAGCCGCGCCGCATCGCGCCGCGGCGTTTGCCGCGTGCCGCTATGTGATCGAACAGGTGAAGGAGCGGCTGCCGGTGTGGAAGAAAGAGCTGCGCGCCGACGGATCGGTGCTGTGGGTCGATCCGCAGGGCCGGCCGGCGGTCGTCGGGCCGGCATGACGAATTCCGTGCGCGACCGGCTCGGCCGGCCGCTGGGGAGTCTGCGCGTGTCCGTCACGGACCGCTGTAACCTGCGCTGCAGCTACTGCATGCCGGAAGCGGAGTACGAGTGGCTGCCGCGCGCGCAGATCCTCACGTTCGAAGAAATCAGCCGCATCGTGGGCGTGTTTGCGGAGCTCGGAGTCACCAAGGTGCGGCTCACCGGCGGTGAGCCGCTGCTGCGGCACGACCTCGAGCAGCTAGTGCAGATGCTGCACGCCGACGCCCGAATCACCGACCAGGCGCTGACGACCAATGGCGTGCTGCTCGGGGCGCACGCCGCCCAGCTCAAGGCAGCCGGACTGGGTCGCGTCACGGTGAGCCTCGACACGCTGCGGCCCGACCGGATGGAACGGTTCGCCCGCACGACGCGCCACGCCGACGTCCTGGCGGGGATCGGCGCAGCGCAGGGCGCCGGATTCGAGCACCTGAAGATCAATACCGTCGTGGTGCGCGGGTTCAACGACGACGAGCTGGCAGATCTGATCGAATTCGCCCGGGCGCGCGACGCCGAGGTGCGGTTTATCGAGTATATGGACGTCGGCGGGGCGACGCGCTGGTCGATCGACCGCGTGGTGTCGCAGCGGGAGATGCTCGACCGCCTGGGACATCGCTACGGCGCGATCACCGCTCTCACCGGCGACGATCCGCACGCACCGGCCGAGCGGTTCGCGCTCCCCGATGGAACGACGTTCGGCATCATCGCCTCGACGACCGCGCCGTTCTGCCGGGCCTGCGACCGCAGCCGCATCACCGCCGACGGGCAATGGTTGTTGTGTCTCTACGCCGCCGGCGGGGTGGACCTGCGCGAGCCGCTGCGCGGGGGAGCCTCGGATGAGGAATTGACGGCCCTGATCCGGACCGGGTGGGAAGGGCGCACCGACCGGGGCGCCGAGGCCCGACTCGCGCTCAGTGAACGGGAGCCGCTGTATCAGGTGAGCGGACTGCGCGCCGACCCGCACCGGGAAATGCACACCCGGGGCGGGTAGACTGCCCGTGACCCGGCGCGCAGTCGCCGGGTCGCTCCCGAGAAAAACTGAAACCCCCTGCAACGGACACCATGCCACTGCTCCAGCTCCAGGACATCGCCAAACGCTTCGACGGCATCACCGCTGTCGACCAGGTTTCGTTCACGGTGGATCGGGGTCAAGTCGTGGGCTTTCTCGGCCCCAACGGCGCCGGCAAGTCCACCACCATGCGCATGATCACCCAGTTTCTCGACCCCGACGCCGGCACGATCCAGTTCGACGGCGTTCCAGTCGCGAACGACCCGCGCGCCGTCAAGCGCCGCATCGGCTACCTCCCCGAGAACAACCCGCTGTACAGCGACATGCTGGTGAGCGATTACCTCGACTTCATCGCCGAGCTGCGCCAGCTCACCGGCGTCGAGAAGGCGCGCGCGATCGACGAGGCAGTCCAGGCAACCGGTCTCGACAGCGTCTTCTACCGGCCGATCGGTGATCTGTCCAAGGGATTCCGGCAGCGCACCGGTCTTGCCCAGGCGATCCTGCACCGCCCCGAGCTGCTGGTGCTGGACGAACCGACCGAGGGACTCGATCCCAATCAGCGGCTCGAGATCCGTCACCTGATCGGCCACCTCGGCCGGGAGCGCACGGTGCTGCTCTCCACCCACGTCCTGTCCGAGGTGCGGCAGAGCTGCTCCCGGCTCCTGATCATCAATAAGGGCCGGATCGTCGCGGATGGCGCGGTCGATACACTGGTGCAGAGCGCCGAAGGAGGACGCCTGGTGCGCGTCGAGGCGAAGGGCGACCGCGTCCTCGAGAAGCTCGGCGCCATTCCCGGTGTGGACCGCGTGGAGCCCGATGGGGGGACGGCAGGGGTGCGGGCGGTGCTCACCGTTGCGGGAGATACGGACGTGCGGCCCGCGATCTTCGAGCTCGCGAAGCGCGAAGGGTGGATGCTGTACGAGCTGTTTCAGGAGCAGGGCAACCTCGAGGATCTGTTCCGCCAGCTCACGACGGAGCCGGCGGCGGAGGCGGCAGTATGAATGCAATCCGGATCATCGCCCGGCGCGAGGTGAAGTCTCTGTTCGACCTCCCCACCGCCTACATCCTGCTCGTCATCTTCATCGCCGTAAACGACTTTCTCTATTTCCGCCAGGCCGAGGTGTATGGTCTGGCGACGCTGCGTCCCATGCTCGAGCTGTTGCCGTGGCTGCTGCTGTTTTTCGTGCCCGCGGTGACGATGCGGGCGCTCGCCGAGGACGTGCGCGCCGGAACGCTCGAAGTGGTGCTGGCGCAGCCGATCACCGAGCGGGAGCTGTTGCTCGGCAAATATCTGGGACAGGTCGCGTTTCTGTGGATCGCCCTGGCGCTCACGCTCGCGATCCCCGTCGGCTTGTGGATCGGTGCGCGCCTCGAGGTCGGCGTGCTCGTCGCGCAGTACGTCGGCTCGGCGCTGCTCGTCGCCGGATTTGCGGCCGTCGGGCTGTGGGCCTCGAGTGTGACGCGCAATCAGATCACGGCGTTCATTCTGGGCGTTGCGGTGATGTTCGTGCTGGTCCTGGTGGGTCTCGACCCCTTGCTCGTGGGGCTCCCGGCGAGCCTCAGCGCCGTCGCGGCCGCGTTCGGCGTGCTGTCGCATTTCCAGCAGATCGCCCGCGGGGCAGTGGACCTGCGCGACGTCATCTACTTCCTGACGCTCGTCGCCGTGTTCCTGAGCCTCGCCTATTTCTCGCTGATGCGCCGCAAGCTCGCCCCGAGCGGGGCGGAGCTGAAACGACTGCAGCTGGGGACGACGCTGCTCATCGGTGTGCTCGTGATGCTGAATCTCTTCGGACGCTGGATCGGCGGGCGGATCGATCTGTCGCCGGGACGGCAATTCACCCTGTCGCGCGCGTCCAGGGATCTGCTCGGCCACCTCCCCGACCTCGTCACGATCAAACTGTTCGCCTCGAGCGCGCTGCCTCCCGAAGTGGCCCCCGTCAAACGGGACGTGGACGACTTGCTGGGCGACTATCGCGCCGCGGCACACGGCAAGCTGCGGCTCGTCGTGATCGATCCGACGGGCGACAGCACGGCGGCGCACGAAGCCGCCTCGCTGGGCATCCCGCCGGTTCAATTCAACGTGCTGGGACAATCGTCCCTGCAGGTGAAGGAAGGCTATCTCGGTCTCGCGGTTCAGTACGCCAACGAGGTGCGGCAAATCCCGCTGCTGCGCCAGACCGATGATCTCGAGTACCGGCTCACCTCGTTCATCCGCGACCTCACGCGGACCACGCGTCCGGCCATCGGGTGGGTGGGAGCCCCGGTCAATCCATATGAGCAGCAGGGGTCCGCGTATGGCACGTTGCGGTCGTCGCTGGACCACAGCTACACCGTGCGCGACATCGCGTTGCCCGCCGATACCGGTCTCGGCGCCGACCTCAAGGTGCTGGTCCTCACCAACGCTCCCGATACGATCCCACAGGCTGAGCTCGAGCCGCTGCGGCGCTTTCTCGCCAACGGCGGCAGCGCACTCGTGATGGCGAGCGGAATGCGTCGTACGCCGCAACAACCGTTCGCGATGGCTCGTTCGGTGCCCTGGAACGCGCTGCTCGTCCCGTTCGGTGTGGCGATCCAGTCCGACATCGTCTACGATCTCGCCGCCAACGCCATCGTCGGGCTGCCCACGCAGAACGGCCAGGCCGTGCTGGCGTATCCGTTCTTCGTCCGGGCTGGATCGACACGCGCCTCGTCCGTGAACGCCGAGGTCTCGAGCGTATTTCTCCCGTGGCCGAGCTCGATCGACACGTCCCACGCGGCGAAGGGCAGCATCACGCCCCTGCTCGTCTCGACCCGGGCCGCCGGCGTGATGCAGGGTTCGGTGATGTTGACACCACAACAGGACTTCGCCCGCACCAACCTCGCCACCCGGATCTTCGCCGTGGCAGTCAGTCCGCCGCCCGGCGCTCCGGCCACCGCTCCGAAAGGTCGTTTGATCGTGATCGGCAATGACGATTTCGCCACTGACAGCTACGCCCAGAACCAGGCGGCCAACATCGTCTTCGTCGAGAATGCGATCGACTGGCTGGCGCAGGACGACGCCATGATCTCGATCCGCTCCAAGGACCGCACGCCGCCGCCACTCGTCTTCCCCAACGCGGCGGTGAAAGTGGCCGTGCGCTACGGCAACCTGATCGGCATCCCGCTCTGCATCGTGTTGTTTGGAGCGGCGCGGCTGATGCGCCGGCGGCGTCTCACGCGGCAGGCATATCGTCCGCTTGCCGGGGCGGCGGGAGCGGCGGCATGAGCGCCACTCAGCTGCGCGTCATCGCCCTGACGCTCATGCTCCTGATCTCCGGCTGGCTCGGGGCACGCCTGCTGTCGCACAAGTCGGATGTCATTCGCGGCCGGTTGATGCTGCCTCCCGTGAAGGCCGAACAGACCGACTCGATCGTGATCCGTCACGGGGCGGACACGCTGCGGCTGGTGCGCGCCGGGACGGCGTGGACGGTGAATGGATACCGGGCCGGCCGGGAGCCCGTGGGGCAGCTGTTTCTGGCGTTCATCGACACGACGGTTCCCGATCTGGCGGCCGTGAGCCCCAGCTCGTTCCAACGAATGGGTGTCGACTCGAACAGCGGCTACTGGCTGCGGGTGTGGAGCGGCGGCCAGCCTACCGTGAAACTGGTGATCGGCGCCCTGGCCCCTCAGGCGTCGAGCGGCTATGTGCGTCGCGAAGGGTCCGATTCGATTCTGCTGTGGCGCGGGAACCTGGTCGACCTCGCGCGGCGCCAGGTGAACGAGTGGCGCGACCGACAGATCGGGGCCGTCGTGCCCGAGAGCGTATTCAGCGTCACCGTCACCGCGCGGCGCTCGTACGGGCTGCGGCGCAGCGGCACCACCTGGCGCTTCGCCACCGGCGGCGCCGCCGATTCCGGGAGAGTCGCCGGGCTGCTGGCCCTGTACCGGGGCTTTTCGGCCAGCGGGTTCGGCACTGCCGCGCAAGCCGATTCCGGGAAGAAACCCGCGGCTCGTCGGACCCTCGCGCTCGGTGGGGCAGGCGGGGCGAAGCTTCTCGAGCTGACCTTCGATTCGAGCAGCACCGGCCTCTGGGCCCGCCGCACGGGTGACGACAACGTGTACCGGGTCGACGCCTGGCGGCTGAACTCGTTCGTCCCGCCGGATTCGGCCCTGCGCCCCGTACCACCCGCCAAGGCGGCGTCGCCCGCGCACCATTAGTTTCCGGCGGCGACAGGCGTCCTCGTACTCTCTCACGCGCGAGCGCACCCTCATGTTCGAGAAGATCACGGTCGTCGGAGCCGGCAACGTCGGCGCCACTGCCGCGCAGCGGTTGGCCGAGAAGAACCTGGCCCGAACGGTGGTCATGGTGGACGTCGTGGACGGGGTGCCGCAGGGGAAGGGGCTCGACCAGTGGGAATCGGCGCCGATCGAAGGGTTCGACACGCGGGTCGTAGGGTCGCAGGACTACGGGGCCGCGGCGGGGAGTGAGCTGTTCATCGTCACCGCCGGGATCGCGCGCAAGCCGGGGATGAGCCGCGACGACCTGGTGCGCACCAACGCCGGCATCGTGAAGCAGGTCGCGCAGCAGATCAGGCAGGTGGCGCCCCAGGCGATCGTCGTCGTCGTTTCCAACCCGCTCGACGTGATGTGCTGGGTCACGAAGCAGGTCACCGGTTTCCCGCGCGAGCGGGTGATCGGCATGGCCGGGGTGCTCGACACGGCGCGCTATCGCAGCTTCCTCGCCGAGGCGTTGCATGTTTCGGTCGAGGACATCCAGGCGATGGTGCTGGGTGGTCACGGCGACACGATGGTGCCGCTGATCAGTTACACGACCGTCTCCGGCATTCCCGTCACGCAGCTGCTCGACAAGGGCACCCTCGACAAGATCGTCGACCGCACGCGCAACGGCGGCGCCGAGATCGTGGCGTTCCTCAAGACCGGCTCGGCCTACTACGCGCCCTCGGCGGCCGCGGTGCAGATGGTGGAATCGATTGTGCTCGACAAGAAGCGCGTGCTGCCGTGCGCCGCCTGGCTGGAGGGGGAATACGGATTGTCCGGGATTTACTGCGGCGTGCCGTGCACGCTCGGCAGGGGCGGCCTGGAACAGATCCTGAAGGTAGCGTTGACACCTGAAGAGCAGGCGGCGCTCAACAAATCGGGGGCCGCCGTGAAAGAGACGATGGCGGCGGTGCAGCTGTGATGCCGGAGCAGGTCGCGTGATCGCCGATTTGCCGCAGCGCCTGCGCGTTGCTCCCGGCTGCTAGCGTAGCAGCTCGAACCCCGCCGTCCGAAAGTCGTCGTCGAACGCGAACGCCGTCCGCAACCCCTCGCGGCGCATCAGCTCGAAGCTCACTGCATCGGTGAGCGAGAACGCCTGGTCGCGAAACCGCTCGATCCAGGACCCGACCGCATCCCGCACGAGATCCACCGTCGCGTCCATCCATTCGTAAGCCGGGTCGTCGAGCAGCGCGGCCGTGACATCACGGGCCAGAGCCGGTCCGCGGCGATGGAGCAGGTGCCCGTGCAACTCTCCCAGGACGAGCGCCGAACCCACCCACCGGCCCTTGCGCGCCAGAAATCGCCGCGCTGTGGCGACCGCGCGCGCATGGTATTGGTCCCGCCGATGGGCCAGGGCGAGCAGCGCGCTGGTATCGATCAGGACCCGGGTGCTCACCGGTGCGATCGCTTCGGCCGCGGACGGCCGTACAGGTACTCGTCGTGGCGCGCGGCCAGATCAGCGGGAACGGACGGGTCGTCTCCGAGCACCCCGGTCAGCTGTTCGAGCGACCACCCTGCCGGCCGGTCGCTCAGCTCACGCTCGGCGAGCTGTCGCACTCCGCGACGCAACACCTCGGCGCGCGACAGGCCGGTGCGAGAGGCGAGACGGTCGAGCAGATCGCGGTCCGCGGGATCGAGGTAAACCTGGACGGGTTCACGAACTCGAGGTGGTGGTCGCCGAGGGCGGGACATGAATGTAATCTATACATTCACTACATGATGATGCAACATGCAAAAATATCAGGCGGCGCCCGACCAGGCCTTGCCCTCGCGTGGGGGCAACAGCGTCGCCTTGAGGACGTCGCGGTTCAGCTGGGCGATAAAGTCCACCGAAATCTCCTTGGGGCACGCCGCCATGCACTCGCCGTGGTTGGTGCAGGCACCGAACCCGGCTTCGTCCATCGCGTCCACCATGCGCACCACCCGCGCGTAGCGCTCCGGCTGGCCCTGGGGCAGGGCACCGAGGTGACTGACCTTCGCGGCGACGAACAGCGTCGCGCTGGCGTTGGGGCAGGCGGCGACGCAGGCGCCGCACCCGATGCAGGCCGCCGCGTCCATGGCGCGATCGGCGTCACGCTTGGGGACAAGCATGGCGTTCGCCTCGGGCGCGCTCCCCGTGCGTGCGGTGATGAACCCGCCCGCCTGCACGATACGGTCGAAGGTGCTGCGATCCACGACCAGGTCCTTCACGACCGGGAACGCCTGGGCACGCCACGGCTCGATCCACAGCGCGTCGCCGTCGCGGAAATGACGCAGGTGCAGCTGGCAGGCTGTCGTGGCTCGCTGCGGCCCGTGGGGCCGGCCGTTGATGACGACGCCGCAGCTGCCGCAGATCCCCTCGCGGCAGTCATGATCGAACGCGATCGGCTCTTCCTTGATCGCGATCAGGCGCTCGTTCAGGACGTCCAGCAGCTCGAGAAACGACATGTCGGGCGACACGTCGTCGGTCTCGTACTTCACGAACCGTCCCGAGGCGAGAGGCCCCGCCTGGCGCCACACGTGCAGGATCAGGCGCATTACGTGTAGCTCCGCTGGGCGAGGTGCACGTATTCGAAGCCGAGCGGCTCCTGATGGGCCACCGGGGCGCTGTCCGCGCCTGACCACTCCCAGGCAGCGACATACGAGAACCGGGCGTCGTCGCGCTTCGCCTCGCCGTCGGGCGTCTGATACTCCTCGCGAAAATGCGCACCGCACGATTCCTCACGCTGCAGCGCGTCTAGGCACATCAGCTCGGCGAACTCCATGAAGTCGGCCACCCGCCCGGCGCGCTCCAGCGATTGATTCAGGTCTTCGCCCTTGCCGCCGACAAAGACCTCCTTCCAGAATCGTTCGCGCAGCCGCCGCACCTGCTGCAGGCCGTTCTCCAAGCCCTGCTTGGTTCGCGACATGCCGCACTCCTCCCACATCAGGTGCCCGAGCTCCCGGTGGAAGGCATCGACACTCTTCGAGCCGTTCACCGCGAGGAGACGGCTGGTGCGCTCGCGGACATCGGCCTCGACCTGACGAAACGCTGCGTGCGAGACGTCGACCGGCTCGAGCTTTCCCTGGGCGAGGTAGTCGCCGATCGTGTACGGCAGAATGAAGTAGCCGTCGGCAAGCCCCTGCATCAGCGCCGAGGCCCCGAGTCGGTTGGCGCCGTGATCCGAATAGTTCGCCTCGCCGATCACGTGCAGACCGGGAAGGTTCGACATCAGGTTGTAGTCGACCCAGAGTCCGCCCATCGTGTAGTGCGGGGCAGGGTAGATCCGCATCGGCACGTCGTAGGGATTCTCTCCCGTAATGCGCTGGTACATCTCGAACAGGTTGCCGTAGCGCTCGGCGATGCCTGAGGTGCCGAGGCGCGCGATCGCGTCGCTGAAGTCGAGGTAGACGCCGTGGCCCCCGGGAACGACGCTGTAACCGTCGTCGCACATATCCTTGGCGCGCCGCGACGCCACGTCGCGCGGCACCAGGTTGCCGAAACTCGGATAGAGCCGCTCGAGGTAGTAGTCACGCTCGCGCACCGGGATGTCGCCGGGGCGGCGGGCGTCCCCCTGCTTCTTCGGCACCCAGATGCGGCCGTCGTTGCGCAGCGACTCGCTCATCAGCGTGAGCTTCGATTGGTGGGCGCCGTGCGCCGGGATACAGGTAGGATGGATCTGCGTGAAGCACGGATTGGCGAACAGTGCCCCGCGCTTCGCCGCGCGCCAGGTGGCGGTGACGTTGCACCCTTTGGCGTTGGTGGACAGGAAGAAGACGTTGGAGTAGCCGCCGGTGGCGAGCACCACGGCGTGCGCCGCATGCGAGGTGAGAGCCCCGGTCACGAGGTCGCGGACGACGATGCCGCGCGCCCGGCCGTCGATCACGACCAGATCGAGCATCTCGGTGCGCGCGTACATTTTCACCTGGCCGAGACCGATCTGGCGCGCCAGCGCCTGGTAGGCACCGAGCAGCAGCTGCTGGCCCGTCTGGCCGCGCGCGTAAAACGTGCGCGAAACCTGGGCCCCGCCGAAGGAGCGGTTGGCCAGAAGCCCGCCGTACTCGCGCGCGAACGGCACTCCCTGCGCCACACATTGATCGATGATCTGCACGCTGATCTCGGCGAGCCGGTAGACGTTCGCCTCGCGGGAGCGGAAATCGCCGCCTTTCACGGTGTCGTAGAACAGGCGCCACACCGAGTCGCCGTCGTTCTGGTAGTTCTTCGCGGCATTGATGCCGCCCTGCGCCGCGATCGAGTGGGCGCGGCGCGGCGAGTCTTGAAAGCAGAAGCACGAGACGTGATAGCCCAGCTCGGCGAGCGAGGCTGCGGCTGACGCCCCGGCGAGCCCGCTCCCGACGACGATGACCTCGAAGCGCCGCTTGTTGGCGGGATTCACGAGCTTCATCTCGAAGCGGTGCCGCTCCCACTTGTCCTGGATCGGACCCTCGGGGACGCGGGGGCGCAGCTCGCCGATCATCGCAGGGCTCCGGCGAGGACGGCGACGGGAACGGCGACATATCCGGCCGAGACGACGAGGCTGAACGCCAGGGCGATGCGCCGCCGCCAGGCGTTGTAGCGCG
>CAZXKN010000163.1:0-35194 GCA_964641815.1 uncultured Gemmatimonadaceae bacterium | reverse complement strand
AAGACGTACGATCTCGAGGCGTGGGCGCCGGGCGTCGGCGCATGGCTCGAGGTGTCGAGCGCGTCGACCTTCACCGATTTCCAGGCGCGGCGCGCGGGGATCCGGTTTCGGGCTGCCAAGGGGGAGAAGCCGGAGTTCGTCCACACGCTGAACGCGTCCGGCGTCGCGCTGCCCCGCACGATCGCGGCGCTGCTCGAGACCCATCAGACCGCCGACGGCAGCGTCACGCTGCCCCAGGCTCTCGTTCCGTACGTGGGCAGTGAACGGCTCACCCCGCCGGCAGGTGCGTAAGCGAGCGCTGTACCGGTCCGGGCCGGCGATTCTGGTTGGGCTGGCGTTCGCGTTCGGCGCACTGTCGGTCGGTTCGGCGTGGGTGGTAGCGCGGCATCTGCGGGACGATGCCCGCGAGACGAGCCGCATGTTCGGGCGCGTGTTCGGCGGGCTGAACGACCCGCGTCCCGATGCCGCTACAGGCACCCTGTTCGACCTGGCCGCACAGGTGCGGGCATTGGGCATCCCCCTCGCGATCACCGACAGCGCCGGGCGCGTCACCGCGCTCGAGAACGCCCCGGCGGGACTGGGGCGCGATAGCGCCAGTCTGCATGCCTGGGTCGCCGAGCTCGATGCCGTCAATCCACCGATCTCGGGATCGGGGATCAGCATGGTGCACTTCGGCGCACTGCCGGTCACGCGGCGGCTCGAGCGGCTCGCCGCGCTGCAGGGCGGCGTGCTGCTGGCGCTCGTCGCGCTCACGATCTGGGCGTACCGCATCCGGCTGGGCGCGGTGCGCGACCGCTTGTGGGTCGCGATGGCGCGTGAATCGGCGCATCAGCTGGGGACGCCGCTGATGAGCCTCACCGGGTGGATCGCCCAGCTGCGCGAGCATCCCGACGAACCGGCGATCGACGTGGCGGACCACCTGCAAACCGACGTCGAACGGCTGGAGCGGGTGGCGCGGCGCTTCGAGCGTATCGGCCGGCCGCCGCGACGTGAAGCGGTGGGGATCGGAGCGACGGCGGAGCGTGTCGTGGCGTATTTCCGGCCGCGCCTGCCGACGCGGGCGCACCCGGTGACGATGAGGCTCAGCGCTGCGGGGCCGGGGCCGGTAGTCCAGGGGGACCCGGTGCTGATCGAGTGGGCGCTCGAAGCGATCGTCAAGAACGCGATCGACGCACTCTCCGGCCGCGGCGGCGCAGTCCATGTGACCGTCGACGGCGCCGACGGTCACGCGCGCATCACCGTGCGCGACGACGGTCCCGGGATCCCGTCGGGGCGCATCTCCCGCGCCTTCGAGGCGGGAGTGTCCTCCAAGCCCGGCGGCTGGGGACTCGGGTTGCCGCTGGCGCGCCGCATCGTCGAGCAGCAGCACGGCGGTCGGCTGCTGTTCTTTCCTGAAGCACCGGGGTGTCGATTCGTGCTGGAGTTCCCGGTGGGAGCCGCGTCGTGAACCTGCCGCTCAATCCCGAGCAGCGCCGGGCGGTGGAGCACGACTCGGGACCGCTGCTCGTGCTCGCGGGCGCCGGCTCTGGGAAGACGCGGGTGCTCACGGCGCGGATCGCGTACCTCATCCAGAGCTGCGGCGTGCGCGCCGACCGCATCTTCGCCGTCACCTTCACCAACAAGGCGGCGGGGGAGATGCGCGAGCGCGTCGCGGCGCTGCTCGGCACCGATCCCCGGGGCTTGTGGATCGGGACGTTCCACTCGCTGTCGGCGCGCCTCCTGCGACGCGAAGCGCCGCTGCTCGGCTTCGGACCGAACTTCACGATCTACGACGAGGACGACTCGAACGCCGTGATCAAGCGGATGCTCGAGCGGCGCGACCTGTCGCCCAAGGTGTATCCACCGCGCGCCTTGCATAGCCTGATCTCCGCCGCCAAGAACCGCCTCATCGACCCCGACGACTTCTTCCACACCGCCGATTCGCCGCTCGCCGTGGTGGCGGCGGACTGTTATCGCGAGCTGGGGGCGGAGCTGCAGCGCGCCAACGCGATGGATTTCGACGACCTGCTGCTCTTCCCGCTGCAGTTGTTCCGGGACCATCCGGAGCGGCTGGCGTGGTGGCAGCACCGCTTCGACCATGTGCTGGTGGACGAATTTCAGGATACCAACATCGCCCAGTACCGCCTGGTCCGCGCCCTCGCGGAGGGGCACCACAACCTGTGCGTCGTGGGCGACGATGATCAGGCGATCTACGGCTGGCGCGGCGCCGACGTGCGCCACATGCTCTCCTTCCAGTCGGACTTCCCCGGCTCGACGCTGGTCAAGCTGGAGCAGAACTACCGCTCGACGCAGGTGATCCTCGACGCCGCCAACGGCGTCATCGCCGAGAACAAAGCCCGCATCGGGAAGACGCTGTTCACCGCCATACAGGGCGGGGACCCGATCGTGCTGCTTTCCGCGGCGGACGAGCGTGATGAAGCGGAGTGGATCGTGACGCAGTTTGCCGATCAGGCCGCGCAGCAGGACATCGGCTACGAGGGAATGGCGGTCCTTTACCGCACCAACTCCCAGTCGCGCCCCCTGGAAGAGGCGTTCCGCATGCGCGGCGTGCCGTACCGCCTCGTGGGCGCGGTGAGCTTCTACGAGCGGCGCGAGGTGAAAGACCTGCTGGCCTACTTGCGGCTCGTCGCCAACCCCGCCGACGACCGGGCCTTCGCACGCATCGCCAACGTCCCGCGCCGCGGGGTCGGCGATACCTCCCTCGGCGTGCTCGCCGACGCCGCCCGGCAGTGGCAGAAGCCGCTCCTCGAGGCCGCCCGTGCTGCCTCCCGCTTGGAGGGGGTGCGGCCCGGGTTGAAGGACACGCTGCAGCAGCTCGCCGCACTGGTCGACCGGCTGCGCGAAGCGGTGGGTCAGGCGGACCCCGCCACCGCGCTGGAAACGATCATCGCCGTCACCGGCTACGAGGCGTGGCTCGCCGACGAGGGAGTGGAAGGGGTGGAGCGGCTCGAGAACGTGCGGGAGCTGGTGGCCGGGGCGGCGGCGTGGGCTGAGGTGGCGGAGGCGGTGGACGCCGAGGAAGACACGGGGTCGCTGATCGAGCGCTACCTGACCCAGTCGGCGCTGCTGACGCCCACCGATGAGTACGGCGGGACGAGTGCCACGGGTGTCACCCTCCTCACCGTGCACATGGCGAAGGGGCTGGAGTGGCCGGTGGTGGCGTTGGCGGGTCTCGAGGACGGACTGTTCCCGCTGGCGCGCACGGCGGGGGAGCCGGGTGGGCTCGAGGAGGAGCGCCGTTTGTGCTACGTGGGTCTCACGCGCGCGCGCGAGCGACTATATCTCTCCTGGGCCCGCACGCGCTACCGCAACGGCCGGCTCGAGATGGCGGAGGCTTCCCGCTTCCTCGACGCGCTGCCGCCGGAGCGGATCGTCGAGCGCAGCACGACGCCCGCCTGGTCGCGCGGATCCGGCAGTGCGCGGGGCGGGGGCTCGCGCGTGAGCGCTCCGACGCGGCGCCCACTGGCCGAGCGGTTCACGGTCGATGAGCCGTTCATAGTCGAGGAATCACAGGATGTGCCACGCTACGTGAAAGGAGAACGGGTGCGGCATCGGAAGTTCGGCAGCGGCATCGTACAGGACGTGTCCGGCATGGGCCGCAATCTCAAGGTCATGGTCCAGTTCGACGACGTCGACGTGGGGACGAAGCACCTGTTGGTGGCCTTCGCGGGGCTGGAGCGCGAGTGGGAAGGGGAGGCGCCATGAGCGTCTCGCGCCAGGAAGTCGAGCGCATCGCGCGGCTGGCGGAGCTGCATGTCGACGACGCGGCGTTGCCGGCGCTGACCGAACAGTTGTCGCGCATCCTCGATTACGTCTCTCAGATCGCCGCGGTCCCGGGGTCGGAGACGGTGCAGCCGTTTACTCCCGGACCGGCGGCGCTGCGGTTTCGCGACGACGAAGTGCGGCCCGCGCCGCTCGCCCTCTCGCCCGCCCAGATCGCGCCGGCTTTCAAAGACGGTTTCTTTCTCGTGCCGCGGCTCGAGGCGTTCGACGCCGGTGCGGCCGGCGGAGGCGACGTGGAGTGACGAGCATCGCCGAAACGGCGAGCCGACTCGCCGGGGCCGCGTCCCTCAACGCGCTCCTCACCCCGATTGCGGACGTCGAAGCCTCCCTCACGCGCCAGGCCGAGCGCGCGCCGGCCGGTCCCCTCGCGGGGATGCCGGTGGCAGTGAAGGACAACATCTGCACCCTCGAATACACGACGAGCTGCGGCTCGCGCATTCTCGAAGGGTACCGCTCGCCGTTTGAAGCCACGGCGATCACGCGGCTCAAGGCGGCGGGAGCGCTGATCGCCGGCAAAACCAACTGCGACGAATTCGCCATGGGGTCGTCGACCGAGCATTCGGCATTCGGCCGCGCCCTGCACCCGCTCGATCCGTCGCGTGTCCCGGGCGGTTCCTCCGGCGGCTCCGCGGCGCTCGTGGCAGCGGGCGCCGTGCCGGCCGCGCTCGGGTCGGAAACCGGCGGCTCGGTGCGGCAACCGGCGTCGTTCTGCGGCGTCGTGGGGATCAAGCCGACCTACGGCCGGGTGTCCCGCTACGGGCTCGTCGCCTTCGGCAGCTCGCTCGATCAGATCGGGGTGTGCGGCCGCACCGTCTCCGATGCCGCCCGCGTCCTCGCCGCGATCAGCGGGCGCGATCCGATGGATGCGACGTGCGAGGACCGCGACCCGTTCCAGCTGCCGTCGCCGCCCGAGAACCTGCAGGGCTTCGTGATCGGAATCCCGAAGGAGTATTTCCCGCCCGATCTCGATCCCGGTGTGCGCCGCGCCTGCGAACGCGTCATCAAGGTGTTCAAGGATCTCGGCGCGGCGGTTCGGGACGTCTCGTTGCCGCACACGGCGTACGCGATTCCGACCTACTACATCATCGCCCCGGCCGAGGCGTCGTCGAACCTGGCGCGCTACGATGGCGTGCGCTACGGGCCGCGCTTCAACGGGGTGCCGGACGTGCGCGCCCTGTATCAGAGCACCCGCGGCAGGGGATTCGGCCCCGAAGTGCGGCGCCGCATCCTCGTGGGGACGTACGTGCTCTCGGCCGGATACTACGACGCGTACTATCGCCGCGCACAACGCATGCGCGCGCTGATCGCGCAGGACTTCCGCAACGTCTTCGATCGCGGCGTCGACCTGCTCTTCACTCCCTCCACCCCGACGCCGGCGTTCCAGGCCGGAGAGAAGATGGACGATCCGGTCGCGATGTATCTGGCCGACATCTTCACCGTGACCGCCAACCTCGCCGGCATTCCGGGGATCACCGTGCCGATCGGCCGGGTCGACGGCCTCCCGGTCGGCGGCCAGCTGCTCGCCCCGCTGTTCCTCGAGGACGAGATGCTCGAGGCGGCCTTCACCTTGGAGCGGGCGGTGCCCGGCACGGACGACGTATGAGCTGGGAAACGGTGATCGGACTCGAAACGCACGTGCAGCTGCGGACGCGCTCCAAGATGTTCTGCGGCTGCTCGGCTGCCTTCGGAGCGCCGCCCAACACCAACGTCTGCCCCGTCTGCCTGGGACTGCCGGGAGCGCTGCCGACGGTGAACGGGTTCGCGATCCAGCTGGCGGTGCGCGCGGCGCTGGCGCTGCGCTGTGACGTTCACCTGCGCAGCATCTTCGCGCGCAAGAACTATTTCTATCCCGACCTGCCCAAAGGGTACCAGATCTCGCAGTACGAGGAGCCGCTGGCGACCGACGGCCAGCTCACCTATGCCAGTCCCGTGCGGGGAGCGGTCGCGGCGACGATCGAGCGGCTGCACGTGGAAGAGGATGCCGGCAAGTCGCTGCATGACCGGGTGCCGAAGAGCACCGCGATCGATCTCAACCGCTCGGGCGTCCCCCTCGCCGAGATCGTCACTGGTCCCGACTTTCGCTCACCCCAGGAAGCCCGCGCCTACCTCCTCGCGTTGAAGGAGGTCCTCGAGTATGCCGACGTGTCCGACTGCGACCTGGAAAAGGGAAGCCTGCGGGTCGACGCCAACGTGTCGGTGCGGCAGATGGGGGAGACGGCGCTCGGCACGAAGACCGAAGTGAAGAACATCAACTCGTTCGCCTACGTCGAGAAGGCGCTGACACTGGAGCGCGACCGCCAGATCGCGACGCTCGAGGCGGGGGGCCGGATCGAGCAGCAGACGATGCTGTTCGACGCCAGGGCGAATACCGTGCGCCCGCAGCGCAGCAAGGAAGAAAGCAAGGATTACCGCTACTTTCCCGAGCCCGATCTGCCGCCGCTCGTCGTTCCGGAGCAGTGGCTCGCCGAGGAGCGGGCCACGCTTCCCGAGCTGCCCGCCGCCCGGCGCGAGCGGTTCGCGACGCAGTACGGTATTCCGGCCCAGGACGCCGCGGTGCTGGTGCAGTCGCGCACCATCGCCGACTACTTCGAAGCGACGGTCGCAGCCGGGGCGGAGGCCAAGCCGGCCGCCAACTGGGTGATGGGCGAGGTGCTCGCCGACGCCAAGGACCGCGCCGGGACGCTGCGCGTGACGCCGGAGCGGCTGGCCCGGCTGATCGAGCTGGTGAAGGATGGGACGGTGTCCAATCCGGCGGCGAAGCAGGTGTTCAGCGCAATGGCCGCCAACGGGCACGGCGACCCGCGCGCCGTGGCCGAGCGGCTCGGCCTGATCCAGGTCGCGGACGCCGGCGCCCTCACGGGGTGGGTGGAAGAAGTGATCGCCGGGCATCCGGCGGAGGTGGCACGCTACCGCAAAGGCGAGACCAAACTGCTGCCGTTTTTCGTGGGTCAGGTGATGAAACTGTCGAAGGGGAAGGCCGATCCGACCCGCGTCCCCACGCTCGTCAAGGAGCGATTGGGCGGCTGACCGCTTCCTCACGCCACGGCTTTGCGGCGCGTGCGGCGCGCCAGAAATCGAGCATCGCATCCGGCAGGCCGAAGTGCTCCTCCGCCGTCGCGCGGATCCGCTCCGGATCGGTCCGGCCACCCTCCTGCAGCGCCCGCCGGCGCATCAGTTTGGCGAGCCCGAGCGCCTTGTCGCCCGCCGGATCGAGCCGGTGCGGCGGTGCGTCGTCGTCCGACAATCCCGCCATCACGTACTCGAACGCGACCGCCATGTGGCGCTCGACATCGTCGGGAGGCAGGTCCCAGCGGCTGTTCTCCGCGATCAGCTGGAACACCCACTGCCAGCTCTGGTTTTCGGTGAGATGCACCATGCCGCGGAACAGGCGCCGGTTGGTGCGCATGCTGAACAGCGTGGGAGACAGGATGGCATCGAGATGGGCGTCGCTCACCCCGTGGTCCTGCAGGATGACGGATTTCGCGGTGCGCGGATAGCGCTCGCCGAGGTGCGTCTCGAGCCGGCTCTCCCAGTAGCTGTGGCCCAGGGCCGCGGTGCTGCTCGTGAGCACGAGCTGATGCGGGACGTAGTAGTTGTGCGCCACGGTGTCGGCGGCGAGGTGCGACAGGTACCCGAGACCGAAGGCGCGTAACCCGTCGGTATGGGCCAGCTCGAAGATCTCGCGCCCCACGTGCCAGGCGTGGCAGTGGCGGCCCACCGGTGCGTACTTCTTCGCCATCGAGGTGTCGGCGGCGATGTTGCCGTAGAGGAAATCGAAGGGGAAGGCGCGTAGCAGGTCGGCGACGGCGGTGGGGAGGGCGGAGAGATTCGCGAGCACCGACTCCCCGAGATAGATGTGCGTGGCGGGGGTCCACGCATGCGCCACGCCGGGGAACACGACCAGCGCGGCCAGCGCGACACCGACCAGCGCGAGGGCGCGTCTCAGTCCGCGTCTCCCTCGTTGGGGCGCCTGCGCAGCGCCCGCCCCAGCCGCCACACCGAGACGCCGCGGCGCACCGTCCGCGCCGTAGCGGCGACGTCCTTCGCCGTTTCTCCGATCTCCCGCTCGGCTTCGCCCAGAGTGTCGCCCAGCTCCGCCAGCCGCGCTTCGGCGGCGTCGGCGGCGTGCACGATGCGCTGGCGCATGTCGCGCGATGTCTCGGCGAGGCCGTCCGCTTCGCTGCGGATCGTGCCGATGAGCTGCCGCACGTCCTGCACGACCGGCTCCGCCGAGTGTCGGATGGCTTGGAGGAACGAGCGTACGCCGAACGCCGCTGCGAGGATGGCCAGACCCGAGGCCAGTGCCGCGACGGCGATGACGGCGAGGCTGAGTGCGCCCACCACCGCGGCCCACGTGGGGATCATGCTGTAACCTCTGCCCGCGGCGTGGGGGAAGTCAACGGGGCAGCGGCCGTGTGGCGCTGCGGGACGAGGGAGATGACCAGCAGCGCAAGTGCTGCGGCGGTCACGAGTGCGCTGCGCTCCACGGGGCTGAGCGTGCGCTCCGCCGTCAGCGCGTAGGAGAGGGCGAGCGCGAGCCCCAGGGTCTGTCGCGACGCGGGAACAGCGGCCATGAATCGGCGGCGCGCGGCAGGCCAGAGCGCGAGCAACCCCGCCGCGATGAGGACCTGCGGGAAGTGGCCGCCGGCGAGCGCGCCGGCCGCGAACCACAGCAGCGCGGCGACCGTGGACGCGGTCGGGGCCAGCTCGTCGGCGAGACGCTCGTAACCGGGGCCCCACTTCGCGAGCGCCAGACCGAGCAGCCCGGCCACGAGATACGGGGACGCTCCCGACGCGCTGCCGATTCCGGCGGCGAGGCAGAGCGCCGTGATCGTCGCCGCCGCACGCGTCTTCGGCTGCCGTCCCAGCCGGGTGGCGACCAGCACGCACACGAACGTCCCCCCGAGGGCGAACCCCAGCCACATGGCGATGGGGGGCAGGTCGCTCTTGTGCGCGTGCGGGAAGAGGGCGAGCAGCGCTCCCGCTGCGACGAGCAAGGACACCGCGGTGGCTGCCCCAGCCCGCGGCGCGGCGGCGAGGGCCACGGACGCCGACAACACCGCGATCACCGGCCAGACAGGCTTCCAGACGGGAGCGACGGTGGGAGGCAGGAACCGCATCGCGCCGTACAACAGCGCTGCGGGAAGCACGAAGGCGGCGATCAGTCCGGCGACGTCCCCCGTCGTCCACGGCTCGGGGATCGGAGACTCCGGCGCCGTGAGCCTGGCCGCCGCGGCCGCGGCGATCCACGCGATCGCGCAGGCGACGACCGGCGTCAGCCCTTCAAGCACTGCACCATCGAGCACACCGAGCAACGGCCCCAGCACCACGCCGACCAGCAGCCACCCGATCGGTGGAGCCCGGCGCGCACCCGCGAAGACGGCGTCGAGCCAGGGCGGGCGAGGGAGATACGTAACGAGCAGTGCCGCGAGCGCGATCAACGCCGCGGCGGCGAGCGGCGGCAGCGGAAACACGCGCGATACGTTCGCCCTCGCTTGACGCCCGCGCAAGCGTTCCGGTAGGTTGGCCCCCATGCCGCCGACGTTTTGCGTGTCCGGCGCCCGCGCGCTCGAAGGCACGATTCGCCCCGCCGGGAACAAGAACGCCGCCCTTCCCATTCTGGCCGCGACGCTCCTCGCCGACGGCCCCTGCCGCATCGAGAACGTGCCGCACATCCGGGACGTCGAGACGATGCTCGCGCTGCTGCAGCACCTGGGCGCAAGCGTGACGTGGACGGGGCCCAATGCCCTCGAAGTCGACACGCGCAACGCGCAGCCGCGCGATCTCGATCCGGCGTTGTGCGCCAGAGTGCGCGCGTCGATTCTCCTGGCGGGACCGATGGTCGCGCGGTTCGGGCGGGTGTCGCTGCCGCCGCCGGGCGGCGACGTCATCGGGCGGCGCCGCGTCGACACGCATTTCCTGGCGCTCGAAGCGCTCGGCGCCGACGTCGAGGTGGGGAAGCGCTACCAGCTCGAAGCGAAAACCCTCACCGCCGCGGACGTCTTTCTCGACGAGCCGAGCGTTACCGGGACCGAGAACGCGCTCATGGCCGCCGTGCGGGCCAAGGGCGACGTCGTGCTGCGCAACGCCGCGAGCGAGCCGCACGTGCAGGACCTGGTCCGCTTCCTGACGAGTCTGGGCGCCCGCATCGACGGCATCGGGACCAATGTGCTGCACGTCCATGGCGGCGGGCCGCTCGGGACTCCCGCCGAGCCGTTTCACATCGGCCCCGATCACATCGAGGTGGGCTCGTTCATCGGCCTGGCCGCGGTCACCAACGGGGCGGTGCGCATCGAGGGGGTGCGCACCGAGGACCTGCGCGCCACGCTCTTCGCCTTCGACCGGCTCGGCGTGCGGCCGCGGGTCGACGGCGATGCGCTGATCGTCGCGAAAGACCAGGAGCGCCGCATCCGGCCCGATCTCGGGGGCCACATCCCGAAGCTCGAGGACGGTCCCTGGCCGGCGTTCCCCGCCGACCTGATGTCGATCGCGATCGTGGTCGCGACGCAGTGCGAGGGCCCGATTCTCGTGTTCGAGAAGATGTTCGAATCGCGCCTCTTCTTCGTGGACAAGCTGATCGGCATGGGCGCACGCATCGTGCTCTGCGATCCGCATCGCGCCGTCATCGCGGGCCCCTCGGCGCTGCGGGGTGGAGAGGTCGAGAGCCCCGACATCCGGGCGGGCATGGCGATGCTGCTCGCGGCGCTGGCGGCCGAAGGCGAGTCGGTGATCCGCAACGTGGGGCAGATCGAGCGGGGCTACGAGCGGATCGACGAGCGCCTGCGGGCGCTGGGCGCGATGATCGAACGGCGCGAGGATGGCCGCTGACCGGCCGATCGCCACATGCCGACGACCATCCCAGCGGCGACCATCGTGGTCGAAGTTCCGGCGGGCGACGCGGCGGTGCCGCGGCTCGAGTTGTCGGAGTGGGCGGCACGCCACGGCGTGGTGGCAGGCATTACGACGCGCGCCGGTGGCTACTCCCTCGGTCTGTGGAGCGAGGAGCCCGTGGAGCAGGTGATGACGCGCTGGCGCGCCTTCCGCCGGGCGTTCGAGCCGGGGTTCCCCACCGTCGTCATGAGCCACCAGGTGCACGGCACCGACATCAAGTGGCACGCGAACCTGTCCCCGGGATGGACAGTACTGGACGGCGTCGATGGCCACGCCACCGGGAACCGTGGCGTCCTGCTCGCCATCACCGTCGCCGACTGCATCCCGGTCTATCTCGTCGCACCGCAACGGGGGATCGTGGCGCTGCTGCACGCGGGGTGGCGTGGCGTGGCGGGCGGGATCCTCGAGCGGGCCCTCGGCGAGTTGACGGCCGCGACGGGGGCGACTTGCAGAGATTTTGTAATGCATTGTGGCGTAGGGATTTGCGGCAACTGCTATGAAGTAGGTTATGAAGTCTCCGAGCGCGTGACGGGTCGCCCGCCGAGCACCTCCCCGACATTCGTCGACCTGCGCGGTTTGCTCGCCGGACGTGGCGCGGCCCTCGGCCTCGCCGATGTCAGCATCTCGGCGTTTTGCACCGCGCACCACAACGATCAGTTCTACTCGCACCGTGCCTCCCGCGGCAGCGATGGTAGAATGGTGGCGTACCTGGGGATATCGCTCGCCGCGACTTGACAGGCCGGGGGGTGGGGATACATTCCCCCTTCGAAGCGGGCGAAGTCAGGCCCGCGCTTTTTTTTATGCTCACCGACAGCCTAGTGGAGGCCGTTCGGTCCCGGCTGGAGACATTGGGACTCGATCTGGCCGACCTTCGCCTGGGCGGCACGCCGAACCGTCCGCTCGTTCAAGTGCGCATCGATTGGCCGCCGGCGGATCCGGAACGGCGCGTGACCGTGGACGACTGCGCCCTGGCCAGCCGGACTCTGGAAGCGTGGCTGGACAGCGGTGGGCCGCTGGGTCCCCGCTACCAGCTCGAGGTCTCGAGTCCGGGGCTCGACCGGCCGGTGCGCTGGCACCGGCACTGGGTCCGGTTCATCGGGCGCGAAGTGCTGGTGAAGCTGGAAGGGCTGGGGCGGGTCCGCGCCCGGATCGTCGCTGTGCCGGACGAGGCGACGGTCGTGCTGCACTCCGAGGGCCGCGAGCCCGTCACACTGCCGCTCGAGCAGGCCCGGGAGGCCCGTTTGACAGTGGATTGGTAACCGACAAAACCGATGCCTGATACCAGATAACGGATTTCACGAATGGCCAACGCAACCGACGTCGTTTCCGCGATCCGCGAGCTGACGACCTCCAAGCAGCTCGAGCGCGGCGAAATGATCGAGCTGTTGAAGGACGGGCTGCACGCGGCGCTGGTGAAGCGCTACGGCCCGAACGTGCGGGCCGAGATTTCGATCGACGAGCTCAAAGGCACGATCCGCATCGTCGTGCTGAAGACTGTCGTCGAGGCGGTCGAGGACGCCGGGACGCAGATCTCGCTCGAGGAAGCCCGCTACGAGGACGCCGATTTCCAGCCGGGGGACGTGCTCGAAGAAGAGGTGCCGTTCCAGGAATTCGGCCGCACGGCGGTGCAGGCGGCGAAACAGCGCATCATCCAGCGCGTGCGCGAGGGGGAGCGCAGCCGCATCCGCGACGAGTTCACCGGGAAGGTCGGAGAGCTGCTCCCGGGTGAAGTGCAGCAGATCGAGCGCGGCAAGATCGTCATCATGCTCGCCAAGTTTCGCGAGGCGGAGGCGATCATCCCCTACCGCGAGCAGAACCATCGCGAGCACTACCACCAGGGCGATTCGATCCGCGCGGTGCTGAAGCGCATCGAGGAGACGCCCAAGGGACCGCGCCTCATCCTCTCGCGTGCCGACCCGCTGTTCGTGAAGGCGCTGTTCAAGATCGAGGTCCCCGAGATCCAGCAGCAGATCGTGGAGATCCGGGCCACCGCGCGCGAGGCGGGGAGCCGCACCAAGATCGCGGTGATCTCACGCGACGACGCCATCGATCCGGTGGGCGCCTGCGTCGGCCTCAAAGGCTCGCGCGTCCAGGCGGTGGTGAACGAGCTGAACGGCGAGCGCATCGACATCGTGCCGTGGTCGCCGGACCCGGAACGGTTCGCCAAGCTGGCCCTGGCCCCCGCCCGGGTGGCACGCGTCTTCTCGGATCCCGAGAGCCGCACCATCCAGGCGATCGTCGACGAAGACCAGTTGTCGCTCGCGATCGGGCGCAATGGTCAGAATGTGCGCCTCGCCTCCGAGCTCACCGGCTGGAAGATCGACCTCTACTCGAGCCGCGAGTGGCTGGAGCGCGGCGGCGAAGGGCCGCTGTTCGCGCCGCTGCCTCCCGAAGAGGAGCAGGCGGTGAAAGTGCCGCTGGGAGAGCTCAAGGGGCTGTCGCCGGAGCTGGTCGCCGTACTCGAGCAGAACGGCAAGAAGACGCTGCAGGACATCCTCGACCTGGAGCGTGAGGACATCGACAAGCTGGAGGCCATGACGCCTGATCTGGCCGAGCGACTCATGGCGTTCCTCAACGAGCTGACCGAAGAGGGCGGTGAGGAGCCGGCTCCAGGACCCGACGCGCCGCCACCGAATCCCACGCCGGCGGCGTGACCGACCGTCTCGCCGGCCTGTTGGGACTGGGCATGCGCGCGGGCAACGTCGTGATCGGAGTGTCGGGGGTGCGGGCGCGGCTGCAGCAGGGGAAGCTCGCGGTGGTGGTGATGGCCGCGGATGCGAGCCCGCGGACGCGGGACAAGGTCGAACGGCTGGCGCGGGCGCGCGGCATTCCGGTGCTCGCGGGCCCGGCGGCGGAGCGGCTGGGCGCGCAGCTCGGGCGGCCGCCGGTGCAGACGGTAGGAACAGGAGACCGCGCCCTGGCGCGCGGATTGATGCGGCTTTCGGAGGAGTGAGTGGCGACACGGATTCATGATCTGGCGGCGGAGTTCGGCATCTCCAGCGAGCAGGTGATGAACATGCTCAAGGAGATGGACATCTTCGTGCGCAGTCATCTCACCCCGCTCAAGGACGAGCAGGTGGCGATGATGCGCGCCCGCTGGGAGCGCGAGAAGCGGCGGCAGAAAGAGCCGCCGGCGGCGAGCACCAAGCGGCGCCGCGTGGCGAAAGCGGCCGAGCCTGCGCCCGAGCCGGTGGAAGACCGTCCCAAGCGCCGCCGCCGCACCGCCGCGGAAGTCGCAGCCGCCGAGGCCGAAGCGCAGGCCGAGGCCGCGAAGGTCGCGGCCGAGCAGGAATTGCGGACTCGCGCGGCGCTCGAAGCGGTGCGCGTGCAGGAAGAAGAGAAGGCCACCATCTCGCTCGAGGAGCGCGCCGCGGCGCTGTTCCGCGAGCTTCCCGCCGTCGAGCAGTCGGCGCAGGAACCAGCCGCGCCGGCCACGGCCAGTTTCTCGGCGCCGCCCGCTGCACCGCCACCGCCTTCGGTTCACACCGGTCCGCCGCCGCCGCGCCCCGTGATTCCCACACCCGTGCGGCCGAAGCCGGTCGCGAGCGGGATGCCGGGCGGCAGCGTGCCGCCGCGGCCCGTCGCCTCGGCCGCCCCCGGCGCGGGCGCGCTCGAAGAGCGGCGCCGCGACAAGGCCGGAAAAAAGCGCAAGAAAGGCCGCAAGTCGCTCGTCGATCAGGAAGCGGTGGCGCAGAACATCTCGCGCACCCTGGCGTCGATCAAAGGCCCGGTCGCCAAGAAGGGCGCCCGGCCGCGCGACGAGGGCCCGAGCTTCCGCGACATCCAGGAAGAGCGCCGCGCCGCCGAGAAGGAGCGCGAGAAGACGCTGGTGCGGGTGACCGAGTTCATCACCGTCAGCGAGCTCGCCAACATCCTCAAAGTGCCGCCCACGCAGATCGTGACGTTCGCCTTCAAGGAGCTGGGGCAGATGGTCACGATCAACCAGCGGCTCGACTTCGATTTGATCGAGCTGATCGCCTCGGCGTTCGGCTTCCAGGCGACGAAGGAGGAGGAATACGCGGTCGCGGCGCCTGAGCAGCCGGTCGATCAGGCCGAGACGTTGAAACCGCGGCCGCCGATCGTCACCGTCATGGGGCACGTCGACCACGGCAAGACGTCGTTGCTCGACTACATCCGCAAGGCAAATGTCGTGGCCGGCGAAGCCGGGGGCATCACCCAGCACATCGGCGCCTACCACGTCACGCTGAAGGACGGGCGCTCGATCACGTTCCTCGACACGCCGGGCCACGAGGCGTTCACCGCGATGCGCGCCCGCGGCGCGCAGGTGACGGATCTCGTCGTCCTCGTCGTCGCGGCCGACGACGCCATCATGCCGCAGACGCGCGAAGCGATTTCGCACGCGAAAAACGCGGGCGTCCCGCTGATCGTGGCGATCAACAAGATCGATCTGCCCACCGCGAACGTGCAGAAAGTGAAGCAGGACCTGCTGGCGGAGGGCGTCGTGCTCGAGGAGTTCGGCGGCACCACGCTCGCCACGCCGATCTCGGCAAAAAAGGGCACGGGCATCGAAACGCTGCTCGATCAAATCCTCCTGCAGGCCGAGCTGCTCGATCTCAAAGCCAATCCCGACCGGCCCGCCCTCGGCGCGGTGCTCGAGGCGACGCTCGATCCGGGCAAGGGCCCCGTCGCCACGATCCTCGTGCAGAACGGCACGCTCAAAGTCGCCGACGACTTCATCTGCGGGCAGTTCTCGGGGCGCGTGCGCGCCCTGTACGACGAGCGCGGCGGGAACGTGGCGGCCGCCGGCCCGTCGATCCCGGTGCAGATCCTCGGCTTCGAAGGGGTCCCCGAAGCGGGCGACAGCTTCCAGGCCGTGAAAGACGCCGCGCAGGCGCGCGACATCGCGCAGAAGCGCCAGCGCCTCGAGCGCGAGGCGCAGCATCGCCGGACCAGCCGCGTGAAGACGCTGGAAGACTTCATGGCGGAGCGGGCGGCGGGCGGCGCGGCCGTGCTGCGCATCATCATCAAGGCCGACCAGGGCGGCCCGGCGGAGGCGCTCGCCGACGCGCTGGCGCAGCTCTCGACGGCCGAGGTGAAGGTCGAAGTCGTGCACCGCGGCGTCGGCGCGATCACGGATTCCGACGTGCTGCTCGCCAAGGCATCGGGCGCGATCATCATCGGCTTCCACGTGCGCCCCGATTCCAATGCCCGCACGTCCGCCGAGCGTGAGCGGGTGGAAATCCGGACCTACCGCATCATCTACGAGGCGGTGGACGAGGTGCGCGCCGCGATGGAAGGCCTCCTCGCCCCGGAGAAGAAAGAGGTCATTCTGGGTGAGGCCGAGGTCCGGCAGCTGTTCAAGGTGGCCAAGGTCGGCACCATCGCCGGCAGTTTCGTGCGCAGCGGCATCATTCCTCGCACCGGGCGCGTCCGGGTAGTCCGGAGCGGCGTCGAAGTGTACGACGGTACGTTGGCGTCGTTGAAGCGCTTCAAAGATGACGTCCGCGAGGTCCGGGAGGGCTTCGAGTGCGGTATCGGCATCGAGAATTTCAACGATGTGAAGGTGGGCGACCTGATCGAGGCATACCGCATCGAGGAAGTGGCCCGCTCGCTCGACGCGGGTGCCCCGACCGGAGGCGCGGCCCGCGGGAATTGACCCGGTGATCATCGGGCTCATCACCTGGGAGCTGCACCTCGCCGCGTGCCAGTCGCTGAAGGAGAAGCGGCAAATCGTGAAGAGTCTCAAGGACCGGCTGCACCGGCAGTTCAACGTGTCCGTCTCGGAGACCGACCACCAGGACTTGTGGCAGCGGGCGGAGCTGTCCGCGGCCGTCGTCACCACCGACAAGCGGCACGCCGAGCAGGTGCTGCAGCAGGCCGATCGGCTGGTGGCGGGAGCGGACGGCGCACGCGTGATGGACTCCAGCACGAGCTACCTCTGACATGCGCACCCCGAGCCATCGTCCCGAGCGCGTTGCCGAGCTGATCCGCCAGGCGGTCGCCGCATTTCTCACGAGCGACGTGCGCGACCCGCGCATCGGGTTCGTCACGGTGACCGGCGTCGAGGTGACGGCTGATCTGTCGCATGCGACGATCAGCGTCAGCGTCATGGCGCCCGAAGAGGAGAAGGCACGCAGTCTTGAAGGCCTCACCAGTGCGGCGCGCTATCTCCGCACCGAGTTGTCGCGGCAGCTGCGGCTGCGCACCAGCCCGGAGCTGCACTTCCGGCTGGACCGAGGGCTCGAGCACGCGCAGCGCATCGACCGCGTGTTGAAGGACTTGAAGGCGGAGGACGACTGACCGACGGTGTGCTGCTGGTGGCGAAGCCGGTCGGTCCCACTTCGCACGACATGGTCGACGTCGTGCGCCGCAGCCTGGGCACGCGACGCGTGGGACACACGGGAACGCTCGATCCGTTCGCAGAAGGGCTGCTCGTGGTAGTGGTGGGGCGGGCGACGCGCCTCGTGCCGTTTGCCGCTGCGTGGACGAAGTCGTACGAGGGCCGCCTGCGGCTCGGGGCGACGACCGATACCGACGATGCCACCGGCCAGGTTCTGGAGCAGCGCCCCGTGGCCGTCGACCGCGCGGGACTGGAGCGGGCCCTCGTCGGGTTTCGCGGCACGCTGCGGCAGCGGCCGCCGGCGTATTCGGCGGTCAAGGTCGCGGGTGAGCGGGCCTACCGCCGGGCGCGGCGCGGTGAAGCGGTAGAGCCGGCGGAGCGTGACGTCGAGGTCGCGGTGCTCGAGGTGACGGCGTTCGCGCCGCCCGATGTCGAGTTTCGGGCCACGGTGAGCGCCGGGACGTATCTGCGCTCTCTCGCCCGCGATATCGGGGCGGCGCTCGGCTGCGGCGGGCATCTGGTGGCGCTGCGGCGTACGACGGTCGGACCGTTCCGGCTGGAGGATGCGGTCGCGCCGGCTGCGGCCGGCCTCGCGGACCTGCTGCCGCCCGGCGTGCTGGTGCGGCACCTCGAGCGGCGCGATGTCGATGCCGTCGAGCGCGAGGCCGTCGTCCACGGTCGCTGGATCGCGGCGGCGGCCGACGGCACGGCGAGCCCGGTGGCGATGTTCGCTGGGGAGACGCTCGTCGCGGTGGCGGATCGTGCCGGCGACGTGTGGAAGCCGCGCGTCGTGCTGGCCGACTGATGGCGGGGGCAGGGGCGGTCGTCACCGTCGGCACGTTCGACGGCGTGCACCGCGGGCACCAGGCGGTGCTCGCCGAGATTACGCGCCGGGCGCAGACGCGGCGGTGCGAGAGCGTGGTCGTGACGTTCGATCCGCACCCGCTCGCGGTGGTGAACCCGAGTGCGGCGCCGCCGCTGTTGACGCTGCCGCTCGAGAAGCAGCGGCTGCTCGAGGCGGCCGGTGTGAGCCGGGTCGAGACGTTGCCGTTCACCGCGGAGTTGGCGCGGCTCGAGCCGGTGGAGTTCGTGCGCGACGTGCTGCGGGCGCGCTGGCGGATGGACGAGCTGGTGCTGGGACACGATCACGGCTTCGGGCGCGGGCGTTCCGGGGACGTGGACACGGTGCGGCGCATCGCGGCGAGCGACGGCTTCGCGGTGGACGTGGTCGACGCGGTGAAGGATGACGGGCAGCCGATTTCGTCCACGTTGATCCGGACGGCGTTGGCGCACGGCGATTTGGCGCTGGCTCGGGCGTGGCTGGGGCGCCCGTACGGCGCTCTGGGAACGGTGCAGCGGGGCGCAGGGCGCGGCCGGACGATCGGGATTGCGACGCTCAACCTCCCGGTCCCGGATGCGCGCAAGCTGTTGCCGCCCGACGGCGTGTACGCGGTGCGGGTGACGCTCCCCGATGGAACGTCGCGTGGTGGTATGATGAACCAGGGGTCGCGGCCCACATTCGGCGTCCAGGAGCGCGGGCTCGAGATTCACCTGTTCGATTTCGACGCCGAGCTCTACGGCGCGACGGTGTGGGTGGAGTGGGTGCGGCGCTTGCGTGAGGTGCGCACATTTCCCTCGCGCGAAGCGCTGATCGCGCAGCTGGCGGAGGACCGTGTGGCGGCGCGCCAGAGTCTCACAGGAGAAGGAATCGCATGAGATCGATTCGCAATCGTCTGATCGCCATCGTCTTCCTGCTCGGGATCTCGGTGGCCCTGCTGCTGCCGCGCAACGTCACCCAGCGCGTGGCGGATGCCCAGGGCCGGATGAAGGACACCACCGTACGACACGTCCCGATCAACCTGGGACTCGATCTGCAGGGTGGCATTCATCTCGCGCTCGAGGTGGATCAGTCCAAGGGTCCCGTGCCCGACTGCGCGGGCGCGATTCAGCGCGCCCAGCGCGTGGTGCGGACCCGGGTAGACGAATTCGGCACCACCGAGCCGGTGGTCCAGATCGTCGGCCAATGCCGCCTCGTCGTGGAGCTCGCCGGGGAGAAGGACCCCGGACGCGCCAAGCAGATCGTGCAGCGCACTGCGTTTCTCGAGTTTCGCATCACCGACATGCGCAATCAGTTTCGCGACGCGCTACCCGCCGTCGACCGCGCGCTGCGGGTGGCGGGCGTGAAGGCGCCGAGCGGTGCGCAGGTGAGCGCGGTCTCCCAGCTCTTCGGCGATACCGCCAAGAAGGGCGCCGACACGAGCAAGAAGAAATCCGGGACGCCCGCGCCGGATACCAGCGAATCGAACGCCCCGGGCGCCTTGTCGTCACTGCTCTTCACGGGCGGGCTGCCGGGTGAGTTTCTCGTTCCTGAGGAGCAGGTGAGCCGGGCCGAGAGTCTGCTGGCGCGTCCCGAGGTGACCGCGGCGCTGCCGCGGGGCCTCGACCTGCGGTGGGGTACCGAGGCGCAGTCGCGCGGGGCGCGGATGTATCGGGCGCTCTATATCGTCGAAGACAAGCCGATTATCACGGGAGAGGAATTGACGCGGGCCAACGCCCGGCGCGATCCACAGAACAATCACTCCGAGGTGGTGTTCGATCTGACGCGCCGCGGCAGCCGCAAGTTCTGCGACGAAACCGGCCGCCACGTGCATGACTACATGGCGATCATCCTCGACAACCGGGTGCAGGGCCAGCCGCCGATCATCAACGACCAGATCTGCGGCACCGGCCAGATCGACCTGCAGAGCAAACCGCTCACCGAGGCGCAGGACCTGGCACTCGTGCTGCAGGCCGGAGCGCTGCCGGTACCGTTGTCGATCGTGGAGGAGCGCACCATCGGCCCGACGCTGGGCGCGGACTCGATCCGCGACGGCATCAAGGCCGGCATCGTCGGCGTCGCGCTGGTGATCGTGATCATGGTCGGGTACTACCGCTTCTCCGGCGGGCTCGCCGTGGCCTCGCTCGGCCTGTATGTCCTGATGACGCTCGCGGGGCTGTCCCTGTTCGGGTTCACGCTCACACTGCCGGGACTCGCGGGTATGGTGCTGTCGGTGGGCATCGCGGTGGATGCCAACGTGCTGATTTTCGAGCGCATCCGCGAGGAGCTGCAGCACGGCAAGACCGTGCGGCTGGCGATCGACGAAGGATTCACGCACGCCATGAGCGCGATTGTCGACTCCAACGTGTCGACGGTGCTGACGGCGGCGATCCTCTACCTCGTGGGGACCGGGCCGGTGCAGGGCTTCGCCATTACGCTGATCATCGGTATCGCGGCGTCGATGATCACCGCCATTTTCGTGGTACGCACCTTCTACCTAATCTGGCTGCGCCGCCGTCCCGACATGCAAACCCTGAGCGTCTGATGATCCGACTCTTCGCCCATGCGAATTACGATTTCATCAAGTGGCGCCATTACGCGTACGCGCTCACGGCGCTGATCATCATCCCGGGGCTCATCCTGCTGGCCATCAAAGGCCTGAACTACAGCATCGAGTTCACGGGCGGCACCTTCATCCAGATCGAGACCCGGCACCCGATCCAGACGGCCGAGCTGCGCGCCGATCTCGACGCGGCGGGCATCCACGGGACCGAGATCCAGTCGTTCGGCTCGGATACGTCCTACAGCATCCGGGCGCGGCTCGGGGAGAATGTGACGTCGCCGGGCGGCGACGCCGAAGAGACATCCGCAGCGGTCGGCCGGGCGCTCGATGCGAAGATCGGCCACGATAATTACGTGATCGCCAAACACGAGGCGGTGGGTCCCAAAGTCGGCAAGGAGCTCCAGGGCAAGGCGCTGCTCGCGATCTTCTTCTCGTTCTTCGTGACCCTCGCCTACCTGGCCTACCGCTTCGAGTGGCGCTTCGGACTGGCGGCGGTGCTCGCCACCTTCCACGATATCCTCACGACCATCGCGTTCATTCGCTACATGAATCTCGAAGTCAGTCTCGTCGTGGTCGGCGCGGTGCTGACGATGGTCGGCTACTCGCTCAACGACACCATCATCATCTTCGACCGCGTGCGCGAAAACCTGCGCAAGTACCGGCGCACCAACCTGTACGAGATTCTCAACTTGTCGATCAACGAGACGCTGCCGCGCTCGATCCTGACGCACGGGACGACGATGGCGGCCACCGTCGCGCTGGTGATCTTCGGCGGCGAGGTGATCCGCCCGTTCTCGCTGGTGATGACGTTCGCGATCTTCACCGGCACCTTCTCGTCGATCTACATCGCGGCGCCGGTGTTGCTGCTGATCGAGAAGCGCTGGCCCGGCCAGGACGCCCGCGGCGCCCGGGCCTTTGTGCCGCGTGAAGCACAGGCCACGGCGGTGCCAACGTCGTTGTCGGCACCGGCACCCACGGGAGGCAGCGGCGGCAGCCGCTCCAAGGCCGCCGTCTGACGGTGCCGGCCCTGGTGGATGCGCATTGCCACCTGGGGGACCCGGCATTTGACGGCGACCGCCCGGCCGTCCTGGCGCGGGCGGCCGTGGCAGGAGTGGGGCACGTCGTGGTTACGGCCGAATCACTCGCGGGGAGCGCGCGGGCCGTGACCCTCGCCCGGGAGTTCGCCGGGCTCTCGGCGACCGCCGGCGTGCATCCGCACGAGGCCGCCACGTGGGACGCCGCCGCGCCGCCGCGGCTGCGTGAGCTGCTCCAGGCTTCCGAGCTCGTCGCCGTCGGTGAAACGGGACTCGACTACCACTACGACCACGCGCCTCGGGCCCTCCAGCGGGCGGCGTTCGAGGGCCAACTGGCCCTCGCCGCCGACCTCAAGAAGCCGGTGGTGATTCACGCGCGCGACGCCGACGACGACATGGCGGCGCTGCTGCGGGATTGGGGCGGCCGGGTCCCGGCACTCGTGCTGCACTCCTTTGCCGGCGGCCGCGCGCTCTTCACGGCGGGAATGGACGTCGGTGCGTATTTCTCCTTCAGCGGCATGATCACCTTCAAGAACTGGCGCCCGGCTGTTGCGACGGCGGAGTGCCCCGAGGACCGGCTGCTCGTCGAGACCGACGCGCCCTACCTGGCGCCGGTGCCGCATCGCGGTCACCGCAACGAGCCGGCCTTCGTTCCCGACATCGTGACTGCGCTCGCGCGCCAGCGCGGAACGTCACCCGACGCGCTAGCCCGGCAGACCGCCGACAACGCCCTTCGCGTCTTCGGCCCCCGCATCGCCACATCGCTCGCTTCCAGGGAGGACCCCGCGTGACCACCGTGCCGACCGACATTGCGATTGCCCAGGCGGCCACACTGCGCCCCATCGCCGACGTCGCCCGGGAGCTCGGCCTGGCCGAGGACGAAGTGGAGTTCTACGGCCGCTACAAGGCGAAGATCTCGCTGCAGACCCTGGAGCGCCGCCAGGCCACGGGGCGGCTCGTCCTCGTCACCGGCATCAATCCGACGCCGGCAGGGGAGGGGAAGTCGACGGTCACGGTCGGCGTGACGCAGGCGCTGCGCAAGCTCGGCAAGAAAGCGCTGCTCTGCATCCGCGAGCCGTCACTCGGACCGGTGTTCGGCGTGAAGGGCGGGGCGGCCGGTGGTGGCTATGCGCAGGTCGTGCCGATGGAGGACATCAACCTGCACTTCACCGGCGACTTCCACGCCATCTCGAGCGCGCACAACCTGCTATCGGCGATGCTCGACGCCCACCTGCACCACGGCAACGCGCTGGGGCTCGACACGCGCCGCATCACCTGGCCGCGCACCATCGATATGAACGACCGCGCCCTGCGCCAGATCATCGTGGGCCTGGGCGGCACCAACGGGGGACCGACGCGCGAGGAGCGCTTCGTCATCATCCCCGGCTCCGAGATCATGGCGATCATGGCGCTCGCCACGAGCCTCGCCGATCTCGAGGCCCGCCTGGCGCGCATCATCGTGGGGCTCACCCAGGCGCGAACCGGCGTGCGCGCCAGCGACCTGAAGGCCGCAGGGGCGATGACGCTGCTCTTGAAGGACGCGCTGAAGCCCAACCTCGTGCAAACGCTCGAGGGCGGGCCGGCATTGGTGCACTGCGGGCCGTTCGGCAATATCGCGCATGGCTGCAACTCGGTGATGGCGACACAGCTTGGGTTGCGGCTTGCCGACGTCGTGCTCACCGAAGCGGGCTTCGGCGCCGACCTGGGCGCAGAAAAATTCTTCGACATCAAATGCCGCATGTCCGGGTTGAAGCCGGAGGCAGCGGTGGTGGTGGGAACGGTACGGGCGCTCAAGATGCACGGCGGCGTGAAGAAGGAGCATCTGGGGAAGCCCGATCCCGCCGCGGTCGAGCGGGGCGTGGTCAACCTCACCCGGCACGTGCGCAATGTGAAGAAATTCGGCGTTCCCTGCGTCGTCGCGCTCAACCGTTTCATCACCGACACGGACGAAGAGCTCGAGGTCGTGCGCGCCGCGTGCCGCGCCGAAGGGGTCGAGGCGGTGCGCTGCGAGGTGTGGGAGAAGGGGGGCGAGGGGGGGCTCGAAGTGGGGAAGGCGGTGCTCAAGCTGCTCGACGAGGGCAAGGCCGCCTTCAAGCCGCTGTACGACGAGCGGCGGCCCATCGCCGAGAAGATCGAGACGATCGCGAAAGAGATCTACGGGGCGGCCGGCGTGGCCTTCGCGCCGCCCGCCGAGCGCGCGCTCGAGCTGCTCCCCAAGCTGGGGCTCGGGGAGACGCCGGTGTGCGTGGCGAAGACGCAGTACTCCTTCAGTGACGACGCCGCGAAGCTCGGCGCGCCGTCAGGATTCACGCTGCAGGTGCGAGACATTCTTCCTTCTGCCGGCGCCGGATTCGTCGTGGCGCTGGCCGGCGACATCATGACGATGCCGGGACTGGGTAAGAGCCCGGCGGCCGAGCGGATTCGCTTGCATCCCGACGGCACGATCGAGGGGCTGTTCTGATGAAGACGCTCAATCCGGTAGCGACCGACAAGGCACCCAAGGCGATCGGCCCCTACAGCCAGGCGATCGTCACCGGCGACACGGTGTACACGGCGGGGCAGGTGGCGCTCGACGCGAAGACGGGAGAGCTGGTCGGCACCACCGTGGCGGACCAGACGGAACAGGTGCTGCAGAACCTCACCGCCGTGCTGGCGGCCTCGGGCTCGTCCCTCGGCCAGGTGGTGAAAACGACGGTCTATCTCGCCGACATGGCGGACTTTGCGGCGATGAACGAGGTGTATGCCCGACACTTCGGCGGGCACCGCCCGGCGCGCTCGACCGTTCAGGCGGCCGGGTTGCCGAAGGGTGCCCGCGTGGAGATCGACGCGATCGCGATCCGCTAGCTCAGGGACCCGCCTTGATCTCGACGGCGAGAATCGCAGCGGCGAACGCGCCGCTCCAGCTCGCCGACACCGCCGTCTGGTTCGAGGCGAAGAGCGCGTCGATAATCGTGTTCGTGCCCTCCGCTGGCTTCTGTTCGGAGATTTCGGTGAAGCCCGCGCCCGGCGTGATGCCCAGCGCGCTGCCGTTCGTCCCCACGACGCCATAGGCGACGTTGTTGGGCGAGCCGAGGGCGGAAAGCGTCGTCGCGATGCTCGACACGCCGTCCGCGCCCGCGGTCTTCGTCTGCACGATCGCGCCGGAGCCGTTGGTCCCGCTTTGGTCGACGCCGGTCCATTGCGACACCACCCACGCCGCGTTCGACTCGGTGGTCGGGAACGAGATCGTGATGGGGCCGCTTCCCGGCCCCGCGCTCATGGCGCGGAAGATCGACATCCGTTTGAGCGGCGTCGCGACGCTGTTGAACGTGATGGTGGCGACCTCGACCCACGCCGACATCCCACCGCCGGTCACCGTGGGGCTGGCAGACGCGGCCGTCGACGTGTGGCCGATGACCGCGATCGTGACGAGCGCGTTGGCCGCCGGTGCAATCGACGCCGTCGTGTAGATCTTCTGGTTCGTGATGTCGCTGCCGGCGGTCAGCAGCGTCTGCGTGATCGACCCGGAGACCGGCGTCGTGATATCGAATGCGCTCGACGTCGCACCAGTCAGGGCGGTGGCACTGGCTTGCAGCGTATAGCCCGTCGCTGCGTTGTTGATGCTCAGGTTGTTGAACGTCGCGACCCCGTTGAGCGCGGCGACACTGAGCGTGCCGGAGAGCGTCCCGCCGCCGGCATTGTTCCCGAAGGCGAGCGTGACGGTATTGGTCGCCGTCGTCACCCGGCTGCCGCCGTTGTCCTGAATCTCGACCTGGACGGCAGGCGTGATCGCCGCGCCGGCCGCGCTGTTCGAGGGTTGCACAAAGAAGCCGAGTTTCGCGGGGGACGCGGAAATGTTGAACGCATTCGAGGTCGCCCCTGTGAGCACGCCACTGGACGCCGTGAGCGTGTAGCCCGTGCCGGCGTTGTCGATGTTCAGGTCGCCGAACGTCGCGACGCCGCCGACCGCAGCGACGGTCTTGGTGCCGGAGAGGGTCCCGGAGCTCGGGTTCGTCCCGATCGCAACGGTCACGTTGTCCGTGCTGTTCACGAGATTGCCGAAGCCGTCCTGAATCTGCACTTGCACGGCCGGCGTGATCGCTGCCCCCGATGCCGTCGTGCTCGGCTGCACGGAGAACGCCAGCTTGTTCTGGGTGCCCGGGTTGACGACCACCACGGGGTGGGAGCTGAGTGTCACACCACCGGCCGTGGCGGTGATCGTATTGCTCCCCGCCACCGTCGCGCTCAGCGAGCCGGACGTGTGGCCGAGCGCGTCGGTCGCTGCGCTGGGTTGCGTGATGGTGTTGCTCCCCGTCGCCGACAGCGTGACAGTGACCCCGCTCATCGGGTTGTTACTGCCGTCCTTCACCGTCACGTCGATCGTCGAGCTACCGCCGGCGCTGATCGGCGACACGGCGCCGACCGTCGAATTGGTGGGCGACACGGCGGGCCCGCTGCTCCCCGCCTTGATTTCGATCGCCAGCAATCCGCCGTTGTCCGCGGAGTTGAAGGTGGCCGCGATGGTATTGTCGTTGACGCCGGACTGCGTCTCGAGATCGGTCGATTCTCCCGATCCGGTTTCCCCGATCTCGCTGGACCCGGCGCTGGGCGTGACGAACGGCGCATTGGCGCTCACGCCGACGACGCCGTACCCGACGTTGTTGGCATTCCCGAACGCCACCAGGGCTTTGGAGAGGGAACTCACGCCGTCCCCGGCGATCGAGCCCGTCTGTCCGATCGCGCCGGAGCCGTTGCTGCCCGACTGATCGACACCGGTCCACTGCGACACCATCCACGTTGCGTTCGACATGCTGCTCGTATAGGTGATGGTGATCGGCCCGCTCGAGGGCGAGGCGCTCATGCCGCGGAATACGACGAGCCGCGAGGCGGGGGTCCCGACGGGGTCGTAGTCGACGCTGGCCACCTGGGTCCACGTGCTGATGCCGCCGCCCGCGATCGTCGGCGTGAGGGCGCCCGAACTGCGCCGGCCCAGCACGGCGAGCGTCACCAGCGCGTTTGCTGCCGGCGCAATGGAGCCGGTGGTGTAGACCTTCTGGTTGGTGCCGTCGCTGCCCGTCGTGAGCAGGGTCTGGGCGATCGTTCCGTTCCCGCCGCCTCCACCGCCCGACGGGTTGACGGTCACCGACGCGGTCTGGGTGATCGCCGTGCCGTCGATGTTCGCCGAAATCGTCTTGCCTTCGGCGACGGTCGACGTGAACGTGCTCGTGAAGACGCCGCTCCCGTTCGTCGTTCCGGAGCTGGGGGTGAAGGTGTTGCCCGACCCCGTTGACGTGAGGGTGACGTTCGACCCGCTCAGCAGGTTGTTGCTGCCGTCCCGGGCGGTAACGGTGATCGTGGAGGAACCCGACCCGGCGGTGAACGATGTCGGACTCGCGGAAACCGTGGAATTCGTCGCCGAGACCGGACCAGGACCGCCACCCCCTCCACCGGAGGAGTGGCAAGCCGTGCTGCCCGAGTCGGTGTACGTCTTCCCGGCGACCGGAATGAATTTCCAGGCGAAGCTGTCATCGTAGAGGTAGAGCTTCAAGACACCAAACGTGTTGCCGTCACCCGTGACGTGCGTCGGGAAGAGGTTGGTCTCGCTCCCGCCGCCGATGCCACCCGACCCTGCGATAATCTCGGTGATGCCGTTCGTCCCATCGAAACTGCCGTCCGGCTTCATCGGCTTCAGGCGCTCATAGAAGTGTCGGTGCCCGTTGAGCACCAGATCGGCGTGTGCGGCGTACAGCCGGTTCCAGAACGGCTGCATCGAGGCGATACTCACGCCTCCGGAGCCGGACCCTCCCGTCGACGAGTACAGCGGATGATGCCAATAGGCGAGGGTGCATTGATTCGGGTGCGCGGCCAGGTCGTTGGCGAGCCAGGTGTCCTGTGCCGAGCCGACCGAGCGCGAGACGTTGCTGTTGAGCGAGATGATGTGCCAGGCGCCGAGGTTAAAACTGTAGTAGCCGAGCCCGGAGGGTCCCGCGGCGGCGCCGAAGTAGGCGTAGTACGGCGTCGCACCGGAGGTGTTGTACTCGTGATTGCCCGGCGTCGGCTTGGTGCGGTACTTGTGGCGGCCCCAGGTCGAGTTGTAGCAGGCGAATTCGGCCGTCGTGCCGTTGTCGTAGGCATCGTCGCCGATGTTGTAGACGGTCGCCGGATCGGGGATGGCGTCGAGCAGTTTGGCGGTCGCTTCGTCGCCGGTGTTGCTGCAGCTCGAAATGTCGCCGGCCCCGACGAAGATCTGCGGCGGGTTGGCCGTGAGCAGTCCGGTGGGCGTGGTATAAAGCGCCCGAACGGAAGGATTCAGGGGAGTATCGGTGTCAGTGCAGGCAACGAAGCCGATGGCCAGGGTCAAGACAAACGTCTGGCTCAAGAACCGGCCGAGTACCGGGCGCATGAAGGCAAATTCTCCTGGGGGTCACGCTGCGTAACCGCAACATTCGGGCCATCTTGGGGCTCCAGATTCTAGCCTGACCAGCGGCTGCCAGGGGTGTAAATCGTGGCGATTAGGCCACAAGTCCCGGTGCAGGTGTGCGGCAGCGCACAGCCGAATTCGGCTCGGCGACCAACACTGCCTCACTCTCGCGCCGCCGCCCCCGTAGATTCCCGTCCGCTTTGCGGGGTGGCGCGGGGGAGCGGATTGGGCCTGGTGGCTTGACTGGTCTTCAAAACCAGCTGGGGTCCGCAAGGGCTTCGGTAGGTTCGATTCCTACACGCTCCCGCCAGACCGTCAGTTCGAGATTTGACGCTGGGCGCCGATTCCCCATACTTGGTCGCCTCGACATGCCCGAACGCCTCTACGCCAGGCTCCGCGAGAACATCAACGTCCGGCTGCGCCGGGGCGCGTGGTACAAGGTCGTCCGGGTCGAAGGGTTGAAGGCATTGCTCGAGGTGAACGGCCGCAACGTCGTCGTTGCCGCGGCGTTCCTCGAGATCGTCAAGCGCCCCCCGCCGCGCTGGACCGTCGTACACCAGCGTCCCGAGGACGCGAAGAAGGCACCGCGCGGCTTCACCGAGCGCTACGGCGTGTGTCCGAGCTGCGGCGAGCGGGCCCCCTTGCCGACACGGATGCGCCGCCTGCGGTGCGCCTATTGCAAGTTCGAATTCGAGGTCGCCTGGGACGAAGCTTACCTGACGCGAGGACTGTGACGTGCCCGAGTCCCTCTACGCCCGCTTGTGCGAGAACGTGAACCTGCACATTCGGCGCGGCGCATGGTACCGTGTCCTGAAACAAGACGACTTGCATGCCACCCTCGAGGTGAACAAACGGCCGGTTGCGGTCGCCAAGGCGATGCTCGAATTCGTCAAGCGGCCCCCGGCGAAGTGGACGGTGGTGCAGCAGCGGGCCAGCTGGATCGGGACACCACCGGCGGGATTCACGAGTGAATACGCCGTATGCCCCAGCTGCACTGAACGGGCTCCCCTGTCCGCGGGGATGAAGCGCATGCCCTGTCCCTCGTGCAAATGGGAGTTCGAAGTCGCCTGGAACGAGCGTTACCTGCAGTAGTCGGGTTGGCGCAGTAGGTTGTTCCCTCCAGCGTGGCGGATGCTCACGTCATTCTCAACCCTGCGGCCGGGGGCGGCGCCGCGCGACGGGCGCGCGAGCCGCTCGTGCGGGCGTTTCGCCGCGGCGGGTGGGCTGTCGAGCTGGTCGTGACCGAGCGACCGGGGCAGGCCACCGAGCTGGCCGCTCAGGCCGTCCACGACGGCGCGCAACGAGTCATCGCCGTGGGCGGGGATGGAGCGGTGCACGAGGTGGCGAACGGACTCCTGGCAGCGCGCGCGAGCGCCGCGTTCGGGGTGGTGCCGATCGGCACCGGCAATGATTTCGCCAAGCTCACGGGCGTCTATCGCCACAGTGTCGACCGGGCGGTGTCGCGCCTCGTGACCGCCACCACACAGCGCTTCGACGCCGGGAACGTGCTGGGCGAGTTCTTCGTGAACACACTCGGCGTCGGCTTCGGGCCCGCCGTCGTACGGGCCCGCAACGCGATGCCGGGACTCAAGGGGTTTCTCTCCTACCTGGTGCCGGTGCTGCGGACGTTCGCAACGTTCCGGCCGCCGCTGCTCGCGGTGCGGACCGACGGACACGCGGAGCGCGGGAACATGATGATGGTCGAGGTGTGCAACGGCACGACTGCCGGCGGCAGCTATCGCTTCGCGCCCGGCGCCGATCCGATGGACGGGATGCTCGATATCTGTGTCATTCGCAAGATCGGGCTGCTGCGCTTTCTCGCCGCGCTGCCGCGCGTGATGCGGGGAACGCATGAGGGGATGCCGGAAGTGACCCTGGTGCGCACCCGCTCGCTCCTGATCCAGTCGCCCGAGACGCCGCTGGTGTTGCATCTTGATGGAGAGCTGCGCACGCCGGATGTGCGCGAGTGTACGGTCACCGTGGAGCCGGGATGTCTGAACGTGTTGGTGGCGCAGTGAGGCGGACGGGCGGTCTCGAGAGGCGGCGGTCAGGCGGTCGGGCGGTCGGTAGAATCGTCGCGCCGCCGATCGTCGCGCTGCTGGTGTTGACCGCCCGTCCGCCTGACCGCCTGACCGCCCAGACGCCGCAGGACACTCAGCCGCGCGCACCGGCCGCGCAAACGGACACCGTGCATCAAGTCGGCCCGGTCGGCGCGCTGTGGCGCTCGTTGCTGGTGCCCGGGTGGGGACAAGCCGTCACCGGCCGCAACGTCACCGGCGCGTTGTTCGGCATCTGGGAAGGCACCACGATGTACATGACGTTGAAGGCGCAGCAGGAGGCGAACTACTTCAAGGAATCGAACTCCCCCAACCTCCACGCCAAACGCCAGGAGGTGCAGGACTGGCTCGTCCTGTGGGGGTTCAACCACCTGTTCTCGGGCGCCGAGGCCTTCGTCGCGGCGCATCTCAGGGACTTCCCCAAGGACCTCAGGGTTCAGGCGGTGCCGGGAGGCGTCGGCGTGAGCTTCTCGCTGCCGCATCCGTGAGCACCGCTCCGCTCGGCGTCTTCGACTCCGGCATCGGCGGGCTGACGGTCGCCCACGCGATTTTCGAGCGGCTCCCGGGAGAGTCGGTCGTCTATTTCGGCGACACGGCGCGCGTGCCCTACGGCCCGAAATCCCCCGAGACGGTGCGCCGGTACAGCGGCGAGATCCTGCAGTACCTGCTGCAGCGCGGTGTGAAGATGGTCGTCGTCGCGTGCAACACCAGCACGGCCCACGCCCTCGACGATTTGCGCCGCCGCTCGCCGGTGCCCGTGATCGGGGTGATCGAGCCGGGCGCCAAGGCTGCAGTGGCGGCGACGCGCAGCGGGCGCATCGGTGTGATCGGGACGGCTGGGACGATCGCGAGCGGAGCCTACGAGCGCGCCATCAAAGCGCGGCGCCCCGACGCCATCGTCATCTCACAGGCCTGTCCCCTGTTCGTGCCGCTCATCGAGGAAGGCTGGTTCGACCATCCCGCAACCGAGCTGATTGCGCGCGAGTACCTCGAGCCGCTGCTCGCCTCCGAGGTCGACGTGCTGGTCCTCGGGTGCACGCATTATCCGCTGCTCAAACCGCTCCTGGGACGGGTGCTGGGGCCAGGCGTACGTCTCATCGACAGTGCCGAGGAAACGGCGGCCGAGGTGGCGCGCGAGCTGGCGGCGGGCGGCCTCGCGGCCGACCCATCGCAACGCGTCACTCACCAGTTCGTCGTATCGGACGACGAGCCGCATTTCCGCGCGATCAGCGAGCGGTTTTTGGGGGAGCGGGTTCAGTCTGTAGCGGTGAGACAAATGTAGAATGCAGAATGTTCAATGTAGAATGTCCAAATCGGATTCTTCATTGATCATTGGACATTCTACATTCTACATTTCGAAGTTCTTGAGCTCCACACTCTCTGTTGTGATCACGGCGTATCGCCCGCCATCCAAAAACGCCCCCGGATTCACATAGGTGCGCCCGCCGTCGATCTGCTCCAGGCGTGCCCGGTGCGTGTGCGCCATCACGACGAGCGACAGCTCGGGTCGGCGCTCGAGCAGCGCCTGCGCGTACGCGGCCTGCGCCGCCGCGGCGCGGTCGAGCACCGCCTTATCCTTGGTGGTGTCGGCGAGCGCTCCCGACAACCGGTCGGCGATCCAGAAGCCGATCGCCGGGTGCAGCAACCGGAACAGCGCGATCGTCACCGGCTGGCGCAGCAGCCAGTGCAGCAGCGCCCCGCTCCAGTGCTGCTCGGTGAGGCCGTCGCCGTGCACCACGAGTGCGCGCCGTCCCGCGAGAACCAGCTCGGCCGCCCCGGGGTGATAGCCGATCCCCATGTCGTGCCGCAGAAAGTCGCCGCCCCAGCGGTCGTGGTTGCCGCCCAGGAACGTGACCGGAATGCCGCGCTGCACCAGCGCAGCGAGCTTCATGACGGTCCCGAGGTGGCGGCGCGGCACCGCACTGCCGTATTCGAACCAGAAGTCGAAGAGGTCGCCGTTCACGACCAGCTCGTCGCCCGGCTGTGGCACCGTGTCCAGGAAGGAATGGAAGGCCCGGGCGACCGACTCGGGGACCTGCCCGAGGTGGGCATCGGCCACGACGAGGCAGCGCGAGGGAGGGGGTGGCACGGCCCCAAGCTATGAAGCGCCTTTGACTTTTGCCATCGTCCCGCGCATTCTCCCGACAGCATGACGGTCACACGCGACGATCCGCGGCTGCGCCCCGGCCGTCAGCGCGCTCCGGCACCCCGGGGCGCCCCGGAGGGCAGCGGTACGCGCCCGCCTGCCGCGGACGAGCGCAATCCGGGCATCCCCCTCGATCTCGATCTCATCCGCGCGATCCGCATCAACCGCAGCGCGGTGGAGCGGCGCGCCGCCACGCTGCCGAAGCGCCGCACGGTAAAGAAGGAATGGCAGGCGGCCTGGCTGCTCCGGGCCGTCACTTGTATCGACCTCACCACGCTGCAGGGCGACGACACGCCGGGAACCGTGCTGCGGCTCTGTGCCAAGGCGCGCGATCCGATCCGCCGCGATCTCATCGAGGCGCTGGGCGTCGAATCGCTCGCGATCACCGTCGGCGCGGTGTGCGTCTACCACGCGCTCGTGCCGACGGCCGTCCGGGCGCTCGAGGGGAGCGGCATTCCCGTGGCCGCGGTGTCGACGGGGTTCCCGGCCGGGCTCAATCCCTTCCCGCAGCGTCTCGCCGAGGTGCGCGCGTCGGTCGAGGCCGGGGCCGATGAGATCGACGTCGTCATCACACGCGCCCACGTGCTCACCGGCGAGTGGCCGCGGCTGTACGAAGAAGTGGTGGCGTTCCGCGAGGCGTGCGGCCCGGCACACATGAAGGTGATCCTCGCCACCGGTGAGCTCGCGACGCTCACCAACGTGGCGCGCGCCAGCCTCGCGGCGATGATGGCCGGCGCCGACTTCATCAAGACGTCGACGGGGAAGGAGCCGGTGAACGCGACGCTGCCGGTGGGCCTCGTGATGACGCGCATGATCCGTGAGTACGCCGACCGCACCGGCCACGCCGTGGGGTTCAAGCCGGCCGGCGGCATCCGCAGCGCCAAGGGAGCACTCGACTGGCTCATCCTCATGAAGGAAGAGCTGGGGGTCCCCTGGCTGCACGCCGATCGCTTCCGCCTCGGCGCGTCGGCGCTGCTCACCGACATCGAGCGCCAGCTCGAATATTTCGTCACCGGCCGCTACAGTGCCGCCCACCGCCTTCCGATGGTCTGACATGGCTACGACGGTCGCCAGCATCTTCGAGACGATGGAATGGGGGCCGGCGCCGGAAGCGAGCGGCCCCGCGCTGGACTGGATCCGCGCGCAAACAGGAAAGACCGGCACGTTCGGCTTGTTCATCGGCGGCCGGTGGGTCGCGCCGGCAGCGGGCGAGACGTTCGAGACGATCAATCCGGCGACACGTGCCGTGCTGGCGCGCGTCGCGCAAGCGGGCGCAGCGGACGTCGACGCCGCCGTGCGCGCCGCGCGCGAAGCGCTGCCGGCGTGGTCGGGCCTCCCGGGCCACGCCCGCGCCCGCCACCTCTACGCCCTCGCCCGCGCGGTCCAGAAGCATGCGCGCCTGCTCGCGGTGCTCGAGAGCCTCGACAACGGCAAGTCCATCCGCGAGACGCGCGACCTCGACATCCCGCTCGTGGCGCGGCACTTCTATCATCACGCCGGCTGGGCACAGCTGCGCGACACCGAGTTTCCCGGATACGGGCCCATCGGCGTCGTGGGACAGATCATCCCGTGGAACTTCCCGCTCCTCATGCTGGCGTGGAAGATCGCGCCGGCGCTGGCGGCGGGAAACACCGTCGTCCTGAAGCCCGCTGAATTCACGCCTCTGAGCGCGCTCTGTTTCGCCGACATCGCGAAGGACGCCGGGCTCCCCCCGGGCGTCCTCAACGTGATCACCGGGGACGGCCGGTCGGGCGCGCAGCTCGTCGAGCACGCGGGCGTCGACAAGATCGCCTTCACCGGCTCGACCGAAGTCGGGCGCGTGATCCGCAAGGCGACCGCCGGCACCGGGAAGAAGCTGACCCTCGAGCTCGGCGGCAAGAGTCCGTTCATCGTGTTCGAGGACGCCGATCTCGACAGCGTCGTCGAGGGCGTGGTCGACGCCATCTGGTTCAATCAGGGGCAGGTGTGTTGCGCCGGGTCGCGCCTGCTGGTGCAGGAGGGGATCGCGGAGCGGCTGGTGACGAAGCTGCGCGCCCGGATGGAGAAGCTGCGCGTCGGCTCGCCGCTCGACAAAGCGGTGGATATGGGCGCGATCGTCGCGCCGGTGCAGCTGGAGCGGATCCGCGGGCTGGTCGAGACGGGGGTCGCCGAGGGCGCCACGATGTGGCAGCCGTCATGGGCATGCCCGACCGACGGCTCCTTCTATCCGCCGACGCTGTTCACCGACGTCGCCCCCGCCGCCACGATCGCGCAGGTCGAGATCTTCGGCCCGGTGCTCGTGTCGATGACGTTCCGGACGCCGGCGGAAGCCGTCGCCCTTGCGAACAACACCCCCTACGGTCTCGCCGCATCGGTCTGGACGGAAAACATCAATCTCGCCCTCGACATCGCGCCGCAGATCAAGGCGGGCGTCGTGTGGATCAACTCCACCAACCTGTTCGACGCCGCCTCGGGATTCGGCGGTTATCGCGAGTCGGGGTTCGGGCGCGAGGGTGGCCGGGAGGGGATGTGGGAATACCTCACGCGGAACGCGGAAGGCGGAACGCGGAACGAGCAAGTCGAGTCCGAGCCGCCTGTTCCGCGTTCCGCGTTCCCCGTTCCGAGTTCGACTGACCTCCCGGCGATAGATCGGACTCCGAAACTCTATATCGGAGGGAAACAGGTCCGTCCCGATCAGGGCTACAGCCGCCAGATTCGCGCGACGGACGGACGGCTGCTCGGCGAAGTCGGCGAAGGGAACCGCAAGGATATCCGCGATGCCGTCGAGGCGGCGCATGCCGCGGCCGAATGGGGGCGCGGGGCGGGGCATCTGCGCGCGCAGATCCTCTATTACATCGCCGAGAATCTTTCGACGCGCACGAACGAATTCACCGCCCACATCGCCGCGATGACCGGGGGCGGCTCGGACGCCGCCCGGCGCGAAGTCGACGCCACGATCGCCCGGCTGTTCACCTATGCCGCCTGGGCGGACAAGTACGACGGGGCCGTGCATCAGGTGCCGATCCGCGGCGTGACGCTCGCCATGAATGAGCCGATCGGCGTGATCGGCATCGCGGCACCGGCCGAGGCGCCGCTGCTCGGTTTCGTGTCGCTCGTCGCTCCGGCGGTCGCGGTGGGCAACACCGTCGTGGCGATTCCATCGTCGCCGTACCCGCTCGCCGCCATCGATTTCTACAGCGTGCTCGAGACCTCCGACCTGCCG
>CAZXKN010000162.1:0-25915 GCA_964641815.1 uncultured Gemmatimonadaceae bacterium | reverse complement strand
GCTCAAGTGCGCCAACAAGGACATCGAGCGCGGCCGGGCGATCCGGGATTGGCGCGAGCGCTATCCCGATCCCAAGAAGCTGGCAGACGTGCGCCGCTGGCTGTCTGCGGTCGGGCCGGCCGCCGACGACTTGCTGGCTTTGCACCTCGCCACAGCGCCCCGCTCGCCGCTCCCGGTTGTCGTCGCAGCGATTCGCGCGGCCCACGATCCGCTGATGCTCAAGGATCTGGCGGTCGGAGGAGACGACCTGATCTCCGCCGGGGTGCGCCCCGGCCCCGATATCGGCGCGATGCTGGAGCGACTGCTCGGAGAGGTGCTCGAGGACCCGAAGCGCAATCAGCGGGAACGGCTGCTCGAGCGTGTCCGTGAAATCGGGCGGCCGGCCTGACCGCACTCGTCTATGCCCTCGTTGCAGCGTCCGCCAACGTGCTCGGGGCGCTGGCGGTGGTGCGGCATGCGCGCAGGAGCCTCTGGGTGATCGAGCATTCGGTCGCGTTCGGCGCGGGATTCATGCTCGCCGTGTGTCTGATCGAGATCATCCCGGAGGCGCTGGCGCGCGGCGGCGCTACGGCACCGCTCCTCGTGCTGGCGGGATACCTGGCGGTGCATCTGACGCAGCATACCGTGACCCCCCATTTTCACTTCGGTGAAGAAACACACACGGTCAACGCGGTGGCGGGGAGCTCGGCGCTGGTGGGGTTGTTGCTGCACACGTTCTTCGACGGCGTCGCGATCGCCAGCGCGTTTCTCGTGGGACGAGAGCTCGGACTCTTGGTCTTCGTGGCGATCGCGCTGCACAAGCTGGCGGAGGGCGTCACGATCTCGAGCCTGATGCTCGCCGGCGGACGACCGGCGCGAGCAGCGATCGAAGCCGCCGGCCTCCTCGGGATCGCGACGGTGGCCGGTGTACTGCTGACCGATCACCTCGGGGTTTTGGTGCGCAATGGGCTCGCGCTCTCGGGAGGCGTCACCCTGTACGTCGCGGCGTCGAACCTCGTCCCGGAGTTTCAGGGCAAGCCGGGGTGGCGGCTCCCGGTCGCTTTCTTCGCCGGGGCGGGCACGTTTTATCTGACCCGTCTGCTCGTGGCTGCGCTGCGATGACCGAGCCGACGCTGTTCCAGGGCTCCGCCGAGCCGCTGGCGGCGCGGATGCGCCCCCGCACGCTGGACGAGTTTCTCGGTCAGGAGGAGCTGCTCGGACCGGGAAAGGCGCTGGGGGAGCTGATCCGCCGGGGCGACGTCGGGTCCTGCATTTTCTGGGGCCCGCCGGGATCGGGCAAGACCACCCTGGCGCGCATCATCGCCAACTACACGGAGCGGCATTTCGAGCCGTTCTCGGCCGTCACCGAGGGCGTGGCGCGCGTGCGCGAGATCATCCACGAGGCGGATGAGCGGCGCAAGTTTCAGGGACAGGGGACGATTCTCTTTTGCGACGAGATCCACCGCTTCAACCGCGCGCAACAGGACGCCTTTCTCCCGTGGGTGGAGAACGGCGTCGTGACCCTGATCGGTGCGACGACCGAGAACCCGAGCTTCGAGCTCACGGGCGCCTTGCTGTCGCGCTGTCGCGTCTTCGTCCTGCAGCCGCTCTCGCTGGAGCATCTCATCACCCTGGTGCGCCGCGCCCTGTCGGATCGCGACCGGGGGTTGGGCCGGCTGGGGATCACGATCGACGACGACGCGCAGGCTCTGCTCGTCCGCGAGGCCGACGGCGACGCGCGCCGGGTGTTGCAGGTGTTGGAAGCGGCGGCGGAGTTTGTTGTCGGAGGCCGGAGATCCGGAGCCGAGGCCACCGGTCCGCTGAACAGGCTCTCCGCCACCTTGATCGCCGATGCTTTGCAAAAGCGCTTCGCCCGCTACGACAAGGGCGGCGAGGAGCACTACAACCTCATCTCGGCGTTGCACAAGGCGGTGCGCGGCAGCGACGTCGAAGGGTCGCTCTATTGGCTGGCGCGCATGCTCGCCGGGGGCGAGGACCCGTTGTACATCGCCCGCCGCCTCGTACGCATCGCGAGCGAGGACGTCGGTCTCGCCGATCCGCGGGCGCTGGGCGTGACGCTGGCCGCGAAAGACGCGTACCATTTCCTCGGCCAGCCGGAGGGAGAGTTGGCGCTGGCCCAGGCCACCGTGTACCTCGCGACCGCTCCCAAATCGAACCGGGTGTATCGCGCCTTCGGCGACGCCACGGCGGCCGCCAACGAGCATCCGGCGGAGGCGGTGCCGCTGCACATCCGGAACGCGCCGACCGGACTGATGAAGGAGCTGGGGTATGGTGACGGATACCGCTATGCGCACGACTACGCGGACGCGTACGCCGCGCAGGAGTACCTTCCGGAAGTGCTGCGCGGTGCACGCTGGTACGACCCGACCGACAGCGGGTATGAGAAGACCGTCAAGGAGCGTATCGAATGGTGGCAACGTCTGAAACGCGACGCCGCGGGGCCCGGGGAGGGCCGATGAGGCGCTGGATCGCCGGCGTGTGCGTCGCGGCCGCGCTCGCGGGGTGCAAGACCCTCGGGAACGCGCTGCATTTCTCCGAGCCCGATGTCCAGTTGAAGGAGATCCAGATCACCGGCATCGGATTGTCCGGCGGCACACTGAATCTCGCGCTCGATGTCTACAATCCCAACGACTACCGGCTGCGCTCCACCAGGTTGGAGCTGGGGATCGACCTCGAGAGCACCCATTTCGGCGACGCGCTGCTCGAGACGCCGCTGGAGCTGCCGTCTCAGCAGCACACGCTGGTCACCCTTCCGGTGCGGTTTGAATGGGCGGGCGTCGGAGCCGGGGCGCGTGCCCTGCTCTCGCGACAGGCGATCCGCTTCGGGCTGACGGGGACGGCGTATCTCGGAACACCGTTGGGCGACCGTCGCGTTCAGGTCCACGGCAGCGGAGATGTTCCGCTGCGCCGGCTGATCCAGTAGGCGGGGGAGGCCGGCCATCCGTCAGCTGATCGACATCCAGCCGCCGATCGAACGGGCCTATTTGATCGGCGCGCCCCGCAAAGGATCTCCGGACTCGCTGCGCGTCGACGAGCACCTGACCGAGCTGGCGCGCCTGGCCGACACCGCCGGCGCCGACGTCATCGGCCAGCTGGTGCAGCGCATCGAAGCCCCGACGCCCAACCTCTACATCGGTCCCGGCAAGGTGGAGGAGCTCGAGGGCCTGTTACGCGAGTCGGGAGCGTCGCTGATACTGTTCGACGAGCCGCTCTCCCCGGTGCAGGGCGTCAACCTCGAGAAGGCGACCGGCGTCCGCGTGATGGACCGCTCGGAGGTGATTCTCGACATCTTCGCGACGCGAGCCCGCAGCGCCGAGGCGAAGATGCAGGTGGAGCTCGCCCAGCTCGAATACCTGCTGCCGCGCCTCACCCGCATGTGGACCCACCTCTCGCGCATCCGTGGTGGCATCGGGCTGCGGGGGCCCGGCGAAACCCAGCTCGAGACCGACCGGCGCGCGATCCGTCGCAAGATCGCGGTGCTGCGGCGCCGGCTCGAAGACGTCGCCGAACACCGCGCCAACCAGCGGCAGGGTCGTCGTGAGCAGCCGACGGCGGCGCTCGTCGGCTACACCAACGCCGGCAAGTCGAGCCTGCTGCGCGCGCTGTCCGGAACGGACGTGTTCGTGGAGGACCGGTTGTTCGCCACGCTCGATACGCTGACACGCGAAGTCGACGTTGGCGACGGCTACCGCTTCCGCATCACCGACACGGTCGGGTTCATCCGGAAGCTGCCCCACCATCTCGTGGCGTCGTTCCGGGCTACGCTCGAGGAGGCGCGGGCGGCCGACCTGCTGCTGCACGTGATCGACGCGGCGCACCCCTCCTGGGAGGAGCAGGTGGACGTCGTGGAGTCGGTGCTCGACGAGATGGGCTTGTACGCCTCCCCCGACGGCGGTCGCGCGCTCGACCGCAAACGCGTCATCCACGTCTTCAACAAGGCGGACCTGGTCGGCGATCCGGGTGCGTTGCTGGCGCAGGTGCGCGAACGGTTCCCCCACGCCGTGCTGACCAGCGCCGGCGGGAGCGGGGGACGGGCGCCGGACGTGCAGGCGCTGTGCTCCGTGCTCCGGACCTCGGCCGAGGCACTGCGCCCGGTGGCCCGGGTCCGCGTGCCGATCGGCGACGGGCGGCTGCTCGCTGAGCTGCACCGCGAAAGCCACGTCCTCGGGGAGGTGCACGTGGACGGTGTGGTGGAGGTCACGGCCCGGGTTGAGGCGAGGATGTTAGGGCGGTTGCGTCGTGAAGGGGTGGAGGTCGAGCTGGGGGAGGCGAGCGGCGAGAGCGAGGCACGATGAAGTTGCTGGCGTGTGCGACCGTAGCGGCCGGCTTCGCGCTGGGGTGCCACGGAGAGACGGCGGCCGGCCCGGGCCCCGGGCCGGGGCCCGGCGACAGCGCGGCGCTGCAGCTCGTCACGTCCGGTCTTTCCTATCCCGATTTCGTAACCACTCCTGCGGGTGATACGACGCGATTGTTTGTGGTGCAACAGTCGGGGGCGATCCGCGTCGTACGGCACGACTCGCTGCTCCCCACGTCGTTTCTCGATCTCACGGGGCACATCGGCTTCGGTGGGGAGCGCGGCCTGTTGAGTATGGCATTCCACCCGAGCTACGCGTCGAACGGGCACTTCTACGTCTACTATACGAATCCCGCCGGGGATATCCGCGTGGTGCGCTATACCGTCTCTGCGAATCCCGACATCGCCGATTCGGCGACCGGCGATACGATTCTCACGGCGTTTCACGAGACGAACGACAACCACAACGGTGGCCTGTTGCTCTTCGGCCCCGACGGCAAGCTGTATGCAGGGTTGGGGGACGGTGGAGCCGCGAATGATCCTCCCGGCAACGGGCAGAACCTCGACACCCTCCTGGCCAAGATCCTGCGCATCGACGTGGACGCCGGATCCCCCTATGCGATCCCGGCCGACAATCCGTTCATCGGCCATGCCGGGGAGCGGGGGGAGATCTGGTTGTACGGGTTGCGTAATCCGTGGCGGTTTTCATTCGACCGGACCACGGGAGATCTCTACGTTGGGGACGTGGGACAGAATCTCTGGGAGGAGGTCGATGTCCTCCCAGCCGGCAGTCCGGGCGGAGTGAATTACGGCTGGAACCTGATGGAAGGGAAGCATTGCTTCCAGGCGTCGAGCTGCAACATGACCGGACTCACCCTCCCGCTCGTCGAATACGGCCACGCCGACGGCTGCGCCGTTACGGGCGGCTACGTCTACCGCGGGACGAAGATTCCTGCGATCTCCGGCCTTTATTTCTACGGCGATTACTGCAGCGGGTGGGTGCGATCGTTCCGCTTTGCCGGCGGTGCAGCCACCGAGAATCGCGACTGGCCGCTGCTCGCCGTGAGCGGCGGCCTGAGCTCGTTCGGCGAGGACGCGCGCGGTGAGCTGTACATCACCTCGCTCTCCGGTGGGCTGTATCGCATCGTGCCGCACCCGTAGCGTTTTCTTCCGCAACATCCTTCAACCCGACATCCCGTGACCGTCGTCACGCACTGACTGCGCAGTCTCCCGCGCGAAACGCCTCATCGCGGATTCCTGGAACTCGAAGAGCCGCTGTCGTGTACGCCCGTTTACAACAACGGACTGATTCGCTGAGGTAGTACGCAGCGCGTCGACTCTGGATGCGGTCGCGGCCGACTCGTCGCTACCTGTTCCGCACCCTCCGGAGTGCGCCGTGACATCATAGATCGCTGCTCAGAGCAGAGCCGCCGAAAGACGGTGACGCAGAGTCACGGGGCTGTCGCGGGACTCCCCCCGCCACGCCGGCCGGGCCGCCAGCGGTTCGACTTCGGGTCGAACGTCGGCGGCCCGCTCTGTTTCACGGACGTGAGGGGGACCACTCCAATGCACCGTCATCTACGGGGCGAGCGCGCGACCCTGCGCTTCGTCCTACCTGCAGTTGCGTCGATGGCGATTGCCGTCGCCTGCTCCAACAACGACTCTGGCACCAACCTCAACAACCCACCCGCCCTGACTCGAGTGGTCGTGAGTCCCAAGACCGCGACGCTCGCCGCCGGGGCGAAGCAGCAATTCAGCGCCTACGGCCGCGACAGCGCCGGCGACAGCGTGGGCGTGTCCGTGGACTTCGCGGCCTCGGGCGGCGCCATCACGACCACCGGGTTGTTTACCGCGGGGAATGCGGCGGGGAGCTTCGACGTCGTCGCCACGGAGCACGGCGGCACGCTCGCCGATACCGCGACCGTCACCGTGACCGTGGCCGGGCCGCCGGTGCTGGCGCAGGTCGTCCTGCGGCCCTCCTCGGCGACGATCGTCGCGGGTGGGACAAAGCAGTTCGCTGCCTACGGCCGGATGAGTAACGGCGATTCGGCGGCGATCCCGATCACGTATTCCGCAACCGGCGGAACGATCAGCGCATCGGGGGCCTACAGCGCCGGGCAGACGACCGGGTCGTACCAGGTGATCGCCACCGATGCCAGCGGCGCGTTCGCCGATACGTCGGCGGTCATCGTGACATCCGCCGGGCTCGCGCAAGTCATCCTCAACCCGGCCACAGCGGTGCTCGTCGTTGGTGGCACGCAGCAGTTCGGCGCCTACGGCAAGAACGGCGCCGGCGACTCGATCGCCGTCGCCGTGAGCTACTCCGCGACCGGCGGCACGATCACGGCCGCGGGGCTCTACACGGCCGGACAGGCCGCCGGCTCGTTCCAGGTGATCGCGGTCGATACGAGCGGCGCCTACGCCGATACGGCGGCCGTGTCGATTGTGTCGTCGACCGGCGGCATCGTGTTCGTCGGCGCCGGCGACATCTCCGACTGCGGCAACGACAACGACGAGGCGACGGCGAAGCTGCTCGACGCCATCCCGGGCACCGTGTTCACGCTCGGCGACAACGTCTACTCCAGCGGTACCGACACCCAGTACGCCCAGTGCTTCGACCCGACGTGGGGCCGGCACAAGGCGCGCACCAAGCCCTCGCCGGGCAACCACGACTACAACACCAGCGGCGCGACCGGCTACTACAACTACTGGGGCGCGCTCGCCGGGCCGTCAGGCCGCGGCTACTACAGCTTCGACCTCGGCAGCTGGCACATCATCTCGCTCAACAGCGAGGTGTCGATGAGCGCGGGCGGCGCCGAGGAGACGTGGCTGCGGGCCGATCTCGCCGCCACCACGCAGCAGTGCATCCTCGCCTACTGGCACAAGCCGCGCTTCTCGAGCGGCACCAACCACGGCAGCCTGTCGTCGGCGCAGCCGCTGTGGCAGGCGCTGTACGACTTCCACGCCGACCTGATTCTCAACGGCCACGAGCACAACTACGAGCGGTTCGCGCCCCAGACCCCCACAGGCGCGGCCGACCCGACGAACGGGATCCGCGAGATCGTCGCGGGCACCGGTGGCGAGAGTCACTACAACGATGAAGGCACGCCGCTCGCGAACAGCGAGGTCTTCAACGGGACGACGTACGGCGTGCTCGAGCTCACGCTCGGATCGGGGACCTACAGCTGGCAGTTCATCCCGGTCGCGGGACAGTCATTCACCGATAGCGGCACGGGCACGTGCCACTGAGCCAAGGAGCTGCGCCCATGATCCGGATTCCGGAACTGGCGCGCCGCCCCGTAGCTTGGGGAGGCGTGCTCACCGTGATTGCGATGCTGGCGGCCTGCTCGACGGAGCGGACTACGTCGTCGGGTGGCGGGGGAACGCTCGGCAACCCGAGCGCCGTCGCGAGCGTCACGATCACCCCGAAGAACGTGGCCCTTACCCCGAACGGGACCCAGGCGTTTCAGGCGGTCGCGCTCACGGGCGCCGGGGACACGGCACAGAACACCCTGACCTGGCAGCTCGTGGGAGGCGGAACGCTCGTCGATACCAGTACGACGGGTGGCAGCCACGTCAGTCACTTTCAGGCTGCCGCCGACAGCGGGCAAGCGTTGTTGATTGCGACGGTCAGCACTCTGGCCGATACCGCATTCATCAACGTCACGAACTCGCCCGTCGCGTCGATCGTGGTCGCGCCCGCCGATGCGAGTGTTGCGGCGGGTGCCACGGTTCAGCTGCAGGCCACCGTGAAGGACGCGAGCGGCGCGACACTCACGGGACGCAAGATCACCTGGTCCACGAGCGCCGGCACCATCGCCACGGTGAACGGCTCCGGGCTGGTCAGCGGCGTCGCGTCCGGCAGTGCGACGGTCACGGCGACGTGCGAAGGCAAAACGGCGACGGCCGCCATCACGGTGACCGGAGGGTCGCCCCCGCCGCCACCTCCACCCCCGCCACCGCCGCCGCCCACCGGCGGATGCCCCGGGGCCTGGCCCACTGCGGTGTATCCGCGGATGCCGCTGTCCACCGGACAGGCGTTCTATGTGTCCGCGAGCAGCGGCTCCGACAACAACCCGGGCACGATCGATCTGCCGTGGCAGACGCTGCAGAAGGCGTTCGACGCGCTGCAGCCCGGCCAGATCGCGTATCTGCGCGCCGGAACGTACGGGGCTTTCTGCTCGGCCTTTACGTTCAGCCACGCGGGGACGCTCACGGCGCCGATCACCGTCCAGGGCTATCCCGGCGAAGTCGCCATCCTGCACGGCCAGATTCGCATTGACGGCTCGTACTTCCGGCTCTCGAATATCGTCGCCGAGGGACCGACGTGCGGCACCTGGGGCGCCGCGTCGCAGCAGGGCGAGAACATGATTCTCATGACGCCCGGCCTGACGCATCACGTCGAGGTCTCCAACTCCGAGGTGTTCCACGACGGCTGGCACGCCGGCATTTCCGCCGGGGGCGACGACATCTGGATCCTGAACAACTACATCCACGACAACGGCGGGTTCAACGACTCCGGCCAGCTCAATACGTCCCACGGCATCTACTACCATGACGGGACGCGGGGCGTCGTGGCGAACAACATCCTGGAGCACAACCGGGCCAAGGGGCTGTCGGCACGGTTCAGCGCCAACCACATCCTCGTGATCAACAACACGGTGGTGGGGAACGGCCGCTCGGGATTGGATATCGCCGAGAATACGAACAACTGGCTGTTCGCCAACAACGTCGTGATGAACAACGGCAACGTGAACGACGGGGTGGGCATCAACACGGGCGGATCGGCGGGCGGTGCCACGAACATCGAGATCAACAACATCTTCTGGAACAACGGCAGCTCGGGCTCGAGCAACTGGGACTCGAACGCGACGGTCACCAACAACGTCGTCGCCGATCCGCTGTTCGTGAATCCGGTGAGCTCGGTGCCGTCGACCACGCATCAAGGCTACGCCAACGACTACCACCTCAAAGCCGGAAGTCCGGCGATCGACTTCGCGTCGGTCTTGTACGCCCTGCCGTTCGACATCGGCGGGGTGTGCCGGCCAAAGGGGCAGGGGCCCGATGCAGGAGCAGTGGAACAGCAGTAGCTGACAGCCAGGCGTGTTGCGCACATCCTACACCTGATCTCCGGGTGGCGGTGCGGTCCGCCGCAAGTGCGAGGCACGACAGATGCAGCAGCGCCCCCCGGTAGACAGAGTCGTCGGCCGGGGGGCTGCTGTCGCGTACCCTCCTGTTATCCTGTGACCACCCCCAACGCGTTGCAGTCTCTTATAAATGAAGAAGGAGGTAGGGCATGCGATTGAGGTACCGCACGCTCCTCGCTGCGGCGCTCGTCGGCTGCGCACACTCGGATTCGGGACTGGGCCCGCCGCCCGCTCCTAAACCGCCGCCCGGGACACGGGTGGGCTACTACGTGGAAGCGCCGCCCTACGGGAGCAGCGCCGGCAACGGCACCGACTCCGCGCCCTGGGATCTGGCCACGGCGCTCGCCGGCGGTCATGGGACCACCGTCCACGCCGGCGACACCATCTGGCTGCGCGTCGGCACCTATACCGGCAGTTTCCAGACCTCCCTCAGCGGGCAGCCCGGCACCCCGATCGTGTTTCGCGGCTATCCCGGCGAGCGCGCCACGATCAACGGATCGCTCGCGGCGCAGGGCTCGGATCTGACCTTCTGGGGATTCGAAATCCTGCAAACGAATCCGCTCACGATCGTCGACCGGGTGCTCGAGGCCAACACCGTGAACGGCCGGTTCGTGAACCTGGTGCTGCACGACGCCGGATTTTCCGGCGTCAGTATGGCGGCGGGGGCGGGCAGTGGTGTGGAGCTGTACGGCTGCATCATCTACAACAATGGGTTCCGCAACAACATCGATCACGGCATCTACGCGCACAACAGCACCACTGGCACCAAGTACATCACCGACAACGTGTTCTTCAACAACTTCGCCCGCGGCATTCAGATCTACGAAGGCGGCGACTCGGTGATCCGCAACTTCGACGTCGAGGGCAATGTCTCGTTCAACAACGGGACCATCGCCGGGGGACAATCGAGCGAGATCAATCTCCTGATCAGCGCTCCGGCGGTGACGAGCGCAATGGTGGCGAAGAACAACTTGCTCTACTTCTCCCCCGGCACCGACGGCGTGCAGCTGCGACTCGGCAACTACGACATCTCGGACAGTGCCAAGTACAACGAGAGCATCGATCTCGAGAGCAATTACGCCGCCGGCGGGAACATCGGGTTGGAGATGCAGTACCAGTGGGCACAAGCGACGATCCTCAACAATACCTTTGTCGGCGCGTCGGCGACGGACGTCGTCCACACCGGCGGTCCCACGCCGAACCTGTATACGTGGTCCGGCAACGTGTACTACCGGGACCCCGCGGCGACGGCCTGGCAGCACGACACGGCGAGCTATGACTTCAACGGCTGGAAAACGGCCACGGGGTTGGGGGCGGCGGATAACGCGGTTGCCGGAACGCCCGGCGCGAACTGGGTATTCGTCCGTCCCAACACGTACGAGCCGGGGCGCGGTTTTATCGTGATCTACAACTTCGTGGCCCAGAACCCCGTGGGCGTCGACCTCTCCGGGATCGTGCCGACAGGACACCACTATGAGGTGCGCAACGTGCAGGACGTGTACGGCGCGGCGATTGCCTCGGGCACCTACAATGGTGGAGCGGTCGCCATTCCCATGAACGGCGTGGCGCCCCCCAAGCCGATCGGCCGCACCGCGCCCAGCTCGGCACCCCGCACCGGTCCCAATTTCGATGTCTTCCTCATTACGAGTACACCCTGATATGTGTGTGACGGCCTCGCTCGCGCTTCTCGCGCTGGGTTTCGGATGTGGTCCCTCGCACCCCGCCGGCCGGCAGCAGGCGGGGACGCCGACGCGCGCGGGGTACTACGTGGCCCCCGCCGGCACGCCCGCAGGCAACGGATCGGCGCAGCGGCCGTGGGATCTGCAGTTTGCCCTCTCGGGAGCTCAGGGGCGCGTGCACGCCGGCGATACCGTCTGGCTGCGCGGCGGGACGTATCACGGGGAGTTCCGCACCTCGCTCGACGGAGCGGCAGGGCGCTGGATCGTGTTCCGGCAGTATCCCGGGGAGCGCGCGACCATCGACGGTACGCTGCGCGCCGAAGGCTCGTATCTCGCGTTCTGGGGGTTCGAGGTGATGCAGTCGGCGCCCGACACCTATGGTATCCAGGCCAACACGGCGCACGGGCGGTTCATCAACCTCATCGTGCACGACGCCGGGACCCAGGGGGTGAGCTTCTGGACGCCCGCCGTGGACGCCGAGCTGTACGGCTGCATCATCTACAACAACGGGACGCACGACAACTTCGACCACGGCACCTACGTCCACAACGAAGATGGTACCAAGCTCATCACCGACAACGTCTTCTTCAACAATCTGGCGCGCGGCATCCAGATCTACGCCAGTCCGAAGAATCCCGTGCTCCGCAACATCACCGTCGAGGGCAATGTCTCCTTCGACAACGGCACAATCTCGAACGTCGTGGCCGCGCGCGAGAATCTCATCTTCAACGCGCCGGTTCCCACGGAAGGGATGGCCGGCATTGCCAACATGCTGTACTTCGCCGGGAGCGAAGGGATCAACCTGCGCGTCGGGAAGTACGCACCGCAGAACAACCACGACATCGTGCTGCGCGACAATTACGTGGCCGGAGGCAAGATCGGCCTCGAGATGATCGAGCCGTGGAACAAGGCCACGGTCACCGGCAATACGTTCATCGGCAGCCGCGACGTCGTAAAGGTCGGGGGTGCGAGCCTGCCGGGGCACTATCAGTGGAGCGGCAACACCTGGGTGCGCGATCCTGGCGCCAAGGCGTGGCGCGACGAAGACAAGGCGTACGAGTGGGACGACTGGAAGCGCGCCAGCGGGCTGGGCGGCCGCGATGTCGTGCTGCCCGAGCCGCCCAAGGTGTCCAAAGTCTTCGTTCGCCCTAATCGCTACGAGCCGGGACGGGCGCATATCGTCGTCTACAACTGGGGCGGCGGGGCGACCGTCGCGGTCGACGTCTCGGGCGTCCTGAAGCCGGGGGATCGCTACGAGGTACGCAACGTGCAGGCGCTGTTCGATGCGCCGGTTGTCCGGGGCGTGTATCAGGGCGGCACGATCGACCTCCCGATGACGGGAGTGACGCCGCCCGCTCCCATCGGTCGTGTCACCCGGACGGCGCCCAAGACCGGGCCGGCGTTCGACGTGTTCCTGCTCACGACCCCGTCGCGCTGAGCCGTGCGCGGCGGCGCAGCAGCGCCTGCAGCGCGAGCCCCGCTCCCAGTCCCAGCGCGGCGCCACACCACTGCACCGCGGGCGTTCCCCGCAGGGCCACGAGCGGAGGCAGGAGCGCGAGTGCACCGCCGAAGAGGGCGACCGCAACGACGCTCGCGAAGCGTCGCCGCGTCCAGAGGCCGATCGGCAGCGCCAATCCGCCGACCCACATCGCGCCCAGCAGCGTGTGGGACCAGGGCGGCCAATGCCGTGGATACATCACCAGCGCCCACGCATCGCCGGCGGTGTACCCCAGCCCGCAGCGCTCCAGCTGATTCAACGCCAGACACCACGCGTCATGGCGACGCTGCACGCCGATACGCAGCGTGTCGCCCGCTGTGTGTCCCGCCAACGCGCTGCGCAACCGGATGTCGGGCTGGTCGAGGCCCCAGGTGGCGGCGCGGGTCTGATAGCGGACCACCAGATCGTCGCGGTCGGGTCCGACGAGATAGATCTGGCTCACGTGATCGTCTTCGAGCACGATGAGCGGCGCCAGGGCGGGGACGCGCGGCCCTGCCACGGCGGTCACGAGCAGCGGTTCGCCGGAGCGGAGCACCTGGCTCGCCTGCGGCGGCAGCACGCCGGGCCGGATTGCTTGGCCAGCGAGCCGCGCCGCCAGCACGCGGGCGTGATACCACGGCATGTCCGGGAGGGCGGGTGCGTACCAGATGCTGAGCGCGGCACTGGGAAACACAGGCGCGAGCAGCACGCCGGTAAGGGCGAGCACAGCCGTAGCCAACGCAGCGGCAGCCAGTGAAGCTCGTGCAGCACTCGAGTCGCCAGGAACGAGCCAGCGTCGTGCCAGGAACGCGGCGATCTGCCCCGCGCCCGCACCCAGGGTGTTGAACGTGACGTCGCCGAGACTCGGGTCCCGGCCGGGGATGAACGTCTGCGCGAGCTCGATGCAGGCGGAGAGGAGAAATGCCATCCCCACTGCACGGAGGCCGACGCGCCCGTTCCAGAACAGGGCCGCGCCCAGCGGGGCGTACAGCAGCAGGTTGGCGACGGCATCGGCCGAGCCGCGGCCGCCGCAGATGATGCAGCTCACGAAATCGGGTTGGAACTCCGTCCCGACCGGCGCGAGGGTTGCTCCGAGGATGCAGGCCAGCGCAACAAAGAGACCGACCCGTACGAGTGTGGTCCGGCCCAGATCGCCCTCCCGGAACTGTGACATGTGACCGCCGGCCTAGCCTTTTGGCGGGTCGGAATCTATGCTGCAGGGCCTGCCGGAGTGGGGGCAGGGTCTGGTCTGGAACTTGCTGTCATAACACCATTTACATGAAGAATCCTATGCGTCGAGCGATGCTCGCGGTCGCCCTCGGGACGATCGCGTGCTCATCTGATCACGTGGGGACGGGCCCGCTAGCGACCCGCCTCGTCTTCTCCGGCCAGCCCAGCGCGGCGACGGCCGGGGTGGTGATCACGCCCGGGATTCAGGTCACCGCCCTGGACGACGGCGGGGCGATCGTGACGTCCTTCAGCGGAACGATCACCATCGCGCTGGCGGCCAACCCGGGAGGCGCGACGCTGTCGGGAACGCCCACCCGCGGGGCCATCGGTGGGGTGGCGACGTTCTCCGATCTGCGGCTCAACCGCACCGGCTCGGGCTACACCTTGAGCGCATCATCGGGCGCATTGACCGCCGCCACGAGCGGCAGCTTCGCCATAGCGCCCGCACCTCCCGTGCAGCTGGCGTTTGCCGTGCAGCCGAGCGACGTGGTCGCAGGGGTGGCGATGGCTCCCGCCGTCCAGGTCCAGGCGCGCGATTCGCTCGGCAATGTCAGCCCTGGTTTCACGGGGAGCGTGACCCTCGTTCTGGCACCCAACGGCGCGGGAGCCGTTCTCGGGGGCGTGACGAGCGCGTCGGCCATTGCCGGCGTCGCGAGCTTCGCAGCGCTGCACGTCGACAAGAGCGGGTCGGGCTATGCGATGCAGGCGGCTGCCAGTGCGCTGACCGGCGCCACCAGCACATCGTTCAATGTTGCGGCGGCTGCGGCGAAGCGCCTCGCCTTCACCGTGGAGCCGAACGCACCGGTCGCAGGACAACCGCTGACCGTTCAGGTATCGGCGCGCGACACCTTCGACAATACCGCCACCGGGTTCGGCGGCAGTGTGGCGATCGCGCTTGGGGCGAATCCCGCCGGCGGCACGCTCTCCGGCACGACTCCAGTGACTGCGGTGAGCGGAGTGGCGACCTTCTCCGACCTGTCGCTCTCCAAATCCGGCGTGGGGTACACGCTCGTGACGTCGTCGAGCGGGCTCGTCGAGGACACGACCGCGCCGTTCACCGTGAGCCCGGGCAACGTGTCGCCGCTCTCGACCGTCGTCGCTGCGCCCACGAGCATCACCGCCAGCAGCGGCGCGAGCTCGGCGGCCATCACCGTCACGGCTAAGGACGCGTTGGGGAATCCTGTCCAGGGAGCGGTCGTAACACTCTCGGCGACGGGCGCGGGGTACACGTTGACGCAGCCCGCCGCACCGACCGACGCAAATGGCATCGCGACCGGGTCCATCAGCGCCACGGCCACGGGCGCGAAGGTCGTGTCGGCGACGGTCGGCGGCGTGCTCGCCACGCAAACGGCGACGGTGACCGTTACGCCCGCCGCCGCGGCATCGTTCGGCTTCACGGTGCAGCCCACGACCACGAATGCGACGAGCGTCATCACCCCCGCCGTCCAGGTGACGGCGAACGATGCGTTCGGGAATCGGGCAACCGGGTTTGCGGGCTCCGTCACGATCGCGATCGGCGCCAACCCCGGCGGTGGCACGTTGGCGGGAACGCTGGTCGCGACCGCGGACACCGGTATTGCGACGTTCCCGGGCCTGAGCATCGATAAGGCGGGCGCGGGATACACCCTGGTCGCGAGCTCGGGTGCGCTCGCCCCCGGGACGAGCCAGACCTTCACGATCGCCGTAGGGCCGGCCACGAACCTCGGTTTCACCGTGGAGCCCTCGACCGCGCAGGCCGGCTCGGCCATCACTCCCGCAATCCAGGTGGCGGTGCAGGATGCCGGTGGCAATCTCGTTTCCACGGCGACGAACAGCATCACGCTCGCGATCGGCGCGAACCCGGGCGGTGGCGCGCTATCGGGAACGAACCCCGTGGCGGCATCAAATGGTGTCGCGCAGTTCGCGAACCTGGCGATCTCCAAGTCCGGCGTGGGCTACACCCTCGTCGCGACGACATCGGGTCTCGCTCCGGACACGTCGGCGGCCTTCAACATCACTTCGGGGGGCGTGTCGTCCACCATATCCACGGTGCTTGCAGCACCGACCAGCATCACCGCGAGCAACGGCTCGTCGAGCGCCACGATCACCGTGACCGCGAAGGACGCCCTCGGCAATCCGGTCGCGGGGGCCAGCGTCGTCCTCGCCGCCACGGGCGCGGGGAACACCGTGACGCAGCCGGGCAGTCCGACCGATGCGAGCGGTGTGGCGACCGGACACCTCAGCTCGACCACGGTCGGAGCCAAGGTCGTGTCGGCGACGATCGGTGCGACTCCGGTGACGCAGACCGACACCGTCAGCGTTACGCCCGCGACAGCGGCAGCGCTCTTCTTCACCGTGCAGCCGACGACCACGGTCGCGACGACCGCCATCACTCCCGCGGTGCAGGTGACGGCGCGGGACGCCTTCGGCAACCGGGCGACGGGGTTCAGTGGCACCGTCACGGCGGCGATCGGCACGAACCCCGGTGGCGGGACGTTGACCGGCACGCTGACGGCAGTCGCGGACACCGGCGTGGCGACGTTCGCGAATCTGAAGATCGACAAGGCAGCGGCGGGCTATACGCTGGCCGCGAGCTCAGGAACGCTGACGCAGGGGACGAGCAGCGGATTCGCGATAACTGTCGGGCCGGCGATGAAGCTGGCATTCGCGGTGCAGCCGTCGACTACCCCTGCTGCAGCCGCGATCACGCCCGCGGTGCAAGTGGCGGTGGAGGACGCCGGCGGCAATCTCGTGTCGACCGCGACGAACACTATCACGATGGCGATCGGCAACAACCCCAGCGGGGGATCGCTGTCCGGTACGTTGTCGATCGTGGCGTCCGGTGGCGTCGCACAATTCTCTAATCTCAGTATCGACAAGACGGGCATCGGCTACACGCTGCAGACCACCGCATCGGGGCTGACCACTGCAGTCTCGACGCCCTTCAACGTCGCCGCGGGAGCGGCGGATCACCTCGCGTTCACCGTCCAACCCTCGACGGCTGTGGCGGGGGTGTCGATCGCGCCCGCCGTGCAGGTCGAGGTCGAGGACGCGACCGGGAACCGGGTGACGAGCGCTACGACGAGTGTAACCCTGGCGATTCTCGATAATCCGAATAGCGGCGTGCTTTCGGGGACGGCGACGGTTGCGGCGGTGGCGGGGGTCGCGACGTTCTCGAACCTCAGCATCAACAAGAGCGGGACCGGCTACTCGTTCTCCGCCTCGGCGACGAGCTTGACCGGGGATGTCTCCGCAGATTTCAATATCGTCCCGGCGGCCGCTGCCCGGGTGTCGTTCTTCGTTGAGCCGAGTGCGGCGATCGCTGGGGCCGTGATCACGCCGGGAGTCCAGGTAGAGGTTCTCGACCCGTTCGGAAACCGCGTGCCGACGGCCACGAACTCGGTGACGCTCACCTTCGCCGCGAATCCTGGTTCGGGAACGCTGTCGGGCACGGCGACCCAGTCGGCGGTAGCTGGTCTTGCCACCTTCAGCGATCTCAGCATCAACAAGACCGGCAACGGCTACAAACTCCGGGCGGGCGCGAGCGGATTGACGCCCGACACGAGCACCGCGTTCACTATCACGCCGGGTCCGGCGACAACGCTGGTCTTTACACAGCAACCGAGCCAGACGGCAGCGACCGCCGCGATTACTCCGTCGGTCAAAGTGACGGCCCGCGATGCGCAGGGGAATACGGCCACCAGCTTCACGGGGCTGATCTCGATAGCGATCGCGACCAATCCCGGGAGCGGAACGCTCTCGGGAACGCCGGGCGTTTCGGCAGTGGCGGGCGTGGCGACGTTCGCGGATCTGCACATCGACAAGATCGGTAGCGGCTACACGCTGGCCGCCTCGGCGACGAGCCTTTCGGGGGCTACGTCGAACACCTTCAACGTCGTGGTCGGATCAGCGACGCAGCTGTCGTTCTTCACCCAACCGAGTGGAACGTCGGGCGGCGCGACGCTCGCCAATGTGCAGGTCGAAATTCAGGATGCCGGCGGGAACCGGGTGACCGGGGCTACCAATTCCGTCTCGATCGCGTTCGGCACGAACGCCAACGACGGCACGCTGTCGGGCACGATCCCCCGATCGGCGGTCAGCGGCGTGGCCACGTTCAATGACTTGAGCGTGGACAGCGCGGGAGCCGGATATACCCTGGCCGCGAGCGCTGCGGGGCTCGGCGGTACAACGTCAACGCCCTTCACCATCACGGTGGGATCAGCGGTGAAGGTCGGTTACCTCGTGCCGCCGTCCAATACCGTGCCGGGCCAGCCGATCAGCCCCGACATCCAGGTCGAAGTGAGCGATCTCGGCGGCAATCGTGTGACGTCGTCCGGCGTGACGGTGTCGCTCGCGATCGGCAACAACCCGTCGAGCGGCACCCTCGCCGGCACGGCATCACGAGCGGCGTCGAGCGGGTTGGCGACATTCCCCGGGCTCAGCATCAACAACGCGGGCACCGGCTACACCCTGATTGCCTCATCGAGCGGGCTGACCGCTGCCACGTCACCCGCGTTCGACATCTCGGTCGGCTCTGCGACCAAGTTGGGATTCTTCGTGCAACCGACGGGGACGACCGGCGGGACCACGATCGCTCCCGCGGTGCAGGTCGAGATCCAGGATGTCGGGGGAAACCGGGTCGCCGGGGCAACGAACAGCGTGACGCTCGCGATCGGTACGAACCCCAATGCCGGCACACTGGCCGGGACCAAGACGGTAGCCGCGGTGAACGGCCTGGCGACGTTCTCCGGTGTCAGTCTCGACAGCGCCGGGACCGGGTATACGCTCGACGCCAGCGCGTCGGGCCTGACCGGCGCAACGTCGAGCGCCTTCAACATCACGGTCGGGCAGGCGGCGAAGCTCGGTTTCCATGTGGCGCCGTCCAACGGTAGCGGCGGCGTAGCGATCGCGCCGGCGATCCAGGTCGAGGTGCAGGATGCGGGCGGCAACCGGGTGACGAGCGCCGGCAATTCCGTCACGATCTCGCTCGCCACCAATCCGAAGTCAGGGTCACTCTCGGGGACCACGGTCGTGGGCGCCGCCAGCGGCATCGCGACGTTCGCGAACCTCAGCATCGACAGCGCAGCGAGCGGCTACCGGCTCGGTGCGGCGGCGACGGGCCTGACGGGTGCGACGTCTGCCACGTTCACGATCGCTGTCGGCCCCGCGGCGAAGCTCGGGTACCTGGTGCAGCCGAGTGATGTGACGGCGGGCGTGTTCGTCAATCCGGCCGTCAAGGTGGAAGTGCGCGACGCCGGCGGCAACCGGGTCACGACGGCGGCCAATACCGTGTCCATCGCGATCGGCACGAACGCCGGAGGCGGTACGCTCTCCGGCACGACGTCACATGCCGCAGCGAGCGGAGTCGCGACGTTCTCGAACCTGAGCATCGACAAGAGCGGCACCGGCTACACGCTCGCGGCCACCGCGAGCGGTCTCACGGGCGCGACCAGCTCGGGGTTCACGGTGTCGGCGGATGGCGTCGATACGGGCCTCTCGACGCTCGCCAGCTCCGCCGACACGGTGGGGCAGTGCACGACCTCGTGCAATCCTGCCTTCCAGACCTCGACGGTCACCGTCACGGTGAAGGATCAGTTCGGCAACCGCATCGTGGGGTCGCCGGTCGTGGTTTCGGCGAACGGGACGGGGAACGTGTTCTCGCCGTCGGGGTCGGGCACGACCGACGCCAACGGTACGTTCACCACCAGCTACAACGCGTCCGTGGCGGAGAACAAGACACTGGCGGCGACCGCCGGCGGGATCACCCTCACCCAGACACCGGGCCTCGCGGTGATGCCCGTGTTGGTCGGCGCCGGGGACATTGCCGATTGCAACTCGATCAAGGACGATGCGACGGCCAACCAGCTCGATACCATCCCCGGCACCGTGTTCGCCGACGGCGACAACGCCTACGCCAACGGCACCACGACGAACTTCACGTCCTGCTACGACCCGACGTGGGGCCGGCACAAAGCGCGCACGCGCCCCGTGGTGGGGAACCACGAGTATGACAGCTCGGGGACGGCAGCGCCGTACTTCACGTATTTCGGCGCGGCGGCGGATCCGCTGGGGAACGGCTTCGGTTACTACAGCTACGATCTCGGCGCGTGGCACGTCGTCGTCTTGAACAGCGACTCCGGGGTGACGAGTCCCAGCTCGAGCCAGCTGACCTGGTTGCAGAACGACCTCAGCGGACGGTCGAACCAATGCGTGCTGGCCCTGTGGCACCGGCCGATCTTTACTTCGGGATCGTCGGGCGGCGCCGGCACCCGGGTGCGGCGCCTTTGGCAGGCGCTCGAGAATGCGGGTGCCGAGGTCGTCATCAACGGTCACGACCACTTGTATGAGCGCTTCGCTCCGCAGGACTCACTCGGCAACGCGACGAGTGCGGGCATACGGGAGTTCATCGTCGGGACCGGCGGCGGTGAGACCCACGGCAACTTCCCCAACAGCCCGGCCAACGTCGAAGCGAGCGACGCCGCCAACTTCTCGCGCGGGGTGTTGCGTCTGACCCTCTATCCCAACTCCTACCGCTGGGAATTCCTCCCGGCTCAAGGGTTTCCACAGGCCGGCACGTACACGGATTCGGGCTCGGGGACCTGCCACTAGGGTCTGGAAATTGCTTCTATATCCGGGGAATCCCATGTAGTTGTAGCACGCATACCACAGCCATCGATCGAGGGTGAGGTGGCAGGCTTGTTTGCGCGGTATCTCCGGTCCGGCTACCCCCGCCGGGCCATGGTGATCGCGTCGCTGGCGGCAGCCTGCACGGCGGATAACGCCGGTCCCCCCAAAACGGTCGCGTCCGTTGCCGTCAGTCCGTCGGCATCGCCGCTTCCGGTGGGGACGACCCTGCTGCTCACCGCCACGCCGAAGGACGAGCAGGGGAATCCGCTGAGCGGCCACAGCGTGGCCTGGTCGAGCTCCGATTCGAGTATCGCCACCGTGAGCCCGAGCGGCGTCGCCAGCGGCGTCGCGCTTGGCGCGGCGACGATCTCGGCGAAGGTCGACGCGGTCGCCGGCTCGGCATCCGTGACCGTGACGGCCGGGGCCGCGTCCCAGCTCTTCTTCACGTCGCTGCCCTCCGCCCTCGTCGCCGGTGTCGTGATCACGCCTCCCCTCGTGGTGACCGCCCGGGACGTCGGCGGCAACGTCGCAACCGGGTTCACCGGCAACGTGACCGTCTCGCTCGGCCCGAACCCCGTCGGCGGCACGCTGATGGGGACGACGACGATCCCCGCCAGCGGTGGCGTCGCCACCTTCGCGGATTTGCATATCGACAAGAGCGGCTCCCCTTACACGTTCCAGGCGTCAGCGGGGTCGCTCACGACGACAGCCAGTCCTCCGGTGACGATTTCGCCGGCGCAAGCCGTGAAGCTGATGTTCACCGGTCAGCTGGCGACGGCCGTTGCCGGCACGGCCATCGCACCCGCCGTGCAGGTCGTCGCGGTCGATCAGTTCGGCAATACCGTGCCGTCGTTCGCGGACTCCATCGGCATCGCGATCGGGACGAACCCGGCAGGCGGGACGCTCTCGGGCACCAAGCGAGTGCTCGCGGTGAATGGCGTCGCCAGCTTCACCGACCTCAACATCGACCGTGCCGGCAGCGGCTATACGTTGACCGCCACGACGGCGACATTGACGTCCACAACGTCGGCTGGCTTCGCGGTCGGCCCGGCAACGCCCTCCGCGACCGTCTCGACGCTCACCGCCTCGCCCTCGACGATCACTTCGAGCACCGGATCGAGCGCGGCCACGCTCACCGCAACCGTGCGCGACGCGTTCGGCAATCCCGTTCCGGGAGTCACCGTGACGCTCGCCGCGACGGGATTGGGCGACAACCTGATCCAACCAGCAGGCCCCACCAACGCTGCCGGCGTCGCACAAGGCGCGTTGAGCTCGACGATCTCGGAGCCGAAGATCGTCTCGGCGAAGGCGGGATCTCTGGCTCTCGCGCAAACCGACACGGTGACCGTCAATCCCGCCACCGGCGGCGCGCTGTTCTTCACGGTCCAGCCGAGTGCGGCGGGAGCCGGGACGGCGATCACCCCGGCGGTCGAGGTGACGGCGAAGGATCAATTCGGCAACATCAGCACGAGCTTCACCGGGATGGTGACCCTCGCGATCGCCGATAATCCGGGCGGCGGCACGTTGAGCGGGACGCTCGCCAGGGCGGCGGTCGCTGGAGTGGCGAAGTTCAGCGACCTGCAGATCGATAAGTCGGCCTCCAGCTACACCCTGAGCGCGACCGCGACGGGGATGACGGCGGGCAAGTCAGCGGCCTTCAACATCACGCCGGGACCCGTCTCGGCGAGTCAGTCGACGGTCACGGCGCTGCCGTCTCCGATCACCGCGAGTACCGGCTCGAGCGCCGCCACGATCACCGTGACGGCGCGGGATGCCGGGGGCAATGCGATCGCCGGAGCGACGGTGCAGCTCGCGGCCACGGGCACCGGGTTCACGCTCGTCCAACCAGCGGGTGTCACGAACGCCGCGGGGACGGCCGCCGGTTCCCTGAGCGCGACGATCGTCGGGGACAAGACGATCTCTGCGACGGTCAACGGCGTCGTGATCGCCCAGCAACCGGTCGTGACGGTCAACGCCGCGGCGGCCTCAGGCGCCCAGACGACCATCGGCGCGGCGCCGGCGAGCATCGCGGCGAGCAACGGCGGGTTCACGTCGACGATCACCGTCACCGCGAAGGACGCCTTCGGCAATGTCGTGAGTGGCGCGACCGTGGGCCTCGCCGCGTTGGGGGGCGGGAACACCGTCGTGCAGCCTGGTGGCGCGACGAACGCCGCCGGTGTGGCGACGGGCTCGCTGAGCTCGACGCTCGTCGGGACGAAGACGGTGTCGGCGACGGTCAACGGCTTGCCCGTGACCGCGACCACGACGGTGACGGTGGTGGCGGGAGAGGTCTCGGTCTCGCAGTCCACGATCGTCGCCGTGGCCGACACGATCGCGGCCAGCACAGGAACGAGCGTCGACACCTTCACGATCACCGCGAAGGACGATCAAGGGAACGTGATCCCCGGGGTCGCCGTCGTGCTCGCCGCGACGGGTTCGGCGAACGTGCTCGGCCAGCCCGCCGTGACCGACGCGAACGGTGTCGCCAAGGGGACGCTGCGCTCGACGGCGGCGGAGACGAAGATCGTGTCGGCGACGATCGACGGCACCGGGATCGACCGGGTCGATACCGTCACCGTCAAGGCAGCGGCGGCGGCGGGATTGGCGTTCGTCGTGCAGCCCTCGAACGCGATCGCCGGCGTCGCGATGTCACCCTCAGTGCAGGTCGAGGTGCGGGACGCGTTCGCCAACCGCGTGACGAGTGCCGTGAACCCCATTACGCTCGCGCTGAACATGAATCCGGGGAGTCTGACCGGGAACGGCCCCATTGCGGCAGTCAACGGCCTGGCCACCTTCCCGGCATTGACGGTGAACACGGGGGCGACAGGCTACACGCTCGCCGCATCCGCAACGGGCCTCAGCGGGACCGTTTCCGGGACCTTCAACGTGTCGACGGGCGTCGTGTCGGCGTCCCAGTCGACCGTCGCCGTCTCGCCGGCCTCCATCGTGGCGGGGGGCGGGTCGTCCGCGATCACGGTGACGGTGCGGGACGGCAGTGGCACCCCGCTGCCGGGGGTGACGGTGACGCTGTCCGCGAGCGGCAGTAACACGATCGGACAGCCGCCGGGATTGACCAACGCGAGCGGCGTCGCATCCGGGACGCTGAGCTCGACGTCGGCCGGCGTGAAGACGGTGACGGCGACTGCGAGCGGGGTCGTGCTCAACCAGAAGCCGGCGATCACCGTGACGGCCGGCGCCATTGCCGCGTCGCAGTCCACGGTGCAGGCCATCCCGACGACGGTCGTCGTCAATAGCCCATCGTCCATCGCGGTGACGGCACAGGATCAGTTCGGCAACCCGGTGAGCGGTGCAACCGTCCACCTGAGTGCGACGGGCACCGGGGTGTCGGTGACGCAGCCTGCCGCTGCCACCGATGCGACCGGCGTGGCGACGGGGTCGGTGAAGGCTTCGAGCACCGGGACGGTCACGGTGTCGGCGACGGCGGGCGGCGTGGCGTTGACGCAGACGGCCGCCGTGACGGTCGAAGCGGTTGGCGCGTCGGTCGTGTTCATCGGGGCGGGCGACATCGCTGATTGCGGCAACGACAACGATGCCGCCACGGCCGCGCTGATCAACGCCATTCCGAGCGTTCCCGTCTTCACGCTCGGCGACAACGCCTATCCCAACGGATCGACGAACGACTACAAGAACTGCTACAACCCCACCTGGGGGGCGTTCAAGTCGCGCACCCACCCCTCGGCCGGGAACCACGAGTACGATGTGTCGTCCACGGCAGCGCCCTACTTTGCCTACTTCGGCGCAGCGGCGGGGACGGCGGGCCAGGGCTACTACAGCTTCGACCTCGGCTCGTGGCACATCATCGTGCTCAACAGCAACATCGCCACCGACCCCGGCACACCGCAGGAGTTGTGGCTGAAGGCCGATCTCGCGGCGCACCCGAACGTCTGTACTCTCGCCTACTGGCATCATCCGTTGTACTCCTCGATCGGCGGGTCGACGGGCACGAGCGGCGCAGTCATCACGAGCGCGCGTCCGCTGTGGGACGATCTCTACGCCGCCGGGGTCGACCTGGTGCTCAACGGGCACCGGCACGTCTACGAGCGCCTCGCGCCGATGAAGCCCGACGGCAGCCCCGATCCGGTCAAAGGCATTCGTACGATCATCGCGGGCATGGGTGGAGAAAGCGGCGGGGATCTCACGAACATCTTCCCGACGAGCGAAGTGCGCGAGGGACGGACGTTCGGCATCCTGAAGCTGACGCTGACGACGGGGAGCTACAGCTGGCAGTTCATCGGCGTGCCGGGGTCGACGTTCACCGACAGCGGCACCAACAGCTGCCACTAAGAAGGCAAGTGGCGAGTGCTCGACGCAGCAGCGGCTAGGTCGAACGGGCCCGGATGTACAGGCGGTAGAGCGGTGGTGCCAGCTGGGTCGCCAGCACCTTCAACCGCCGGCGCCACAGGGCACGCGTCCAACTCTTGAACCGCACCAGCGATTCGATGCGGGCCGGCGAGGTCGAGATCTTCACACTGTAGCGCCCCAGGATCCAGCAGTCCCCGACGCGGCGCGGCACGAGCCAGGGCTCCGAGGTGAAGAGATAGCGGAGTCCCGCGCCGCTTGCCGATTCCAGCACGTCGTCGGAGATGTCGCCACCGGGCACCGCGGCGGAGACGCACGGCTCTCCCAGGATCTGTCCCAGGATATCGCAGCTGGTGCGCCACTCTTCGGCCATCTTGGGCGGCGCCTGCGCGCGAAAGATCATCGGATGGGTGTGCGAGTGACTGCCGACGATGTGCCCGCCGCTGCGCAGTGCCCGCACCTCCTCCGCATTGAGAAAGGTGCGGCTGCCGATGAGGCTCGTGACGATGAAGAAGTGGCCCGCCCAGCCGTGCTTGGCGAGCAGCTCCGCCGCGACCAGGGCGCTCTTGCCGCCGTCGTCGAACGTGAGCAGCACGTAGCGGCCCGGCTGCGAGAAGTCGATGTCCACGATGCGGCCCGGCGTGACGGCGGCCGCGGCGTCGATGTGGCGCAGATGGTCCGTGAACGCGGCGGTCGAATGTTTGTAGGCGAGCGCTCCGGGACGCTGGAAGCCCGTCGACGCCCCGTCGTCGGTGACCTCGTGGTACATCAGGCTGGCGATCTCCGGGCGGGAGGCCATGGGGACCGTGCTCAGCGCGACAGCGGCAGCTCGGCGGCGCGCTTGGCGGCCCCGGTGCGGGCGGGGAGCAGCAGTTCGATGACGCGGCGCCAGAACCCGAGGCCGTAGCTGACGTGAATCACGGGCAGAACGGTGACGAACGCCAGCCCGGTCGCTGGTCCCTCTTTCAGGGCCGTTTGAACGGCGGCGCCGAGTACCACGGCGGCGTAACTGCCGGCGACCAGCCCGAAGAGGTAGAGCGCCGGCGTCCAGAGCAATGCCGCAATTCCCGTCGCGACAAGTCCGAGCACGAAGCCCGGCGGGATGAGCTGACGCGTCGTCATGAAGCGACCGAGCTTCTTCGCCACGAGAGGTTTGAAGTAG